>NZ_JBEXYC010000014.1:0-162977 GCF_040630835.1 Kitasatospora sp. NPDC005751
GGAGCTGATGGCCTATCGGGGACCTGGCCGGCTGCCGGTGGTGTGGTCCTGGAGCGCGGACCGCGCGGCGGACCTCGCCGATCTCACCCCGACGCCGGTCCCGCGGTGTTCAGTTGGCGCCGGCGGGGATGGTGCCGAGGCGGCCGGCCTGGAAGTCCTCCATGGCCTGCTGGAGCTCGCGGTGGCTGTTCATCACGAACGGGCCGTAGTGGGCGACCGGCTCCCGGATCGGCAGCCCGCCGAGCAGGACGACCTCGAAGCCCTCGCTCCGGGAGTCCTGGGCGTCGTCGGCCCGGATGGTGAGGGAGTCGCCCTCGCCGAAGACGACGGCCTGGCCCAGGTGGAACGGGCGCCGCTCGGTGCCCGCCGAACCGCTGCCGGCGAGGCCGTAGGCCAGGCCGTTGAAGTCGGCCCGCCAGGGGAGGGTGACCCGGGCGCCGGGGTTCACGGTGAGGTGGATCATCGTGATGGGCGTGTGGGTGGCGCCGGGGCCCTGGTGGCCCGCGATGTCACCGGCGATGAGGCGGACCAGCGCGCCGCCGTCCTCCGAGGCGAGCAGCTTCACGCTGCCGCCGCGGATGTCCTGGTACTTGGGCGCGATCATCTTGTCCGCGGCGGGCAGGTTCACCCAGAGCTGCAGCCCGTGGAAGAGTCCGCCGGACATCACCAGCGACTCCGGTGGGGTCTCGATGTGCAGCAGGCCGGAGCCGGCCGTCATCCACTGGGTGTCGCCGTCGGTGATGACGCCGCCGCCGCCGTGCGAGTCCTGGTGGATGAAGGTCCCGTCGATGATGTACGTGACCGTCTCGAAGCCGCGGTGCGGGTGCCAGGGGGTCCCCTTCGGCTCGCCGGCCGCGTAGTCCACCTCGCCCATCTGGTCCATCATGATGAACGGGTCCAGGTACTTCTGGTTGATCTTCGCGAAGGCGCGGCGGACCGGGAAGCCCTCGCCCTCGAAGCCGCTGGGGGCGGTCGACACGGCCAGCACGGGACGCGGCCGGGAGTCGGCGGCGGGCGCCGCGATACGCGGCAGAACGAGCGGGTTTTCGACGGTCACGGCTGGCATGTCGGCCTCCTTCGGGGGTTCCTCTTGCCTACGTCCACGAGGTTAGTTCAACTCTCAACAAGAAGCAAGTTGAACATTGAACTATGTCCCGACGGGAGGGCCGGGGTCCGTTGCGCGGGGCCCGCCGGCCGCGGCGGTGGGGCCGGCGGCCGGGCGGGTCGTCAGCCGTACATGCGGCGCATGGTGAAGTCGACCATCTGCTCGACCGCCTTGGCGTCGAACACCATCCGGTGCTCGCCCTCCATGTCCAGCGCGAAGCCGTAGCCGGTCGGCAGCAGGTCGAGCACCTCGGCACCGGTGACGGTGAAGTGCTTCGAGTCCTTGCCGGCGTAGCGGCGCAGCTCCTTCAGCGAGCTGAACATCGGGATCACCGGGGTCGGCGTGTTGTGCAGCGCCAGGAATCCGGGGCGTTCGCCGCGCGGGCAGTGCACCTTGGAGGTGATGAAGATGGCCTGGAAGTCCTCCACCGCCATCGAGCCGGTGGTGAAGGCCCGGACCGCGTCCGCCAGCGACGGCGGGGACGGCTCGGGGTAGAGGGACTGCTGCTGCGCCGCCTGCGGCTGCTCGCCGTACGGGCCGGGGCCGGCGCCGGGCATGCCGTTCATGCCCGGCTGCGGTCCCGCCTGCTGCTGGTAGGGATCACCCGGGTATGCGTTCTGGTCATAGCCGTACACACGGACAGGCTAGCGGGAGCGCACCCGCCCGTGCGGGCGTCGATCCTGACAAGGAGTGGCCGTCCCGCCTTGTGGGACGTGACCACGTTCATAGCGGATTCACGGTCAGGGGCTTGAAACATGTTACCGCTGGGTAGCATCATGATGCCTACTGGTGGGTACGGGGCGCCCGAACGCGGCGGTCTCCCGGAAGCGACGAACCGGAGAAAACGGCGATGGGTCACTACAAGTCCAACCTGCGGGACGTGGAGTTCAACCTCTTCGAGGTGTTCGGCCGCGAGCAGGTCTACGGCACCGGACCGTTCGCGGACATGGACGTCGAGACCGCGAAGAACATCCTGAGCGAGATCACGCGCCTTGCCGAGAATGACCTCGCCGCCTCCTACACCGACACCGACCGCAACCCGCCGGTCTTCGACCCGGAGACGAACACCGCGCCGATCCCGGACACGTTCAAGAAGAGCTACCAGGCCTTCATGGACGCCGAGTGGTGGCGTCTGGGCATCCCGGAGTCCATCGGCGGCCAGGTCACCCCGTCCTCGCTGATCTGGGGCTTCGCCGAGCAGATCCTCGGCTCGAACCCGGCCATCTGGATGTACTCCTCCGGCCCGGCCTTCGCCGGCGTCATCGCCGACGAGGGCACCGAGGAGCAGCTGGAGGTCGCCAAGCGGATGACCGACCGCCTTTGGGGCTCCACCATGGTGCTGACCGAGCCGGACGCCGGTTCGGACGTCGGCGCCGGCCGCACCAAGGCGGTCAAGCAGGAGGACGGCTCCTGGCACATCGAGGGTGTGAAGCGCTTCATCACCTCGGGCGAGCACGACATGTCCGAGAACATCATCCACATGGTGCTGGCCCGCCCCGAGGGCGGCAAGCCGGGCACCAAGGGCCTCGGCCTCTTCATCGTGCCGAAGTACGACTTCGACTGGGAGACCGGCGAGCTCGGCGAGCGCAACGGCGTCTACGCGACCAACGTCGAGCACAAGATGGGCCTCAAGGCCTCGAACACCTGCGAGATGACCTTCGGCGCCAAGCACCCGGCCAAGGGCTGGCTGCTGGGCGAGAAGGTCGACGGCATCCGCCAGATGTTCAAGATCATCGAGTTCGCCCGGATGATGGTCGGCACGAAGGCCATCGCCACCCTCTCCACCGGCTACCTGAACGCGCTGGAGTACGCCAAGGAGCGCGTGCAGGGCGCCGACATCTCGCAGTTCCTGGACAAGACCGCCCCGCGCGTCACCATCACGCACCACCCGGACGTGCGCCGCTCGCTGATGACCCAGAAGGCGTACGCCGAGGGCATGCGCGCGCTGGTCCTGCTCACCGCCTCCACCCAGGACGACGTGCTCGCCGCCCGCCTGCGCGGCGAGAGCGACGAGGCCGCCGAGCGCCTGAACGACCTGCTGCTGCCGATCGTCAAGGGCTACGGCTCGGAGAAGTCCTACGAGCAGCTCGCCCAGTCCCTGCAGACCTTCGGTGGCTCCGGCTACCTGCAGGAGTACCCGATCGAGCAGTACATCCGGGACGCCAAGATCGACACCCTCTACGAGGGCACCACCGCGATCCAGGGCCAGGACTTCTTCTTCCGCAAGATCGTCAAGGACGGCGGCCAGGCGCTCACCGCGCTGTCCGAGCAGATCCAGAAGTTCCTCGGCTCGGCCGCGGGCGGCGACGCCCTGGCCGCCGAGCGCGAGCTGCTCGCCAAGGCCGCCGGCGACCTGGAGGCGATCGTCGGCAAGCTGCTGGCGGACCTCTCCTCGGTCGAGCAGGACGTCAAGAACATGTACAAGGTGGGCCTCAACACCACCCGCCTGCTGATGGTCTCCGGCGACGTCGTGGTCGGCTGGCTGCTGCTGCGCCAGGCCGCGGTGGCCCTGGCCAAGCTGGAGGCCGGCGCCTCGGAGAAGGACGTCGCCTTCTACCAGGGCAAGGTCGCGGCGGCCCGCTTCTTCGCCAAGAACATCCTGCCGACCGTCGGCTCGCAGCGTCTGATCGCCGAGGGCATCGACAACGAGATCATGGACCTGGCGGAGGAGGCGTTCTGACGCCCGCACCCCCGATGACCGCCTGACCCCACCCTCACACCGAAGGGCCCGGTTCCTCGACCGGGCCCTTCGGTGTGCCCGGGCCCGGCCGCCCCGGCGGGCCGCCGCCCCGGTCACGGGCCCGGGATGACGGTCCGCTACCGGGCGCGGTCGCAGGGTGCGCGGGGCCCGGCGCGGCGTCAGTTCACGTTTCTGTCCGCGTTCTGCATCCGTTGGGGGGATCCGAGTGTCCTGTCCGTGTACGGGCATATGCTCAAGGTGCGAAGCCGACCCCCCATCCGGCTTCAGCCCTCCCTCGACTCAGGAGCAGCATGTCGACCGCCGCCCGTCAGGCTTTCTTCGACCGGACGCACACCGATGATCTGATTGCCTTCCTCGGTACCTCACCGTCGCCCTACCACGCGGTCGCCAGCGCCGCCGAGCGGCTGGAGAAGGCGGGATTCCGGCAGGTGGCCGAGACGGACGCCTGGGACGCGACGGCCGGGGGCCGCTACGTGATCCGGGGCGGCGCGCTGATCGCCTGGTACGTGCCGCAGGGCGCCGGTCCGCAGACGCCGTTCCGCGTCGTGGGCACCCACACCGACTCCCCGAACCTGCGGGTGAAGCCGGTGCCGGACACCGGGTCGGCGGGCTGGCGACAGGTCGCGGTGGAGATCTACGGCGGCGTGCCGCTGAACACCTGGCTCGACCGGGACCTCGGCCTCTCCGGGCGCCTCGCGCTGCGGGACGGCAGCTCGCGGCTGGTGCAGCTGGACGAGCCGCTGCTGCGCGTGCCGCAGCTGGCGATCCACCTGGACCGCCAGGTCAACGAGGGGATGAAGCTCGACAAGCAGCGCCACCTGACCCCGATCTGGGGCCTCGGCCCGGTCGACGAGGGTTCGCTGATCGACTACGTCGCCCAGCGCGCGGGGGTGGACGCCGCCGAGGTGGCCGGCTGGGACCTCATGACGCACGACGTGCAGCCCGCCAGCTACCTGGGCCGGGACCGCGAGCTGCTGGCCGGACCGCGCCTGGACAACCTGCTCTCGGTGCACGCGGCCACCGCCGCGCTGGCCGCCGTGGCCGGCGACGACCTGCCGTACATCCCGGTGCTGGCCGCCTTCGACCACGAGGAGACCGGCAGCGAGTCGGACACCGGCGCGCAGAGCCCGCTGCTCGGCAACGTGCTGGAGCGCAGCGTCTACGCGCGCGGCGGCAGCCCGGAGGACCGCGCGCGGGCGCTGGCCGGCACCGTCTGCCTCTCCTCCGACATGGGCCACGCCGTCCACCCGAACTACAGCGAGCGGCACGAGCCGGGGCACCACCCGATGCCCAACGGCGGACCGATCCTGAAGGTCAACGTCAACAACCGGTACGCGACCGACGGTATCGGCCGGGCGGTCTTCGCGGCGGCCTGCGAGAAGGCCGGCGTGCCGTGGCAGACCTTCGTCTCCAACAACGCCATGCCCTGCGGTACGACGATCGGCCCGATCACCGCGGCGCGGCTCGGGATCAGCACGGTGGACTGCGGCATCGCGGCCCTGTCCATGCACTCGGCGCGCGAGCTGTGCGGGGCGGACGACCCGTTCCTGCTGGCGTCCGCGATCAAGGCCTTCCTGGAGGGCTGAGCACGCCCCGGGGGTCCACGGACCCCGACGCCGAAGGGCCCGGCCGGGTGGCCGGGCCCTTCGGCGTTCCCTGGCGTCGCCCGGAACGCGGCTACTCCATCCCGGCGAGCACCAGGGGCAGCCGGCGCGTGCCGTCCGCCGTCAGCTTCACCGGCACGCCCCAGTCCTGCTGGTGGACGTGGCAGGACGGGAACTCGATCTCCGGGTCGTCGTCGCAGGAGGCGGCCATCGCCGAGACGTGCAGCACGCCCTCGGCCACCTGGTCGGAGAGCACCAGCTCGCGGGAGAGCGCGGAGTCCGCGCCCGCGCCGGAGACCAGCAGCTCGGGCGGCGTGGAGCTGACCAGCAGCCGGGTGGACGGGCCGTAGCGCTCGTCCAGCTTCTGGCCGGTGGGCGCCGAGAAGACCACGTCCAGCTGGAACGCGCCGGCGGCGACCTCGGTGGCGGCCCGCTGGGTGCGGTGCGCCACCGACTCGACCCGGACGGCCTCCTCGGGCAGCCGCAGCCGGGTGAGCCGGTGCCGGGCGGACTCGATCACCACGATGTCGTCGTCGACCAGCACCGCGCCGGAGGGCTCGCGCAGGTCGGTGGCGAGCGTGGTCACCTCGCCGCCGGCCGGGTCGAAGCGGCGCAGCGCGTGGTTGTAGGTGTCGCTGACGGCCACCGAGCCGTCGGGCAGCACGGTGACGCCCAGCGGGTGCTGGAGCAGCGCCTGCCCCGCCTCGCCGTCGCGGTGCCCGAAGTCGAAGAGGCCGGTGCCGACGGCGGTCTCGACCGCCTTCGTTTCACGTGAAACCGAACGCAGCGCCGAGGTCTCCGAGTCGGCCACCCAGAGCCGCTCGCCGTCCGCCGAGACCGCCAGGCCGGACGGCTGGGCGAACCAGGCCTCGGCGGCGGGGCCGTCGACCAGGCCCTCGTTGGTGGTGCCGGCCGCGACCCGGACGGTGCCGGCCGCCGGGTCGTACGCCCAGAGCTGGTGGACGCCGGCCATGGCGATCCAGACCTCGCCGTCGAACCAGGCGACGTCCCACGGCGAGGAGAGGTCGACCTCGCGGGCCGGGCCCTCGGTGGCCGAGCCCTGCCACCACTGCCGGCCGGTGCCGGCCAGGGTGTCGACGCTGCCGTCGGCCAGCCGGACGCCGCGCAGCGCGTGGTTCACGGTGTCGGCCACGATCACGTCGTAGGCCGAGCCCTCGGGGAGCAGGGCGAGGCCCTGCGGCTCGCTGAACCGGGGGGAGGTGCCGTCGACCAGGCCGCGCACGCCGTCCCCGATCCGGCGGACGACGCTCTCGCCGTCCTCGGCCAGCTCGACCAGCGAGTGGTGCCCGGAGTCGGCGACCAGGAAGTGCCCGTTCGGCAGCCGGACGGCCTTGCCGGGGAACTTGAGGTCCCCCGCGGTGGGCTCCGGCGCCACGTACGGACCGTCGCCGCGGCGCAGCGTGCCCTTGGCGGCGTGCTCCTCCTCCAGCTCCTCCACCAGCCGGGCGATGGCGTGCGCGTGCCCCTCACCGGCGTGCTGGGCGACCACGTACCCCTCGGGGTCGATCACCACCAGCGTCGGCCAGGCGCGCACCGCGTACTGCTTCCAGGTGGCGAGCGCCGGGTCGTCCAGCACCGGGTGGTGCACCTCGTACCGGGCGACGGCGTCGACCACGGCCTGGTGGTCGGCCTCGTGCACGAACTTGGGCGAGTGCACGCCGACGATCACCACGGTGTCGCGGTGCTTCTCCTCCAGCTCACGGAGCTCGTCCAGGACGTGCAGACAGTTGATGCAGCAGAAGGTCCAGAAGTCTAGTACGACACACTTACCTCGCAGGTCGGCAAGCTTGAGTTCCTTGCCGCCTGTGTTGAGCCATCCACCGGCGCCGACCAGCTCGGGGGCGCGGACACGTGCACGAGAAGCCATGTCCTCATCCAACCGCATGGTCGGTGGAGCCATTCCATCCAGCGGTCGACGTTGGCGTGACCAAGGACGGAAGGACAGCGCGCTGCCAGAGATCTCTGCCCCCTTGATCGGCCGCAAAGTTCTGCATCCACCACACGCCTTGCCGGGCGCGTCGCTAAGGTTTTTCTCCTTGGGTATGCCGTGGCGACCGATAGTTCTCGAAGGGGACTCATGCCGGACGACAGGGACGAAACCGGCGACGGACAGGCAGAGGAGAGGCGCGGCCCGTTCGAGTTCACTGGTGGCACTGTCCATGGGGCGATCGTGCAAGGGGCCAGTGTTCAGAACGTATTCATCGGCAACGCCTCGACCACCACGCAGTCGACGACGGTTGAGGATCCCAGAGAGAGGTTTCTCGCCTCTTTCAGGGAGCAGGCACTCACGCAAGCCGGCAATACCTTCCGGCTGAGCATGTTCTTCGTGTCGGCGGGATCGGTCATCTTGCTATGCGGCGCAGCTCTCGTCCTGTTCCGCCACGGCTCAGCTGCCAGCAGCACCGCAGGACTGATGACGGGCCTGAGCGGAGTATTGATCAGTACGTGTGGTGGTGCCTTCGCGCTGCACGCAAACCGGGCACGCAGGCATCTGACTGCGCAGGCAGATCGTGTCAGCGAGGAACTTCGCTCGGATCACACCTTTCAGCAGTCGCTCGACCTCATCGATCGAGTCGAAGATCCGGCGCTGAGGGATCGGCTCAGGTCCATCACGGCGATGCGGGCCCTGGGGCTGGCCCCGACGCCCGAAGATGCGGCGAATCGAGTACTTCCCGTCCATGACAGCAGGAACCCAGAGATCGAACCGAAGCCACCTGCAGAGTAAGGCTGGTCACCTCTGCCGGGAAGGCTTGGGTCGCCGGTCTAGCCGAGGTAGGGAGAAGTCCGCTGCTCCAGGAAGTGCCGGAGCCGGAGGTGCTGGGTGTGGTGCATCGGCAGGTCTGCGATCTCCTCGGGGAGGACGAAGCGGAGATCGGTGGACTCGTCGGAGATGCGCAGCGCGCCGCCCGTCACGCGGGCGGTGAAGCAGACGTTGAACTGCTGCCTCACCTCGCCGTCCGAGTAGGCGATGACGTGACGCGGGTCGGTGTACGTGCCGACCAGGCCGGTGATCTCGACTTCCAGGCCGGTCTCCTCGAAGACCTCCCGCACGGCCGTGCCCGGCAGCGACTCGCCGAGATCCATCGTCCCGCCGGGCAGGGCGTACAGGCCGTTGTCGACCCGTCGCTGGAGCAGGATGCGCCCGGCCTCGTCCGTCACGACGGCGGACGCTGCGACCACCAGTCGGTTGGGCTTGGGGGCGTCGGGATCGTCGTAGTACTCGGTGCGTGCCACGGATCAGCTCTCCTCGACCGGTCGGGCGGTGCTCCACACCGCATCGAAGCTCGAAGCGTAGGTGTCGAAGAGTGTTCCCGCACCTGTCCGTCGAAGGTGCCAGACGGGCGCTCCGAAGGCGTTCACGCCCCACACGTGGGCGTTCACCAACAACTGGTCATCGGCCCGGCAGAGGCTGTTGTAGAGCGTGGTGCCGTGCGTGCGGATCTCGATGCCGGGCGTGCAGAGGAGCGGCCGGTAGTGCATGATAGCCAGCCTGCACCGGGACTCGATGCCGTGACCGAACCTCTCCTCCTCCCCGCGCTGCCTCACGTTCTCGCTCGCGGGGTCGCCGATGGCGATCCGGACCGTACAGCCCTCGGCGGCGCGCTCCCGGAGCAGATCGTTGAGCCGTGGGTAGGCCTCGTGGAGGAAGACAGCGGCGTAGACCAGCACGTCGATGTGCTCGGTGGCCTTCTCCAGCAAGTTCACGATGGCGGATACCGGTAGGTCGGCCCGCTGCTCGTACAGGGCCACCAGTTCGGGGCTTATCGCCCGCGCGGCACGTGGCTGCCGCAGACTCGGCCACAGAGCGAACATGTCTTCTCCCAGCGCTTCGGCAGCCGCACGGGCCGTCCCCAATCGGGGCGTACGGTTCTGATTGGCCCAACGCTCGACGGATTTGGTGTCGACGCCGGCCTTGTTCGCCAGGGCGGCGCACGTCCAACCACCCGCCGCCATAACGGCTTTCAGTCTCTCGTTCGGCATCTCGCGTGTCTCCCCGCAAAGCCCGGACTCTTGTAGGGACGTTGTACCGCGTGAGGGACGTTCTGAAGTGTCCTTTGCGCGAGGTTTCACCGTCCCGGGCGCTGTCAGATCTTGGTGACAACTCGGCGGAGGAAGACCAATGACGGCGAAGAACCGGAGTGCGCAGATGTCCCCCGAACGCAGGGCGGTGCGTCGCAGGACGTTGGCGTCGTTCAACCGTGTCAGCGACCACGACACCGGGATGTCGGCCTGGGCGGTCACCCGAGCGCTGCCCGAGTGCCAGGGCACGACGGTGCCCTGTGACGGGAGTTAGCCACATGTCGATCGTCGGACGCATCCTGCCGATCACGACCGAGACCGCCCCGGACGCCGGCCAGTGCCCCGGGTGCGGCCTCTTCGACGGCATGGAGGCGCAGTACCCGGACATGCCCACGATCCTGCGCAAGGTCGCCAAGTGGCGTGCCCAGCACGTGGACGACGGGGAGTGCCTGGCGGTGCGCCATGGCGGATGAGAGCCCCGCAGGCCCCCACGGAAGGCCCTTGTGAGGATGCTGCGCCCGTGGACCCGTTCGGCTGGATGAGGTCCCACCCGTCCCCCCCATCGCGGCCCACCGCGCTCCGACCGGTCCTGTCTCCGGAGGAGTTCAGCGACGCCCCGTTGACGCCCGAGGAGCGCGACCGGCGGGCAGATCTGCTCACCAGACTGCGAGAAGCCAACCACCCGTGGCGCTAACGTGCCTCGCGGACTCGCCTTCAGTGCACCGAGCACCCCGTTAGCGACCGTTAGAGGTGCCTTCGCGACCCCGTTTCTCTACAGCTCTTGATCTGAAGTCTCTTGCATAGGCGGCTAGTTGATCACCGTGGGGCAGGAAATCGGCTGCGTACCCAGGACGCGTGTTTCGAGCTGGGGCCGGGATCGCCAGCGGCCACAGATCGTGAACTCTCACAGCGCCCTGCCCGAGGCTCCCAGGACGGCAAACAGCCGCCTACCCGCAGCGGGCAGACGGCTCTCACGACGGACGCGGCGGCTACGACTCGGCGTCCTCCAGGTGCCGGTACAGGGTCGCCCGGCTGACCCCGAGCGCCTTCGCGATGCTGCTCACACTCTGGCTGAGGTGGCGGGCGACTCGTGCGGGCGCCTTGGGAGCAGCCACCTTCCCCAGACTCGTACGGCTTGTGAGAACCAGCACCTCAGCGGTCGGCGGGATGCGTCGTCGGGGTCATCCCCCTCCCCCATGGTCCCGGAGTGGCCAAAGTGCCCGACTAACCCCTTATTTCTAAACCTCTTAACACGAGTAAGAAGAAACCTGGAGAGCCCCAAAGTTTCGGCACTTTCGCCCCCTGGCGCTACGAGGAGTGACGACGATGGAGGAGTCATGACGTACCGTGACGACTCCCGCGTTTGTTTCTCTCTATGCGCTGCGGCTCTGGCTGTCTGGAGCGCAAGCCCTTCCAGTGGTGGTTTGGTGTTTGGGACGTCGATCCTGGCTTCCCTTAGAAATCTCTATGGTGAGTTGAGAAGAGGCGTCAAAACACCAAGCCACCATCGGCCCCGCTGTGGCGGTGGAGACTATTCCTTGATCTCGGCCCACTTGATGCGGACCCGCTGCTCCGGGATGAAGCGCTTCCCGCGTTCGCCCTTGCTGATGAACACGCCGTCTATGGCCAGGGACAGGCGGTCCCGCTTCTCATCCCGCGTCGAAGCCTCCCAAGCCGGGTACAGCAATTCGCTGTCCAGCATCGGAGTGATGTCGACGGCGGGGAGTGGGATGTTGGCGAGGTCGGCGCGCAGGCCGTCGATGCGGCTCTGGAGCCGGGTGGCGAGACGTTCGTATCGGTCGAGAGCACCAGGGCGGTCGAACTCGCGACGGACGTAGCGTGCTTCTTCGAGGTCGGCCAACCGGGCTTCCTGATCGGTGATCTCGTCGGCTACGGCGTCTCGCTTGGCGAAGGTCTCGGGGTCAGTTCGTTTCACCCATCGGTCAGCGATGGTCACCAACAGCGGGTCGTCCAACTCCAGAGCGGGGAGCAGCGACAGGAAGCGCTCGGACACGTACGCGTCCACCCGGTCGGCCATGGCACTGGCGCCGGGGCACTGGTTGCCCGCCCGGCGGGCCATGCACTGGTAGCTGTTGCCTACCTTGTGCATCCGGCGACCGCACCCTGGCACGTCGCAGAACACCAGACTGGTGAGCAGCGCCGTGCCGTTCGGCTTCGGCATCCGCTTGCCCGCGTGGACACGGGTCCGGGATTCGAGCTGCCGGATGATCCGCTCGCGCTCGCCGACCGTGACGATCCCCTCGCCGATGTTGACCGTGTCCAGCGTTTCGGGGTCTCGGTAGGGGAACACACGGCTGGTGAACTTCCGGCTGCCGTCCTCGGCTTCGATGGTTTCGGTCTCGGGCATGAGTCCGGCGAAGGCAGGCGACTTGACCAGGTTCATGATGCTCGCGGCGTTCCACTGGCCACCCCGCGCTGAGGGGATGTCGTACTCGTTGAGCAGCCGGGCGATCTGTACGAGGGACTTGCCGGCCAGCGCGTCATCCGCGATGAGGCGGGCGTAGACGGCCGTCTCGGGGTCGTGCGTCAGCTTCTTCGTGGTCGGGTCGACCAGCAGCCCGTATGGGGGCTGTCCGCCGATCCACTGGCCCTGTCGACGCAGGTGCCGCTTTGCGTGGGCCACGCGGGTGCCGAGGTTCTTCGACTCGGACCGGGCGAGTTCGGCGAGCATGGCGACGACCATGCGGGCCGAGTCGTTCGAGGTGTCGAGGCCGTCTACGACGGACACGAGACGGCCGCCGGCCTTCTCGATGTCGTCCAGGACCTTGCCGACCTGGCCGATGCCCTTGCGGGACAGCCGGTCCAGCTTCCACACGATCAGTGTCCCGACGACGCCCGCCGTGACGGAGGCAAGGGCGGAGTCGAACCCCTTGCGCTCGACGTCCTTGAAGCCGGAGCGTCCCCGGTCGATGTGGACCTTGCGGACGGTCAGCCCGTTGCGTTCGGCCCATGCTCGGCAGTCGGCTTCCTGCCGTTCGATCGCCGTCTTGCCGTCCCGGTCCAAGGACAGCCGTAGGTACAGGTCACACAGCGTGTGGTGGTGCATGCACGCCCCCTCTGGAGATCCCTACATTGTGTAGGACTTCCAGAAGTCCAGGACGGTGATCTTGCCCCGGAAGTCGGCGAGGGTGAGGTCCTTGCCGCCGGTGTTCAGCCAACCGCCTGCCCCGACCAGCTCGGGGGCGCGTACACGTGCACGAGATGCCATACCCCCATCAAACCGCACGTGGGGTGCTCCTCATTCCGGCGGTCGGCGGGGGATTGCGCCCGGCCGCCGGGGGCTTCCGGCGGGTGGTCACTCCGGGCGGGTGGTCACTCCGGGCGGGGGCTGCCGGCGAGGGCGGGGGTGGCCGGGAGGTCGGCGGTGGCGTCGGGGGCGACGGCCGGGGTGGGCACGGTGGGGCGGGCCCGTCGGGAGACGGTGTCGCACCAGGTGATCAGACGGCGGCCGGCCTCGATCATCGGTGTCTCCAGGCGGCGGTGCAGCAGGTCGGCGGCGGCCAGCGCGACCAGGCAGACGGCGGCGGCGAACGTCGGGGTGCCGCCGGGCAGCCACGGGGCCAGGGCGGCGGTGAGGCTGACGGCCGAGGCCTGGAGCAGGTAGAGGCCGTAGGAGCGCTCGCCGACGAAGACCAGCGGGCGCAGCGAGAGCAGCAGGCGGCCCGGGCCGGGGCCGAGCAGGGTGGGCAGCAGGAGGGCGACGCCGAGGCCGAAGAGGAAGATGGTGGGCTGCTCGCTGCCGAAGTGGTCGGTCAGGTCCGGCAGGTGGGCGTGCAGGACGAGGAAGCCGGCCCCGGCCACCGCGCCGATCACCGGGTGGGTCAGCGGGCTGAGCAGGGCGAAGCCGCGGCGGCTGTGCAGCACGACGGCGAGCAGCGCGCCGATCAGCAGCACCGAGTAGTGCAGGCCCATGCCCTTCCAGGTCTCGTTGTACGGCACCAGGACGAGGGCGATCGCGGCCACGGCGAGCGGGATGCGGAGCCGGTCGGAGATCAGGCCGACCAGGATCAGCGCGAGCGGCCAGACCAGGTAGAACTTCTGCTCGATGCCGATGGTCCAGGTGTGCAGGTACGGGGTGTCGCCGGCGAGGTGGTACTCGTTCATGAAGCCGAGGTAGTTCGGCAGGTGGTCCATCAGCACCGCCCAGCCGTGGCCGGAGCGGTAGACGGCGACCATGGTGATCAGCAGCCCCAGGTAGTACAGCGGCACGATCCGGAACACCCGCCGGATGTAGAAGTTCCGCAGCGATATGCGCCCGGTCCGGTCCCGTTCCCGGAGCATCAGGGTGGTGATGAGGAAGCCGGAGAGGACGAAGAAGGCGTGCACCCCGATCCAGCCGGAGAGGAACCGGGACTGCGGGCCGCCGTAGTGGAAGAAGACGACGATCACGGCGGCGACGGCGCGCAGTCCGTCCAGCGCGTCGAACCGCCGCATCGCGAGGAATTCGGCATGGGTCAGTCGGCGCATGGGGAGTCTCCGGGCGGGCGTCGTCGCCGGGGCACCCGTGCGGGCACCCCGGTCGGGGCAGCGATATCATGGCCGACCGTGGCCGTTCTTGACCATCCGGTGGTGGAGTGTGACGGTTCGGTGTGCCCGGAGCCGGCTCGGGACCGGACCGCGCTCGGGAGTGGATCCGCTCAGGACCGGGCCGTGCTCAGGACCGCGGCGCCGAGCGCCAGCGGACCTCGCCGTCCTGCCGCTCGTCGGTGGGGCGCAGGCCGAGCGCCCGGGCGACGGCGGCGGAGGCCCGGTGGTCGGGGTGGACGTGGGCGAGGACGGTGGTGACGCCGGACGCCCGGAGGTGGTCGAGCAGGGCGCGCGCCGCCTCGGTGGCGAGGCCGCGCCCCTGCCAGGGGGTGCCCAGGACCCAGGCGATCTCGGCGGTGTCCGGGCCGATGGTGGCCTGGACGTAGCCGGCCAGCCGGCCGTCGGCGCGCAGCCGGAGCGCCCAGTTGCCCCATGCCTCGGCGGGATCGGGAGAGCCTGCCGCGAGCCGGGCGTAGCGGGCCCGCAGGGCGTCGGCGGTGGCCGGTCCGCCGCCGGTGAAGGTGTAGAGGTCCGGGTCGGCGAGGGCGGCGGCCATCCCCTCGGCGTGCTCGGGGCCGATCGGCAGCAGGTCCAGGCGCTCGGTACGCAGGACGGCGGAGGTGGCGGAGGTGGCGGCGGTGACGGCGGTGACGGCGGTGTCGTCGGTAACGGCGGTGTCGTCGGTGACGGCTGCGGCAGCGGTGACGTCGGACGGATCGGAGCGGTCCACGGGCCCATTCAACTCCGTCGTGTGGCGGTGCTTCGCACGGGGAGGCCGATCGGGTCGAATGGATCGCACGTCCACGCGAAGGAGGCGGTATGCGGTACCTGGTCAGGGAGAAGCTGTTCGCGATCGGTGACGACTACTGGATCGAGGACGATCAGGGGCACAAGGCGTTCCTGGTGGACGGCAAGGTGCTGCGGCTGCGCGACACCTTCGAGCTGAAGGACGCCGACGGCCGGGTGATCGCGGTGGTGAAGGAGAAGGCGTTCACCGTCCGGGACGCGATGAGGATCGAGGACGCCGACGGCGAGGTGGTGGCGACCGTCCGGGAGAAGCTGTTCACGCCGTTCCGCGACAAGTACCTGGTGGAGCTGGCCGGTGGCGGCGAGCTGAAGGTCCACGGGGACCTGATCGACAAGGACTACCGGATCGAGGACGAGCACGGCGACGAGCTCGCCCGGATCTCCCGCAAGTGGTTCCGGATCCGTGACACCTACGGCGTGGAGGTGGCCGACGGCGCGGACGTGGGGCTGCTGCTGGCCGTCGCCGCCTGCGTGGACCACCTGACGGCGCAGGACTGACCCCGGGTGGTCCGCGGCGGGTGCGGGACCGGCCGGTCCCGCACCCGCACCCCTCACGGGCCGGTCAGACGATGACGTGCGGCAGGAAGCGGGCGCCCTGGTGGGTGATCGGGCTGTCGTCCGTCTCGCGGATGCCGAGGCCCGCCGCCTCGCCGTCGATCACCCAGGTGCCGAGCACCGGGCGGTTGCCGTCGAAGTCGGGCAGCGGGTGGTACTGCTGGTAGCAGTGGCCCTCGGCGCCGTAGCGGTCCGGGTCGCCGGCCCAGTCGGCGAGCCGGGTCTCGGCGCCGTCCGGTCCGACGATCCGGATGCCGGCGCCCTCCCGGCCGAGCAGCGGCTTGGCCGCGTACCCGGGGCCGCCCGGGTCGGCGAGTTCACGCGGGCCGTCCAGGTAGGCGGGCAGCAGGTTGGGGTGGCCCGGGTAGAGCTCCCAGAGCACCGCCAGCAGCGCCTTGTTGGAGAGCAGCATCTTCCAGGCCGGCTCGATCCAGAGGGTGGAGCCGGTGCCGCCGCCGTGGTCGATGACGTCCAGCAGCTGCTCGCCGAACTCGTCCTCGGCCAGCCACTCCCACGGGTAGAGCTTGAACGCCGAGCGGATGAAGCGGTGTTCGAGGTCGACGAACCGGCCGGAGAGGCCGTCCCAGCCGATGTCCTCCATCGCGATGCCGACCGTCTCGATGCCGGCCTGTTCGGCGCACTCCTGGAGGTAGAGGGTGGTCATCCAGTCCTCGCCCTCGGTGTCGCCGCGCGAGTGGGCGAAGTGCACCGGGCCGGACGGCAGCAGGTGCTTCTGTCGGGCCCAGGACGCGACCAGCCGCTCGTGCAGCGAGTTCCACTGGTCGGCGGCGGGGAAGCGCTCCTCCATCCAGAACCACTGCGGGCCGGCCGCCTCGATCAGCGAGGTCGGGGTGTCGGCGTTGTACTCGAACAGCTTGGCCGGTCCGGTGCCGTCGTACGCGAGGTCGAAGCGCCCGTAGAGGGCCGGCTGTTCGGCGCGCCGCCGCCAGGACTCGGCGACGGTCGCGGCGAGCCGGGGGTCGGTGATCCCGTAGTCCGCGAACCGGCCGGTGCGGACCACGTGGTCGGCGGCCGCCAGGCACATCACGTGCAGTTCCTCGACCACCTCCTCCAGCGCCTCCACCTCGGGCAGCGAGAACTCGTAGTACCCGCTCTCGTCCCAGTAGGCGTGCGGGCCGCCCTGGTTGCAGGGGTCGGAGCACATGGCGTAGATCAGGCCCTGGCCCTCGACGGTGGCCAGCCAGTCCGGGCGCGGGGCGATGGTTCTGCGGCGCACCGCGGTCAGCCCCCGCCCGAGCCGGTGGGGCAGCCGAAACCGCCGCGCTTGGTGGCGGCCTTGTCGAAGGTGCCGCCGAGCGCGGTGGTGCCGCCGGAGCCGCAGTAGTACCAGCGGCCGGCGGCGGCGGCGGTGGTGCCGCCGGCGCACGCGTGGCTGTCGAGCACCTTGAGCGTCGTCGGGTCGACGCAGCGGCTCGGCGGGGTGCCGCCGCCGGAGGAGCAGCCGGAGAGCGCCAGGGCGAGGGTGCCGACCATGCCGAGGGTGACGAAGCCCGAGCGGCGCCGGGCGTCCGGCCCCGGGCTGCCGGTGCCGGTGCCGGTGGCTGTGGTGGGGGACTGGGACGGCGTCATGGCGCCCGATGGTACGCGTGGGCCGGGATGGTACGGGAGGGGCCCCGGATTCCTGTTCCGGCCACGCCCGATGGGATATGTTTTGCCGATCCTTGACGGTCGGACCGGGCCGAGCCGGACCGGGCGGCCTCCAGTGAGCGGACACGGGGGACGAACACCCATGAACGACATCCTGCACGGCCTCGGTGCGGCGGCCGCCTTCGGCGCCGTCGGTGTGGTGCTGCTGCTCCTCGGCGTCGGCCTGGTCGACGTCCTGACGCCGGGCAAGCTGGGCCACCAGATCTGGGTGGAGCGCAACCGCAACGCCGCCGCGGTGCTGAGCTCCGCGCTGCTCGGCATCGGCGGCATCGTCTTCACGGCGATCATGTACACCTACGAGGACTTCGGCAAGGGCCTCGTCTCCACGGCCTGCTTCGGCCTGCTGGGCCTGGTGCTGATGGCCGTCGCGTTCTGGGCGGTGGACGTCCTGACGCCCGGCAAGCTCGGCGCGATCCTGGTCGACCCCGAGCCGCACCCGGCGGTCTGGGTCACCGCCAGCTGCAACATCGCAGTGGCGGCGATCGTGGCGGCCGCGATCGCCTGAGCCGCCGTCGGAGGCCCGGGCGCCCGCCCCCTTTGGGCCCGGGCCCACGCCTTTCCGACCCACCTCGTCCGACCCACCTTGTCCGACCCACCTTGTCCGACCCGCGCGCCGTCCGACCCGCGCGCCGTCCGAGCCGCGCGCCGTCCCAGCCGCGCGCCGTCCGGGCCCTACGCGGCTCCCCCGCCGGGGTGCGGGGCCCCGCCGAGGACGTGCTCGCGGCCCCAGGCCCCCAGCGGTGCCAGCGCGGCGTTGAGCCGCGCCCCGACCGGCGTCAGCGAGTACTCGACGCGCGGCGGCACCTCGTCGTACGCCTCACGGCGCACGATTCCGTCGGCCTCCAACTCGCGCAGATGGGCGGCGAGCACCTTCTCGGTGATCCCCGGCACCAGGCGGCGCAGCTCGCCGAAGCGGCGGTTCGGCCGCTCGTCCAGCGCCCAGAGGATCAGTACCTTCCACTTGCCGCCGATCACGTCCATCGCCGCGTCGATCCCGCAGACGTACCCGCCCGGCCTCGGCACCGTCGCCATGCCCACCCCTTCCGACCTGCTCGCTCACCCCAGGGTAACCACCCACTTCGAGGTGCGTACTTGTCCGCCGGCGGCCCGGGCGACGAGCCTGATCGGCATGGCAGAGAACAGCGTTGACCCCGTGTCGAAGTCCACCCCCGCTCCCTCCCTCACCCTGCTCGGCCTCGGCGCGATGGGCACCGCGCTGGCCCGGACCTGGCTCGCCGCCGGGCATCCGCTGACCGTCTGGAACCGCACCGCCGCGCGGGCCGAACCGCTCGCCGCCCTGGGCGCCACCGTCGCCGCCACCCCCGCCGAGGCGGTCGCGGCCAACCGCCTGGTGGTCGTCTGCCTGCTCGACGACGCCTCCGTCGAGGCGGCGCTGGACGGCGTCGACCTGGCCGGCCGGGACGTGGTCGACCTCGTCACCGGCACCCCCGGCCTGGCCCGCGCCCGCGCCGCGTGGGTCGAGCAGCGCGGTGGCCGCTACCTGGACGGCGGGATCATGGCCGTCCCGCCGATGATCGGCGTTCCCGAGGCCGGTCCGTACGTCTTCTACAGCGGCTCGCAGGCGCTGTTCGAGGAGCACCGCGACACCCTGTCCGTCCCGGCCGGCACCCGCTTCGTCGGGGCGGACGCCGGGTTCGCCGCCCTGTACGACGTGGCGCTGCTGAGTGCCATGTACGGCATGTTCGCCGGGGTGGCGCACGCCTTCGCGCTGATCGGCGGGGAGGCGGTCGCCCCGAGCGACCTCGCGCCGCTGCTGACCTCCTGGCTCCGGGCGATGGCCGGCTCGGTGACGCGGACTGCCCTGCAGCTGGAGAGCGGTGACTACACCGTGGGCGTGGTCTCCAACCTCGCGATGCAGGTCGCCGGCACGCCCACCTTCCTGCGCACCGCCGAGGAGCAGGGTGTCAGCGCCGAGCTGCTCGCCCCGTACTTCGCGCTGATGGCCCGCCGGCTCGCGGAGGGCGCCGGGGCGGAGGACCTGACCGGCGTGGTCGACCTGCTGCGCCGGTAGGCGGAGCGGGCGGGCGGGCCGGCGATCGCCGCCCTCAGCCCGCCGCGCGGTCGGTCGCGGGGCGGCGGCGCAGCGCGGCGTCGGTGAGGGCGGGCGGCTGCCAGACGCCGTCCGGGTGGTAGACGTTCGTGCCGGGCGCCACGATGGCGTCGATCCGGTCGAGGGCGGCGTCGTCCAGGGTGAGGTCGGCGCCCTTGAGGGCCGCCGCCAGCTGCTCCCCGGTGCGCGGGCCGATGATCACCGAGGTGACGGCCGGGTGCGCCAGCGGGAAGGCGAGGGCCAGTTCGGGCAGGGTGCGGCCGAGGTCCTCGGCGAGCGCGGTCAGCTCCTCGACGGCGTCCAGCTTGGCCATGTTGACCGGCAGCGCGGGGTCGAAGCGGCCGGGGTGGAGGGCGGCCCGGCCGGTGCCGAGGTCGATCGGGCGGCCCTTGCGGTAGCGGCCGGTGAGGAAGCCGGAGGCGAGCGGGCTCCAGGTCAGCGCGCCCATGCCGAGCCGCTGGACGGTCGGCAGCACGTCCCGCTCGATGCCCCGGGCGAGCAGCGAGTACGGCGGCTGCTCGGTGCGGAAGCGGGGCAGGCCGCGCCGCTCGGCGACGTGGTACGCCTCGACGATCTCCGCGGCGGGGAAGGTCGAGCAGCCGAAGGCGCGGATCTTGCCGGCCGTGACGAGGTCGCCGAGTGCGGAGAGGGTCTCCTCGATGTCGGTGGTGTGGTCGGGCCGGTGGACCTGGTAGAGGTCGATCCGGTCGGTGCGCAGCCGGCGCAGGCTCTCCTCCACCTCGTGGATGATCCAGCGCCGTGAGTTGCCGCCCCGGTTGCGGCCCTCGCCCATCGGGAAGTGCACCTTGGTGGCGAGGACGACGTCGTCGCGGTTGCCGCGGCTCTGCAGCGCCTTGCCGACGATCTCCTCGGACTCGCCCGCCGAGTACATGTCGGCGGTGTCGACGAAGTTGATGCCCTGGTCGAGGGCGGTGTGGATGATGCGGACGCAGTCGTCGTGGTCGGGGTTGCCGACCGCTCCGAACATCATGGTGCCGAGGCAGTAGGCGCTGACCTCGATGCCGGTGCCGCCGAGGATGCGGTAGCGCATGGTGCTGGTCCCCCTGCTGTGGTGGGTGGCCGTCCCCGGCCGGGAGCCGGGTCGCTCGCCCCCGACGGTAGATCTTGGAGTGCACTCCAGGGCAAGGGGCGGTGGCGTCCCGTCGGTGACCGGCTCCGGCGTGACCCCGGTGGCCGCCGCGCGTTCGTCCGGTGTCGCACCGGGGACCGGCCGGGGCACGGTTTGCGGAACCGGCAACAAAGCTTGCCGATGATGCGGGGCTCGTCGCAGGCTGGCGGTGCCGGAGACCGCACCGCCGGGGGCCGCCGCCGGGGCCCGCCACCGGGGCCCGCCACCGGACCCGCTGCCGGGCTCGCCGGACCCGCCGCCGCGCGGTGAAGCCGCCGGTCCGGATGCCGACGCCGAAGCCGCCACCGACCTGAACGGAGCACCCCATGCACCGCCCGCACCACCACGACGCCCCCGCTCCCGCCCCCGCTCCCGAGTCGGCGAACGCCGACGCGCACGGCCATGGCCACAGCCACGATCACGGCCACCACGGCTCCGGGTCCGAGCCGGACTGGGCGGCGCTCGTCACCTACCTGGAGCGCGAGGGCGAGCTGAACACCCCCGCGTTCGTCGGGGCCGCCGGGTGGCTGGGCGAGCTGATGGACGGCATCCCCGTGGGGCGGGTGCTCGACATCGGCAGCGGCCCGGGGGTCGTCGCGACCGTGCTCGCCGATGCCTTCCCGGCCGCCGAGGTGGTCGCCGTCGACCAGTCCGCCGCCCTGCTGGAGCGCGCGGTGGCCCGTTCGTCCGGCCGTGTCACCGCCCGGCAGGCCGAGCTGCCCGCCGAGTTCGGCGGGCTGGGCACGGCCGATCTGATCTGGTCCTCCCAGGCGATCCACCATCTCGGCGACCAGCAGGCGGCGTTGACCGAGCTGGCCGGCTCGCTACGTCCGGGCGGTCTGCTCGCCGTCGCCGAGCGCGGCCTGCCGCTGCGCTTCCTGCCGCGTGACCTCGGCCTCGGCCGCCCCGGCCTGCAGGCTCGGTTGGACGCGACCCATGAGGACGTCTTCGCCGCGATGCGCGCCCAACTCCCGGGCTCCGTTGCGGAGGTGGAGGACTGGCCGGGCATGCTGTCCCGCGCGGGCCTCACCCCGGCCGGCTCGCGCACCTTCCTGGTGGAGTGGCCGGCCCCGCTCACCGCCCCGGGGCGCGAGCACCTGTACGCCCATCTGGAGCGCCGCCGCGCCCAGGTGGACGCGGGCCTGGACGCGGAGGACCTGGCCACTCTGGACGCCCTGCTCGACCGCGAGGCGCCGACCGGCATCCTGAACCGCCCCGACGCCTTCTACCTCACCGCCATCACCGTCCACACCGCCCGGGCGACCGGCACGGCCTGACGGGGACCGCCCGGCGGGCGCGCGGACGGCGCGCCCGCCGCCGGTCAGAGGCCGGAGGCCAGCTTCAGGGTGACGGCGCCGGCGATGATCGCGGCGAAGGAGAGCAGCTTGGGGAGCGTGATCCGCTCCTTGTAGAGCACGGCGCCGAAGACGACCGTGCCGATCGAGCCGAGGCCGGTCCAGATGGTGTAGCCGACGCTGACGTCCAGCGTCCTGAGCGCCAGGCTGAGTGTGAAGATGCCGCCCGCGGCGGCCACCAGGGTGAGGACGGACGGCCAGAGCTTGGTGAAGCCGTGGGTGGCGTTGGTGCCGAGGGCGAAGGCGATCTCGAAGACGACGGCGATCGCGAGGAAGATCCAGGCCATGACGGTGGGCTCCTTGGGTGGTGGGGCGGCGGGGGAGGGCGGGGTCGGTCGGCTGCGCGGGATCAGGCGGTGGCCGGCCGCTCGGCCTTCCCGGTCGGCCGGTCGCTGCCTCCGGTCGGCTGCCCGGCGCTCCCCGCCGGCTGCTCCGCGCCGCCGGGGCGGTCGGAGAGCTTGAGGCCGAGCACCCCGCCGATGATCAGGACGAAGGCCGCCGCCTTCCCGGGGTTCATCGACTCGTGGAAGATCACCGAGCCGAGGACGACGGTGCCGACCGAGCCGATCCCGGTCCACACCGTGTAGCCGACCCCGACGTCCAGGGTCTTCAGGGCGAGGCTGAGGAAGAAGATCCCGCCCGCCGCCGCCCCGGCGGTCAGCAGGGAGGGGCCCAGCACGGTGAAGCCGTGGGTGGCGTTGGTCGCGAGGGCGAAGACGACCTCGAAGAGCGAGGCGATCAGCAGGTAGATCCAGGCCATGGGAGAACCCCCGGGTTCGTCGCGGGTAAGTGATTGCATGTATGTGCAAATTGATGTCGACTGGGCAAGAGCATGCATGTACAAGTAACCTGTGTCAATCCGCCCCGTCTGTGCCAGGAGCAGCCCATGGACCCGGAACCCAGCCCCACCAGCGGCGACCCGGACGCCGGGCCGTCGGATTCCCGGATGTGGAGCCGGCTCACCGCCCTCCACGCCCATGTCGAGGGCCGGCTCGCCACCGCCCTCCAGCGCCGGCACGGGCTCGGCCTGTCCGAGTACCGCGCCCTCGGCTTCCTCTCCGAGGCCCCCAAGGGCGAGCTGCGCATGCAGGACCTCGCCGCCGTCCTCGGCCTCAACCAGAGTTCGGTCACCCGACTGGTCGCCCGCCTCCACACCGCGGACTTCACCTACCGGGACCTCTGTCCGGACGACAAGCGCGGCGTCTACACGGTGATCACCGCCGCCGGCCGCGCCCGTCATCAGGAGGCCCGCGCCACCTACGAGGAGACCCTCGGCGCCGCCCTGGACGAGGAGGCCGCCGCCGCCCCCGACCTCGCCCCGCTCCTCGGTACGGCCCGCCGCTCCCTCGGCTGAGCGCACCACCCGGCCGCTCCCGCACCCGCACCCCGCTCACCCCCGCGCACAGGAAGTCGACCCGGCCGACGTCCTGCGCGGCCCGGTGCCGAACGCCGGGCGCGACGGTGCCGAACACCGGCGGCCCGGTGCCGAATGCCGGGCGCGACGGTGCCGAACGCCGGGCGGTACGGTCGCCGCATGGCAGCTTCGAACCCCGATGTCGTCGTGGTCACCACCACCCACGACGACGAGTCCAAGGCCCGCGCCCTGGCCGCCGCCGCGGTGCGCGAGCGGCTGGCCGCGTGCGCGCAGCTCTACCCGGTCCGGTCGGTCTACCGCTGGGACGGCGAGGTGCGGGAGAGCGCCGAGTGGCGCGTCGACCTCAAGACCCGCGCCGGGCTCACCACCCGGCTCACCGCCTTCATCACCGAGCACCACGACTACGACACCCCCGAGGTCGTCGCCGTCCCGGTGGTCTCCGGCAGCGGCGACTACCTCGCCTGGGTGGCCGCCGAAACGGGCCCCTGACCGGCCGTCCTCGCAGGAGCGGCCCCCGTCGCCGACCGGCGACGGGGGCCACCACACCTACGGTGTGCCGCTACTCACCGCCGCCGAAGCGGGCGGTCCAGGCGGCCAGGTCCTCGTCGGTGATCTTGGCGAACAGCACCGGCGGCACGGTGAACGCGGTGCCCGCCGGCACGAAGTCCAGCGCGCGCGCCTCCTCGGCGCTCACCCACGCCCGGGTGCGGGCCGGGGCGTCGTCCGCGAGCGCGAACGCCTCGCGCATGGCCTGCGCCGCCGCCGGGATGAACGGCTCGGAGACGACGGCGTAGAGGTGGATCAGGTTCATCGCCGTCCGCAGGGTCAGCGCGGCGGCCTCGGGGTCGGTCTTCACCTGGAGCCAGGGCGCCTTCTCGTCCAGGTAGGCGTTGCCGGCGCTCCACAGCGTGCGCAGGCTCTGCGCGGCCTTGCGGAAGTTCAGCGCCTCCAGCTGGGTCTCGTACTCGGCCAGCAGGTCGGCGATCTGCGCGCCCAGCCGCTGCTCCGCCTCGCCCGCCGCGTGCCCGGCCGGGACGTCGTCGCCGAACCGCTTGCGGCTGAAGGAGAGCACGCGGTTCACGAAGTTGCCGAGGGTGTCGGCGAGGTCCTTGTTGACGACCGAGGAGAAGAGGTCCCAGGTAAAGCTGGAGTCGTCCGACTCGGGGGCGTGCGCCATCAGGAAGTAGCGCCAGTAGTCGGCCGGCAGCAGCTCCAGCGCGACATCGGTGAAGATGCCCCGCTTCTGGCTGGTCGAGAACTTGCCGCCGTAGTACGTCAGCCAGTTGAAGGCCTTGACGTAGTCGACCTTCTTCCACGGCTTGCGCGAGCCGAGCAGGGTGGCCGGGAACATCACCGTGTGGAACGGGACGTTGTCCTTGGCCATGAACTCCGTGTACCGGACGGTGTCGTCGGCCTCGTACCACCAGGACTTCCAGTCCCGGGTCTCGCCGCCGGCCGCCGAGTCCGCCCACTCCTTGGTCGCGCCGATGTACTCGATCGGGGCGTCGAACCAGACGTAGAAGACCTTGCCCGCGGCCGCCAGCTCCGGCCACACGTCGGCCGGCACCGGAACGCCCCACTCCAGGTCACGGGTGATGGCGCGGTCCTGCAGCCCCTCGGTCAGCCACTTGCGGGCGATCGAGGACGCCAGGACGGGCCACTGGTCGCCGTGCGCGTCGACCCACTCCTCGACCTGGTCGGTCAGCTTCGACTGGAGCAGGAAGAGGTGCTTCGTCTCGCGCACCTCCAGGTCCGAGCTGCCGCTGATCGCCGAGCGCGGCTCCAGCAGGTCCGTCGGGTCGAGCACCCGGGTGCAGTTCTCGCACTGGTCGCCGCGCGCCTTGTCGTAGCCGCAGTGCGGGCAGGTGCCGACGATGTACCGGTCCGGCAGGAACCGCCCGTCGGTGACCGAGTACACCTGGCGGATCGCCCGCTCCTCGATGAACCCGTTGGCGTGCAGCTCGCGGGCGATCTCCTGGGTGATCTCCCGGTTCTGCTGCGAGGAGCTGCGCCCGAAGTGGTCGAACGACAGCCGGAACCCGTCGTAGACGGCCTTCTGCTGGTCGTGCGCCTGCGCGCAGAACTCGGCGACCGGCAGCCCGGCCTCCTGCGCGGCCAGCTCGGCCGGCGTCCCGTGCTCGTCGGTGGCGCAGATGTACAGCACCTCGTGCCCGCGCTGGCGCAGGTACCGGGAGTAGACGTCCGCCGGGAGCATGGACCCGACCATGTTGCCCAGGTGCTTGATCCCGTTGATGTACGGAAGGGCGCTGGTGATCAGGTGCCGAGCCATCCTCGGATGCTCCAATTTCTCCCGCACGCACCCCAGCCCGGAGTGCCGTGACAGGCGCAGGGTCTGGGGGCCGCAACGGAGTCCCGGCACGCGCGGCCGGACTCCGGGCTGCCACACAGAGCGAAGGTCCACTGTGGGCGTGCGCAGTGTATCGAAGCCCGGGCGGCCTCCTCCCGCCCTTTTCACCGCTCGGACGGCGCGTGGTCGCCGTCAGCCCGCGGCCGCCCGGCGGTGCACCTGGACGACCGCGTGCCGGCCGGTGGTGCGCCACGGAGCGCCGGTGGCGTCCAACCGGGCGAGGGCGGCGGGTTCGACGCCGACGACCACGTCCGACTTGAGGGTCCGCAGCGCCGCGACGGAGGACGGGAAGTGCGCCACCGCCGCCGCGAACGGGGTGGTCGGCGGCCAGAGCCGGTCGCCCACCAGGCGGCGGTAGTTGAGGTCGCCCTTGAAGACCGTCATGGCCGCCCCGGCGAACTCCGCCCGGAGGCCGGCGGGCAGGTCGTGGAAGGTCAGCGGCGCGCAGAAGAACGCGTCGGCGCGGACGGTGAGTTCACCCGTGCCGAGGGCCCGCCACAGCCGCCGGCCGATCGCCGCCGCCCGGGGCGTGGGCGCCGCCCGCAGGCGCTCGACGGTGGCGAGCAGGTCGGCCGGGGTCGCGTCCGACACGAAGTACGGCCGGGGCTTCACGTACAGCGCCACCTCGGCGGCCAGGCCGTCGTCGAGCAGGTGGTCGATCAGCACCAGGTCCGGCAGCAGCTCCCGGCCGGCGTTGTCCGCGACGACGCAGACCCGGCCGCCGCGGGTCCGCTCCAGCTCGGTCCAGAACAGTGCGCTGTCGTCGGCGACCAGCCCGGCGACGGGGCCGTCGTCGGCCGCCGTCAGCCCGAAGCTCAGGTCCGCGCGGTTGCCCCACAGGGCCGACGTCACCAGGGCGCGCGCCCGCTGCCGGGGTGGCAGTTCGCCCAGCGGCTCCAGCGCGGCCAGCTCGTCGTCCACCGCCGGGCCCGCCAGTTCGGCGGCCTTGAACGGGCCGAACGGGTCGATGCCCTGCCAGGCCCCGGGGCGGAAGTAGCCGGTGGCGTCGAGCAGACGGTGGTAGAACCAGTTCTCCGCCCACAGGAACGGCGCCTCGCCCCACGGCCGGCCCCAGAGCCCCTCGCCCCACGCCAGCCACCGCTCCCGGTCGTGGACGCCCGCGCCCGGCGGCGTCAGGACGCCCGCGGTGCTCTCCACCAGCAGCCGCTCCACCGCCGCCCGCTCGCCGGGACCGTACGGCAGCGCGTCGAGGACCTGGCCCAGGAGCTTCGGGTGGCGCTCGTGGAACACGCTCCAGGGGAAGGAGCCGGGGACGTCACTGCGGATCAGGGGCGCGCTGGTCGGCACGGGCGGCTCGTCTCTGTCGGTCGGTCAGCGCCACCCGGTCCGGTGGGCGATCCAGGTCCGTCCGACCGCCGCCATGCGGGCCTGGTAGTCGCGCAGGTACGGCACACCGGGCGGGGCCGGGAGGCGGGAGTTGCGCTCCCAGTATCCGGCCTGGGCGACCGCGAACGAGGTGACCGCCTCCGGCGGGGCGCCGTGCCAGGAGGCGGCGCGCCCGACCCTACGCCGCACCCGTAACCGGTTCCACCGACTTCTCAGCGATCGCGGGCGGAGGAGGCGACGGGCCTGGTCGCGTGCTCGACGCACCCTGCCGGTCCGCCCCCCAGCCGCCCCGGAGCATCCGGGGCGGCTGGACGAACACGCCGCACAGGAAGTGGACGACCCGCCCCTTTCCACCCTGCAACGGCCGAGCGTAGAAACCGAGTCGGCCTGACCTCCATCACCTGGACGGCCACCTCGGTCCCGCTCGACCTCCGGCACCCACGCCTCAGAGGGTCCGGCCACCTCGTGGCTGGTCACGGCCGAGACAACCGCACTTCGTAATACTCGAATCCGCCCTCGGCCCCTGTAAGGGAGAACCCGGCCTTGGTCAGTACGAGGCCGGAGACCGTGTTGTCCCGGTGATGCTTGGCTCGCACGACCGGAAGGCGTAGAGAGCCGAAGGCCATGACCAGGAGGCGGGTTGCCGCCTCGGTGGCGTAGCCCTGGCCCCAGGCATCCGGTTGCAGGATGTAGCTCAGTGTCCCGGCGTCACGGGCTATGCCCAGCTTGGCGATGCCCACCAGGCTGCCGGCCGCTTCGATGCCTAGGACGTAGTGCGTCCGAGGGGACTGTCCGGCCGTCACCACGGCTCGGCTGACATAGATCCCGGCTTCACGCTCACTCATGGGGCTTCGGGCCAGATACCTGACCGACTCGGGGCGGTAGATCTGCCGGAGAGCCTGCTCGTCTCCGGCCCGCAGCTCCCGCAGCCGGATCACGTGATCACCGCCGCCAAGGCGTCACCGAGGTCGGCGGCGGTCGGCCGATCAGCCGGCCCGGAGAGCAGCACGGGGCGGAGCACGTCCTGAAACTCCGGCCATGGCGTCGCCGGGGCAAGAGACAGCTTGCCCGTGGCGATGGCGTCGCGCAGCCCCTCGGGTCCGGCCTCCTTTCGCTCGATTCCGGCCGCCTGGTAGTCGAGCGGCCAGTCGCCGGTTACGCAGGTCCAGAGCACTCCCGCCAGGGCATACACCTCTGCGGCCGATGACGTTTTGACCGGCTGCGGCCCGGTGGAGATCCAGGCGGCCAGCTCCGGTGCCGTCAGGTGCACCATGGCCCCCTGGAAGGAGGTCCAGGGCGTTCTCCCTTCCTGCCATGACCAGGCGAAGTCGACCAGCTTCACCCCGCTGTCGGTGTGGATGCCGTGCGACGGCTGCAAATCGCCGTGCACCCAGCCGGCGGCGTGGAGGCCGGCGACCGAGCGACATAGATCGACTGCTCCGGCGAGCGCGATCGGACGGCCAGCAGCGCCTTCTCGGGCGGCTCGGAAGACCTCCCAGGTAGATCGCCCGGCCAGCCACGGCGTGACGAACCAAACGGCCTCACCAGCTCCCCCTGCTGTGACCGTGTAGCCGGGAAGCTGATCCAGAACCGACGCCTCGCGCGCTGTCACCTCTGCGGCCTCCCCGGTCCCGAGCTTGATGGCGACAGCAGCCATGGGGCCGGTGGCTTTCCAGACGGCAGAGCCGCGTCGGTCGGTGATCTCCTTCAGCTCGACCGGCCCGCACACAACTTCCGCGGCCCTTAGGGCTTCCGGGGGGCAGTAGGTGTACGTGCCCATGCTCGTACTGCCTTCCACTCAGAGGGAATGTGTGTGAACACGTCCCGCCCGTCGTCGGCGGCCAGCGCCGCCGCGCGACCTGGAGTGCCACGGACGAGTCGAGCACCGGGCGTCTGCACTCCCTGTACGGGCGGCCGGGATCTCGCTCCAGAAGGTGAGAAGAGATCGTTCGGGCGCACTGCGCCCCCGTAAGTTCAGGTGCTCCAGCCGAGCGAGCCTAGGCCGAGCCCTGGAACCGCCTCCACCGACTTCTCAGAGCACCCAACGGGACACCGAGCCGTCCGGGGCGGCGTACCGGACGATCTGGCCCTCGACGCCGACCTCGATGGTGAGCCACTCCCGCCGGGGACGGTTCCGGCGGAGCCACTCGCGGTGGGCGGTCTCGACGACCTCCCAGAGGTCGCGCGGGCCCGCGACCGTCACGGTGGACGAGCCGTCGGAGTGGTCGCGCACCAGTGCGGTTGAGCCATCGGCGGAATCGTGAAGCCTGCCCGCCTGCCGGACGACGTTCGGCGGCAGGTGGAGAGAGGCCCAGAAGGAGAAGCCGTAATCGTTGAGGGCACGGCTTCCGACCGATGTGGTTCGCTGCGCCGCCTCGATGCTCTCAGGGACGTCCGATGGGGCGGCAGCCCCCGACCGCAGGGGCATGAACGCGGCGGGCGCGGCCAGGAAGCGGCCCACCGCACGCCCGTCAGGCAGCTTGGTCAGGCAGGCGACGGCGCCGCCGTCCAGCGCGCCGCCGATCGGAGCGACGACGATTCCGCCGGGCGCGCACTGGTCCAGCCACGCCTGCGGGATGCGCCGGACGGAGCAGGTGGCGACGATCCGGTCGAACGGGGCGCCGCCGGGGTGCCCGGCGGCGCCGTCGGCGGCGCGGATGGTCGGTTCGAATCCGACGTCGCGTAGGCGCGTCCGGGCTGCCGCGACCAACTGCTCGGTACAGTCGACGGTGGTGACGTTCGCCGCGCCGGCGAGATGGCAGAGCAGCGCGGCGTTGTAGCCGGTACCGGTGCCGATCTCCAGTACTCGGTCGCCCGTGCGGACATCTAGGGCGTCGAGCATGTCGGCCATCAGACTCGGCAGTGTCGATGAGGACGTCGCTGCCCCGATGGCCTCGTCCACCTCGGTGACCAGCACCCGGTTCGCGTAGACCTCGCACAGCCAGGCCTCACCGTCCGCACTCGTGAGGCGAGCCGCGCGGTCGGAGGAAAGGACCGCTGGCACGAACGGGTGCCGAGGCACGTTCAGGAACGCTTCCACCACGCGGGAGGAGAGGATGGCACTGCCGCGCTCGATGTCGGAGACGAGTTCGAGGCGGGCGCGGAGGAGTCGCGTCTCGGCCGCCACGGCTTCGGTCATGCATCGGCTCCTTGCAGGTAGTCGCAGATGGCAGCGGTGATGGGCAGACCGGTCGCCTGCTCGATGAACCCGTACTGTCCGTTGGGATTCACCTCAAGAAATGTCCATCTGCCCGACGGTGTGACGACGAAGTCGAACGCGCCGTAGGGAAGGCCCAGGCGTCCGAGCATCCGTTGAACTCCCTGTGCCACAGCAGTTGGTGGCTCACAGGCACGATAGGAAAGACTGTCGTAGTCGCTGCGCCAGTCGGTGTGGGCGGCGGCTGATCCGGCATGGATTTCGACGGTGAACAGCCGACCTCCGATGGCCGTCAGCCGCACCTCGTACGCCTTGGGCACCCACTCCTGGAACAGGTGGGCCGTGGTGGCGATGGACGGGTGCCCGGCGTCGCCGGGCCGGAGCACGCTCGCGTAGACCGCCACCGACCGCCCGTCGATCGTTCCCCGGATGGGCGCGAACGGTTTGTAGATGACCGGCGCCGCTATCGCGTCTGCGAACTCCCGCGCGGCGTCAGGACTGTTGGTGATCAGCGTCCGGGGCACGTGCAGTCCGCATTCGGCCGCGATTCTGAGTTGGAGCGGCTTGTACTCGGCGTCCGAAGCCCGGCCCGGCGGCGGCAGCCACCGGGCCGGAAGCGCAGCCAGCAGGCCGCCGAACCCGCGCCCGGCCTCTGCCACGGCGACCGCGCGAGACTCCGGAGGCATGTCTTCGGGAAACCTGGAGGGCGTTGGACGGCGATAGTAGACGGCCTGGACAGTGGTGAGGTCCAGTGTGCGGCGGCCTGTGGCGAGCGTGCCACGCCAGCCTTCCCCGTCGAGGCCGGCTGCCAGCGCCAGCCTCGACGGGAACCAAGCCGTGTCGGCCCGGAAGACGGGCACCGCCCGCCGGTTCAGCTCCTCGATCACCAGGTCGGCCGTCGGGTCGAATGCGCCTGTGATCACCAGGACGGATCCGGGAGTCGGCCTCATCAGTCGTTGCTGCTTCCCGGGTCGTCCGGCGCGTCCAGCTGCCCGGTCGGCTGGGTGGGCCCGAAGGTCTTCGGAGGAGTGCTGGTCATGTAGACGCCGGGCGGCAGCCCCTCGTACGTGCAGGTCTGCGACTCCTCGTCGTACGCGATGTCGCTCGGCAGGATCCCCCCGGCTCCGGTCACCGGAGTGAGGAAGCGGAACGCGAACGGATCGGCCGACCCACGCAGGTCGTCCAGTACAGGCAAACACAGCTCGGGCAGACTGAGAACTTCGGTGGACACTGGTTCTCCCCTCTCTTTAAAACACTCGAAATTCCCTCGGGTGGGAGACCAATGTAGGAAGTATTGGCGGGCCCGTCTAGCCGCTTTCCTGTTGCTGCAAGAAATCGTCTCGCATGCCCTCGATCATGTGGCGCATGCCGTCGCCGGTGACCGCCAGGCGTTCGAATTCGGTAAACTTCTTGACGTACTGCTCGACGTCTCTCGGATCGCTGGTGCTGATCTCTGCATGGGCGATCTCCACGATCACCAGACGCTTGTCGAACATGACGAATGAGCAGGTTGGAATCTCCGTCTTCGGAGCTGACTGAGGCACCACACCGATCGTGACATTCGGCATCCTCGACATGGTGGCCAGTTTATCCAGCTGTGCCGCCATCATGGTCGGTCGGACGAGTTCCCAGCGGAGCGCCGACTCCGTGATCAGGAACTGAAAAGAATGCTGCTGGTCGTAGAGAGCTTCCTGCCTGCGAAGTCGCGCGCCGATCATCTTCTCAAGCGCCTCGTCGGACAACTCCGAGTTCTGCTGGACAGCGCGCACATATTCTGCGGGCTGGAGCAGACCTGGGATGCAGGACGCCTGGAAGACTCTCAGGCATCGGGTCTGTGCCTCTATCGCCCGGATGTCTTCCTGATGTTTGTGCAGGCCGATTCGACGATATATACGCCAGGCTGTCGCCTCTGTGGCGACAGCCCGTGCAGCGTCGGTCAACTGGGCCTTGATGTCCTCAGGTACATCCATGGCAGTCAGGATGCGCTCGACATCCATGATGCTGGGTGCGAGGTGCCCGTTCTCGATCTTGCTGAGCTTGCTCGGAGACATGGCAGCACTGCGGGCAACTGCTTTGGCCTCTCTCCCGCCGGCCTGCCGCAGTTCCCGCAGTGCCTTCCCGAGGTCCGTGCTGTTCACTCGCTGCCGTACCGCTCCCACCACTCGGCGAATGGCACCGCTTGACCGAGCGCAATGTCACGGAGCTGGAGCCACTCGGCCACACTCGGCTGCTTCTCGGCGCCGATGAAGGAGCCGCCATCGCCGTACTGCATCGTCACCACAATGGACTCGTCGAATGCCCAGTAGTCCGGAACCCCTTCGAGTGGATTAGGTTTGTCGGTGACGTCGAGGATGAAGAACTCCTCGCCGGCTGTGGCGTTCTTCCGGTATCCCCAACCGAGTTCGAATCGAAGATACGGTGTCAAGGGGCGTGAAAGGACGTGGACCCGATACATGCGCTTGCCGTTGTTGACGCCGGATCGCACCTCCTCCACCCATTCCTGGTTGTAGTCGGCGGGCTGAGGTTCGCCCGCCAGGAAGGCCCGGATGCTCTCGGCGTTCGACGACTTGGTGTAGTCGTCGAACGTTTCCAGTCGGAAGGCTTCCCTCTGGTAATCAGAGAAGAGGCGCTCGAACTCTTCATCCGAGATTCTCACTGGCGATCCTCCGAAGCAGGGAAGCAGGGATGCGGACAGCCGTCTCTCCGACAGGGAGTCGGATAGTGCTCAACGCCTCCGTGTCGGTCACCAGGTAGCCCTGCACGATCAGGTCTCCTGTACCGTCCACGGCGTACACGGTAGGGCAGGTGCCCTTCTCGCACTCACCAGCGAGTCGCGTCAGCTTCACCATCGTTCCTCTCCTGGCGGCCGGTGTGTCGGTTCGATGCTCCCGACACTTTGATGGCGCAGTCAAGAAGCGGTAGTTGAGAGAACAGGAAACCCGTGCGCGACCGCCTTGAAATGTCGAACGGCTGCCCGAAATAGCCTTGAGTGGAGGCAAGTCGGTCTGTACACCGGGTTCTGTCCCCCGAACGACGGACCCTGGTGGCCCCCTTGCGCGGCGCGGGGGCCACCGGGGTGGGACGTCAGGCGACGAAGTGATCGAACTCGCCGGCCTTCACGCCGAGGAGGAAGGCGGCCCACTTGCGGGGGGTGGTGCGGACGATGATGTCGCCGGTGTCGGGATCGCGGATCTCGACCATGTCGTCGACGGTGCGGACTTCCAGGGACTCGTGGGCCTCGCCGCCGAGGGAGGCCTTCTTCCAGTCGTTCATGCTCCTCAACCCTTCAGATCGGTGGACTTGACCCGGCGGCCCCTCGCGGCCTGCGAGGGGCCGCCGGAACGATTCCGCTAGGCGCCGAAGTGGTCGAACTCGCCGCGCTTGACGCCTTCGAGCCAGAGGGCGAACTTCCTGGGCGTGGTGACGACGATCGAGTCGGGGTCGTCGGACTCGCGGATCTCGATCAGGCCGTTGCCTGTCACGCGGACCTCGACACACTGGTTGCTGTTCCCGCTTGCGGAGGACTTCTGCCAGTCGCTCATGGCCCGCTAGCCCTTCAGGTCGGTCATTATGTGGCGGATGAACTCGCTGGTCTCCGACGGGCCGAGCGCGATGGTCTCGGATTCGGCGACGATGGCGCGGTACGAGTCCAACTCTGCCTCCGCGTGAATGAATTGCGGACCCTGTGTGAGGTCGATCTGTACCGTGTCCAGTTCGGGTACCGCGCCCTGCGCGAAGAACAGGTCCTCGCCCGATCCGGGGTAGGTGTCGACGCTGAAGGGGATCGCCCGGATGGTGATTCCGGGGCGGTCGGCGTCAGCGAGCAGCCTCGCGAGCTGGCCGCGGAGGACAGCGGGCCCGCCGAACTGCATCCGGAGAGCGGCCTCATGGATGAAGGCGGTGAACGGGCTGGCACCGTCGGCGAGGATCCGCTGGCGCTGGGCGCGGAAGGCCGTCCGTACCTCGGCGTCGTGGGGGGGAAGTGGCGGGCGGAGCCGGGTGAACATGGCGGCGGAGTATCGGTCGGTCTGAAGCAGTCCTGGAATCGAGACCGTGTTCAGCACCAGCAAGGACTCGGCGTGGTGCTCAAGTTCGGCGATGTCGAGCATGCCATTGGGTACCCGGCCGCGGAAGCTGTGCCACCAGTGCCTGCCGCGATCGTGGGTCATCAGCGTCAATGCCTCAATGAGCGCGGTGTTGCTGCACTTGCTGTTGACAGCCCAGGAGTTGAGGCGGTCCGCGCTGATCCCGGACTTGCCGTTCTCTATCTGGGAGATCTTGGGTACGTCGGTGCCGAGGGCTGCTGCCATGGCTTTGGGGGTCATGCCCGCGTGCTCGCGCATCTTGCGCAACTCGATTCCGAGCCGCTGCTGGCGCACGGTCGGGGACAGGCGGGGTGGCACGCTTTTCTCCCCTCGGTCGCTGCTTCCGGTGCAGTCTGCCGCCCCACTCTCAGCGGGTCCACCTGTGGGGGTGTCGGGCCAAGGAGGGTCCCTCGTTGGAGTGAAGAGAGCGAGCTTCAGTAGCAAATCTTGACCCTCTGAGCCTACCTTCACTCCTAGAGGGCCTGACGAACTAACAGGAACTCCGAAGTGCACCCCGGGTGGGCGTGCAGGCTGCCGACGCCTGCCCTCCTCATCGTCGGCGGGGGCAAGCCACGGGGGGTGGCCCTCTCCTCCGCACCCTCACCTCAACTGGACTGGAGACAGTCGATGTTGCTCCCGCTCCTTCGCCCGCCGGCCTCCGACCCGGCTGTCGAGTTCAGGCTCGACCTCTTCCCGCCGGCCCTGCCGGAGATCGTCGGGGCGCTCCGCCGCCTCCTGCGCGACACCCTCCGCAGCATCGGCCTCGACTCCGACGCCCCCTGCCTCGTCCTCTCCGAGCTGGTCACCAATGCCCTGGTCCACGGTGACGGCCCGCCGACCGTCGTGCTCGAACTCCGGTGCGGCAGGCTCTACATCGCCGTCTCGGATGCCTCCGTCGCCCCCGTCGTCCGCCCGGATCCGAACGACTCCCGTACAAGCGGACGGGGGCTTGACCTCGTGGCCGGGCTTGCCGATGAGTGGGGTGTGAAACTCATCGGGTCGTACGGCAAAGCGGTGTGGGCCGTGGTGGCGGTCGGCGGCTGATGGGCGTCGTCCTGCTGGCCGGACTGCTGGCGTCGGTGCTCTTCGTCGGCGTCGTCGCGCAGCTCATCGCGCACCGTCAGCCGCGGGAAAGGCGCTCCACCAGGCGGGACTTGGCCGCCGGCCACTCGTCCGCCAGCATCGAGAAGTAGGCGCTGTCGCGCCAGACCCCGTTGGCCCGCAGCTTCTCCCGGCGGTGAATGCCCTCGTACTGGGCCCCCAGCCGCAGGATCGCGTTGCGGGAGCGGTCGTTGAGCGCGTCCGTCTTCCAGAACACCCGGCCCATGCCCAGGTCCTCGAAGGCGTGGACGAGCAGCAGCAGCTTGGCCTCGGTGTTGATCGCCGTCCGCCAGGCCGACCGGGCGTACCAGGTGCCGCCGATCTCGACCAGCTCGTTCTGGGCGCTGAAGTCGTAGTACCCGGTGATGCCGACGGCCCGCTCGCTCGCGAGGTCGATCACGGCGAACTTCACGGCGGTGCCGGCCGCCACCTCGGCCAGGCGGACGTCGAGGACCTCGCCCAGCTCCTCCTCCGTCGTCGGCGGGTGGAACGGGATCCAGCGCCAGACGTCCGGATCGGGGCCGACGGTGGCCCACAGGTCGGACGCGTGGTCCCGGCTCAGCGGCTCCAGGCGGACGTGACGGCCGGTCAGGGTGACGGGGGCAGGCAGTTTCGCAGTCATGATCCCGAAAGTAGCCAAACTCTGCACTAGATGCAAGAGATTATTGCACTAGTGCAGATCGGAAATGCCAAGAAGAAGGCCCTGCGGGACGCAGTGTCCCGCAGGGCCTCACATGCTCAGGCTCAGACGAACGAGTTGATCTGGATCGTCTCGTACCGGCCCGGGCCGACGCCGATGGCGGAGATCGGGGCGCCCGACATCTCCTCCAGCGCCTTCACGTAGGCCTGCGCGTTCTTCGGCAGGTCGGCGAAGGTCTGGGCCTTGCTGAGGTCCTCGGTCCAGCCCGGCAGCGTCTCGTAGATCGGCTTGGCGTGGTGGAAGTCGGACTGGTTGTACGGGAGCTCCTCGACGCGCTTGCCGTCGATCTCGTACGCGACGCAGACCGGGATCTGCTCCCAGCCGGTCAGCACGTCCAGCTTGGTGAGGAAGAAGTCGGTCAGGCCGTTGACCCGCGTCGCGTAGCGCGCGATCACGGCGTCGAACCAGCCGCAGCGCCGGTCGCGGCCGGTGGTCACACCGCGCTCGCCGCCGATCCGGCGCAGCGCCTCGCCGTCGGCGTCCAGCAGCTCGGTCGGGAACGGGCCCGAGCCGACGCGGGTGGTGTACGCCTTCAGGATGCCGATGACCCGGTCGATCTTGGTCGGGCCGATGCCGGCGCCGGTGCAGGCACCGCCGGCGGTCGGGTTCGACGAGGTCACGAAGGGGTACGTGCCGTGGTCGACGTCGAGCAGGGTGCCCTGGCCGCCCTCCAGCAGGACGACCTTGTTGGCCTTCAGCGCCTCGTCGAGCACCAGGGTGGTGTCGGCCAGGAACGGCTTGATCTTGTCCGCGTAGCCGAGGTACTCCTCCAGGACCAGCTCGGCCGGGATGGCGCGGCGGTTGTAGAGCTTCACCAGCAGCTGGTTCTTGTCGTGCAGCGCGGCTTCGATCTTCTGCTGCAGGATCGACTCGTCGAAGAGGTCCTGGACCCGGATGCCGACGCGGTTGATCTTGTCCGCGTAGGTCGGGCCGATGCCGCGGCCGGTGGTGCCGATCCGGCGCTTGCCGAGGAAGCGCTCGGTGACCTTGTCCAGGGTGCGGTGGTACGGCGTGATCAGGTGGGCGTTGCCCGAGATCAGCAGCTTGGAGGTGTCGATGCCGCGCTCGTTCAGCCCGCTGAGCTCGGAGAGCAGCACGCCCGGGTCGATGACGACGCCGTTGCCGATCACCGGCGTCACATTCGGGCTGAGGATGCCGGAAGGCAGCAGGTGCAGGGCATACTTCTGGTCGCCGATGACCACCGTGTGACCGGCGTTGTTGCCGCCCTGGTAGCGAACGACGTAGTCGACGGAGCCGCCGAGGAGGTCGGTCGCCTTCCCCTTGCCCTCGTCCCCCCACTGAGCGCCAACGAGCACGAGTGCCGGCACAGGCGTACACCCCTTCCGGTTGGGGCATCCTGCGAAGGCCGCAGTCTGCCCCGAGATAGACGAAGCCCCTGGCGCAATAGCGCAAGGGGCTCTTGCACCGAGAGATTACCTGAGGAAGGACCGGTCGTGTCGTCCCTGTCCACGCCCGCAACCGGCGGCCCCGAACCGCTCCTCCTGCTCCTCGACCCGGCGGCCCGGCAGACCGACGGCGAGTCGGTGCGGATCGCGAGGGACGTCCTGTGCGGAGGGGCGGACGCCAAGGTGGCCTACCCGGAGAGCCCTTCCGAACTCGACCGGGTGCTTTCGCACCGGGGCCGCCGCCGACCGGTGGTGATCGGCTCCGACCTGGCGATGCAACGGGTGCTCCAAGCCCTCTACCGCCAGCGTGAGCTGGGTGCGGACCCGGTCGGCATGGTCCCGGTGGGCCGGGCCGACGAGCTGGTGGCGGCCCGCGCGCTCGGTGTGCCGGGCGAGCCGGTGCCGGCCGCGCGGGCGGTGCTCGGCGGCGTGCCGCGCAAGCTGGACCTGCTGGTGGACGACGGTGGCGGAGTGGCGCTCGGCAAGGTGCGGATCTCCGGCAGCGGAGCGCGCCGGATAGCGGGCCGTACGGGTGGCTGGCGTTCGCTATGGGCGAAACTGGCTGCGGCCGAGCAGGGGACCTCACTCACGGTCGAGGTCGGCCGGGGCGAGCACAGCGCGCTGCTCCGGGTCGAGGCGGACGGCCGGCTGCTGGCCGACGTCCACCAGCCGGTCCGGGTGGTCGAGGTGACCCTGCCGGGCGGGGAGGCGATCGGCGGCGTGATGGAGATCGTGGTCCGCACGCCCGGCGCACTGGTGCGCGCCCGGGCGGCGACCCTCGCGGTGACGGGGCGCGGGTTCGGCTACGAGGCGGACGGCCAGCCGGTGGGCCCGGTCCGGGACCGGACCTGGACGGTGCACCCGGGCGCCTGGGGGCTCCTGCTCCCGAGCACCTGAGGCCGGGGGAGGCCAGGGGAGGCCAGGGGAGAGCCGAACCGAGGACTGAACCGCGGACTGAACCGCGGACTGAACCGAGGCCCGAAGGGGTCGAAGCGGAGGGCCGAAGACGGCCCCGCGAGGCCCGGCGGCCCCGCCCGGCCCCCGTCGGCCCCTGGGTGAGCAGGCTCACGTTGCCCGCCGTTAACCTCCGGGCCGTCCGCGGGCGGAAAGGCCCCAACGGGCGCGACCCACAAGGCCAAGCGCCCCTCGACCGAATTCCGCGCCCTCGAAATCCGCCCCCGGTAAGGGGTTTTGTCTACGCGCGTTGCCGAGCGATCGCCCAAGAATCCGCGCCGCCCTGGTTCCGGAAGCCTGTGCCAACTGCCCTAGACTCGAAGGCGTGCCACGTGGTGACGGAAGACTCAACCACGATCTTCTTCCCGGCGAGAAAGGCCCCCAGGACGCTTGCGGCGTCTTCGGTGTCTGGGCTCCCGGCGAGGAGGTCGCCAAGCTCACGTTCTTCGGCCTTTACGCCCTGCAGCACCGCGGTCAGGAATCCGCGGGCATCGCAGTGAGCAACGGCTCCCAGATTCTCGTCTTCAAGGACATGGGACTCGTCTCCCAGGTCTTCGACGAGGCCTCCCTGGGGTCGTTGCACGGGCATATCGCCGTCGGACACGCCCGCTACTCGACCACCGGTTCCTCGGTCTGGGAGAACGCCCAGCCGACCTTCCGCGCGACCGTTCACGGTTCGCTGGCCCTCGGGCACAACGGAAACCTGGTGAACACCGCCGAACTGGCGGCCATGGTCGCCGAACTGCCCGGTGAGGAGCACGTCTCCCGCTCGGGCCGGTCCGCCGCGACCAACGACACCGACCTGGTGACCGCCCTCCTCGCGGGCCACCCGGACCTCTCCATCGAGGAGACGGCCAAGCTCGTCCTGCCCAAGGTCAAGGGCGCGTTCTCGCTCGTCTTCATGGACGAGCACACGCTCTACGCCGCCCGCGACCCGCAGGGCATCCGCCCGCTGGTGCTCGGCCGGCTGGAGCGCGGCTGGGTGGTCGCCTCCGAGACGGCGGCGCTGGACATCTGCGGTGCCTCCTTCATCCGCGAGGTCGAGCCCGGCGAACTCATCGCCATCGACGAGAACGGCATGCGGACCTCCCGCTTCGCCGAGGCCAAGCCCAAGGGCTGCGTCTTCGAGTACGTCTACCTGGCCCGCCCCGACACCTCCATCGCCGGCCGCAACGTGCACCTCTCCCGCGTGGAGATGGGTCGCAGGCTGGCCGCCGAGGCGCCCGTCGAGGCCGACCTGGTGATAGCGACCCCGGAGTCCGGCACCCCGGCCGCCATCGGCTACGCCGAGGCCAGCGGGATCCCGTACGGCTCGGGCCTGGTGAAGAACGCCTACGTGGGCCGCACCTTCATCCAGCCCAGCCAGACCATCCGCCAGCTCGGCATCCGGCTGAAGCTCAACCCGCTGCGCGAGGTCATCCAGGGCAAGCGCCTGGTGGTCGTGGACGACTCGATCGTCCGCGGCAACACCCAGCGCGCGCTGGTGAAGATGCTCCGCGAGGCCGGCGCGGCCGAGGTTCACATCCGGATCTCCTCGCCGCCGGTCAAGTGGCCCTGCTTCTTCGGCATCGACTTCGCCACCCGCGCGGAGCTGATCGCCAACGGCATGACCATCGAGGAGATCGGCCGCACGCTCGGTGCGGACTCGCTCTCCTACATCTCGATCGACGGCATGATCGAGGCCACCAAGCAGCCGAAGGACCGGCTCTGCCGGGCCTGCTTCGACGGCGAGTACCCGATGGAGCTGCCCGACCCGGCGCTGCTCGGGAAGCTCCTGCTGGAGGCCGAGATCAAGGGCGGCCAGCAGCCGCCCGCGGTCCGCGGCAAGCCGACCAGCGGCAGCGACCTGGACGGCGTCCAGTCCCTGCTCGGCGGAGCGGGCGCGGCCGACGCCCTGCGCCGCCCGTAACGACCTGACGGTGGGGTCCCGGAACCCGGGGCCCCACCGCTGTTCCAACCCCCACTGACCCGAAAGGGCCGCACCGCAGTGACCACGAACCAGAACGGCGCCACCTACGCCGCCGCCGGCGTCGACATCGAGGCGGGCGACCGCGCCGTCGAGCTCATGAAGCAGTGGGTGAAGAAGGCCAGCCGCCCCGAGGTGGTCGGCGGCATCGGCGGTTTCGCCGGGCTCTTCGACGCGTCCGCCTTCAAGCGCTACGAGCGGCCGCTGCTGGCCTCGGCCACCGACGGCGTGGGGACGAAGGTCGCCATCGCCGCCGCCATGGACAAGCACGACACCATCGGCCACGACCTGGTCGGCATGGTCGTGGACGACCTGGTGGTCTGCGGCGCCGAGCCGCTGTTCATGACCGACTACATCTGCGTCGGCAAGGTCGTGCCGGAGCGGGTCGCCGCGATCGTCAAGGGCATCGCGGAGGGCTGCGCGCTGGCCGGCTGCGCCCTGGTCGGCGGCGAGACCGCCGAGCACCCGGGCCTGCTCGGCCCGGACGAGTACGACGTGGCGGGCGCCGGCACCGGTGTGGTCGAGGCGGACGCCCTGCTGGGCGCCGACCGCGTCCGCGCGGGCGACGTGGTGATCGCGATGGCCGCCTCCGGCCTGCACTCCAACGGCTACTCGCTGGTGCGCCACGTGCTGCTGAACGAGGCCGGCTGGAAGCTGGACCGCAAGGTCGAGGAGTTCGGCCGCACGCTCGGCGAGGAGCTGCTGGAGCCGACCCGGATCTACTCGCTGGACTGCCTGGCGCTCACCCGGGCCACCGAGGTGCACGCCTTCTCGCACGTGACCGGCGGCGGCCTGGCGGCCAACCTGGCACGGGTGATCCCGGACGGCCTGCACGCCCGCCTGGACCGCGGTACCTGGACGCCGCTGCCGGTGTTCCAGACCGTCGCCGAGGTCGGCAAGGTGGCCACCCTGGAGATCGAGAAGACCCTGAACATGGGCGTCGGCATGGTCGCGGTCGTCCCGCCGCACTCGGTGGACGTCGTGCTGTCGATCCTGGAGGACCGCGGCGTCGAGTCCTGGCTGCTCGGCGACATCGTCGAGCGCTCCGGCGAGCACGAGGGCGGCGCGGCGCTCTACAACGCCTACGAGGCCTTCACCGCGGGCTGAGCGGCATGACGAAGGGCCCCTTCCGGCGGGGAGACCGCGGGAGGGGCCCTTCACGTGTCCGGGGAGCCGTGACGGGACCGGCGGGGCCGGAGCGGAGCGCCCGCACTCGGGGAACGCCGAAAACCGGCCCGGCGCTCTGGGCGCGCGGGCCGGTCAGGCCAGACTGTGACTACGCGCGGCGGCGGGCCTGCGAAGGCCCGGTCCCCGACGTGCTGTCATCGTCCTCGTCGTCGTCGGCGTACCGAGCCGCGTATTCCGCGTAGGGGTCGTCGTCCTCTTCTTCCTCGATCGGCTCAGGCTCGATCGAGGCGGTAGAGGGCGATACGCCCAGCTCGTTGGACAGACGATTGGCGTCGAACCCGCCGCTGTTGTACTTCAGCTCGCGGGCGACCTTCGTCTGCTTGGCCTTGGCCCGGCCGCGCCCCATGGGTCGACCCCCTCAACGATGGGGCTCACGGCCCCGAGTCTGACACGTGTTCATGATCAAGAGCGGCCTGCCCGAATGGGGAGAACCGTCCCTTGGAGCATTAACGGTACCTGTTTCTGCCGCTGGACGGTACGTCGTCGGTGTGACGTGGCGCGCACCGGCCGCACCCGAGACCAGGTCTTCCCAGGTCACGGGAGGTTTTGCGGCAGTTTGCGCGCTGTCCGGAGGTAGCTGAGGTCCGTCGTTCCGGGATCGATTATCCCCCCAAGGGGGGTGGTGGATCACCCGATCGGGCGCAGAAGTGAGAATCCGGTTCCACATCGTGATGCGCGCGGGACGAGTCGGCCTGGGCCCCCGTGGCGGGGTCGGGAGGGCCCTCGGGGCCCCGCCGCGGGCCGGAGACGGAGGAGCCGCCCCCCGGGCGCGTCACGGAGTCCGCGACGCGCCGGGGAGCGGCTCCGGCCGCTCGGGGGTCAGCCCCGGCGGGCACCCGGCAGCAGCACCGAGCGGAGCGCGCTGATCTCGCGCATCCGCTTCTCGGCGAGCCGGTCGGCGGCGACGGCCGGCGGCACGCCGTCGGCGGCGGCCCGGGTGAAGATCTCCAGGGTGGTGTCGAAGATCCGGGTGGCCTTGTTCTTGGCCCGGTCGAAGTTGAAGCCCTCGATCTCGTCGGCGACCTGGATCACGCCACCGGAGTTCACCAGGTAGTCCGGGGCGTAGAGGATGCCGCGGTCGGCCAGGTCCTTCTCGACGCCGGGGTGGGCGAGCTGGTTGTTGGCCGCGCCGCACACGACGGAGGTGCCGAACTCGCCGAGGGTGCCCACGGTGTCGTCGGTGAGGGCGCCGCCGAGGGCGCAGGGGGCGTAGACGTCCAGCTTGCTCTGGAGCAGGGCGGCGCTGTCGGCCACCACCTCGACCTCCGGGTGAGCGGCGCGCACGCGGTTCACGGCGGCCTCGGAGACGTCGGTGATGACGACGGTGGCGCCGTCCGCGACCAGGTGGCCGACCAGGTAGTGGCCGACCTTGCCGACGCCGGCCACACCGACCCGCTTGCCGCGCAGGGTGGGCTGGCCCCAGCGGGCCTGGGCGCTGGCGCGCATGCCCTGGAAGACGCCGAAGGCGGTCAGGATGGAGGAGTCGCCGGCGCCGCCGTTCTCGGGCGAGCGGCCGGTGACGAACCCGGTCTCGCGGGCGATGACGTCCATGTCCTGCACGTAGGTGCCGACGTCGCAGGCGGTGATGTAGCGCCCGCGCAGGGACTCGACGAAGCGGCCGTAGGCCCGCAGCATCGCCTCGTTCTTGTCCTTGTTCGGGTCGCCGATGATGACGGCCTTGCCGCCGCCGAGGTCGAGCCCGGCCAGCGCGTTCTTGTACGACATGCCGCGCGAGAGGTTCAGCGCGTCCTCCAGGGCCGCTTCCTCCGAGGCGTACGGGAAGAAGCGGGTGCCGCCGAGGGCCGGGCCCAGGGCGGTGGAGTGGATGGCGATGATGGCCTTGAGGCCGGAGCTGCGGTCGTGGCAGAGGACGACCTGCTCGTGGCCGTCGCCGGGAGCGGCGCCGTCCTGGTCGGTACGGAAGATCCTGCTGAGCACTCCGGGTGCGGGGTACGCGGCGGATGCGGTCTGTACGTCGGTCACTGTGGTGACTCCAGTATCCGAGGCCCGCTGCTGTGGTGCGGGCGCCTAAGGCGAAGCGTAGTCGCGCGGTCGTCCTCGATCTGCCCTCTTGTACGAGCTTGCGCGGGTTGTCCGCGTACTGAGACGGGGGCGGGCGGAGCGCGTTCCCGAACGGCTCCCGGCCGAAGGCCTCCCGGGCGGGGGCCGGTGCGTGCGACGATGCAGAACGTGACCGTCGTGCGCACTTCCGTACTGCCGCCCTACGCCGCCCACCTGCGGGTCTACGAGCCGCTGGCCGCCTACCCGGAGCCCGAGCGCGCGCGCTGGCAGGCCTACGCCGCGGCGCACGGGCCGGATGCCGCGGAGGCCGGCCGTCCGGTCGCGGTGGCGGCGCTGGAGGAGCAGCGGGCGGCACTGGCGGAGCTGGTCGGCCGCACCCCCCGCGCCCTGCCGGAGCGGGAGAGCGAGCGGGCCTTCGTGCGGTCGGTGGACGGGGTGCTGTACGTCTGCCCCTGGGCGACCCGGCTGCGCACCTGGCAGGCGCTGGACGAACTGCGGGCGGCGGCGCCGGTGGCGCTGCTGGACACCGCGCTGCCGCCGGCCACCCGGGCGGCCGCCGAGGCGGACCGGGAGCGCTGGCGGGCCGAGCACCCGGACGCCCGGCCGTGGATCGTGACCAGCCGATGGGAGGTGCCGGTGCGCTGGTTCCTGCCGTTCGGGGAGGAGGACCGCTGCTTCGTGCCGGCGGGCGGCCCGGGCGGGACGGGCGATCAGGAGCCGGCCGGGGGCGCGGCGGAGCCCGGTGGCGCGGCCGGGCGGCCGGGTGCGGCCTCGGCGGGCGGCGCCGGGTTCGACCGCGGGGAGAAGGGGGAGCAGGCGGCGCTGTTCTACCTGACGCCGATGGCGCAGGCGCGCCGCCGGGTGGCCCGGGCCTACCGGGCGCTGCGCGAGGCCGTGCCGGAGGGGGACCTGGTGCGCGGGGCGGAGCTGGTGGGGCGGTGGCTGGAGGAGTTCCACCCACGTTCCCTGGTGGAGCTGGACTACGGGGGGCTGGTGCACCTGCTGGGGCCGGAGCAGTTGCTGGCGGACCGTTCGGCGGGGGAGCTGGAGGACGGGCTGCGGGCGCTGCGGGCCGGCGAGGCGGCGGAGGCACTGCGGGTGTACGAGGAACTGACGGTGCGCTGGCGGCGGGTCCTGGCACTGCGGTACGCGAACTGAGTCAGCGGGTAGGGGAGGGGGGTCGGTCCGCCCCGGGGGAGGCGTCGGAGGGCCGCGGGGAGGGGTGCGGGGAGGGGTGCGCGGTGCCGCGTGGGCCCGGCCGACGGGGCGTCAGTGCTGGCGGGGCGGGGTGTCGGTGGTACTTGTAAGACTGGAAGAGTCCTACGGCCCGAGCCGTATGACCAAGGTCCTGGTTCGGGTCAATAGCTATCGAACGTGACACTACTCACCGTTGACGCGAACTTACCCCTATGTGCAAAAATGGGACAACCAGCCCAACTTCACATGAGCGTGCCCACTTTTGGGTGGTTCTGGAACCGATGCGTACCTTGCGAGGAAACAGCGGGTCTGGTCTCCTCGTAACCGGATGTCACTATAAGGTGACTGCCCGTTATGGGGTGGTCCATCGCCATCCGTCAGCCTTGAACCCGTGAGGGGTCAATTTTGGCGGTTTGGTCGATAGGGCTGGACGGATGGTGTAGTTGTAGACACCAGGACAAGCCGTTCGTCCTATAACCGACTCGGCCCGTCTATGCCATTTCGGGCATCGCGGGCCAAGGTGCAGAATTTGAAGGATAGAACCGCCCTGGTTCGGTTCTCCCGAGGAGGCCGCTCATGACCGCTCGTACCCCTGATGCTGAACCCCTGCTGACGCCGGCAGAGGTCGCCACCATGTTCCGCGTGGACCCGAAGACGGTTACCCGCTGGGCCAAGGCAGGCAAGCTCACGTCCATTCGCACGCTTGGCGGGCACCGTCGTTACCGCGAGGCGGAGGTGCGCGCCCTGCTGGCCGGTATTCCCGCCCAGCGAACCGAGGCCTGATAGGCCGAAGGCTCTTTCAAAGGGGCTGCTTACCGGACTCCGCCGGGTCCGGTAAGCAGCCCCTTTGCATGCCCGCGGGCGCTCCCGGAGATCGTGCCGGGCGGCCGGAATGTTGAACTCCGGATAACGATTTGAGGCACCTGGGGCGGGGGGGATATACAGTTCATAGCTGTGCAATTTTACATATTAAATCGGCACCCCTGAGGAAGGGGTGCCATGTGTCCGGTCTCGGGAAAAGATAAGTGACGACGATCACGCGGGTCGGTGCTTGTGGTCTAGACCTAGTCCGGGGTAGGGATCCCTCCCGGGGCAAACGCGAGAGGCCCGGAACCAAACGGTTCCGGGCCTCTCGGCTACGGCGATCCTGACGGGACTTGAACCCGCGACCTCCACCTTGACAGGGTGGCGAGCTAACCAACTGCTCCACAGGACCAGAGTGTTCTGATCTTGTTCACTCGCTTTGCTGCGCTGCGAACAAGACAGACTGTAGCCCATGGTGGGCCCCCAGGTCGAACTGGCTCCTGAGGGCCCCTCCCAGCTCAGAGCGTGGCCCTGGCCGCCTCCATCGCCTTGGAGATCCGCTTCTCCGAGACCGGGGTCGGCGTACCCAGTGACTGGGCGAAGAAGCTGACCCGCAGCTCCTCGATCATCCAGCGGATCGCCAGCACCGCCGGGGACGGCTGCTGCCCGGCCGGCACGGCCGCCAGCAGCTCCCCGTACTCCTGCTGCACCTGCTGCACCTTCAGCAGCTGCTGGGCGTCCCGCTGCGGATGGTTGGGCAGCGCCTCCAGCCGGCGGTCCACCGCCAGCAGGTAGCGCTTGAGGTCCGGCAGCCGCTGCCAGCCGGCCTCGGTGACGAACCCCGGGTGCACCAGCGAGGCCAGGTGCAGCCGGATGTCGTTGACCGCCGTCAGCAGCACCGGGCTGCTCACCGCCTTCAGCCGGGTCGAGGCCCGGTGGAAGGCGATCAGCGCCGTGGCCGTCTTCAGCGTGGTGTCCGCCGACAGTTCGTAGAGGTCGGTGCGGACCTTCTCGTGCAGCTTGCCGAAGGCGGCCTCGTCCCAGGCCGGTCCGCCGGCCGAGGTCATCAGCCGGTCGGTGGCGCAGGCCACCACGTCGTCGAACAGGGCCGGGATCGACCCGTGCGGGTTGTACGACAGGGCGAGCTTCGCCTGGTTGCCCAGCCGCCCCTGGATCGACTTGGCGGGCGAGTTGGTGGTCAGCATCAGCAGCCGCCGGGTGCCCTCCCACATCGCCTGGGCCTGCGCCTGCGGGGTGTCGAAGAGCTTGATCCCGACCGTGTCCCGCTCGTCCACCAGGGCCGGGTAGGCGCGCAGCGAATGGCCGCGCGAGCGCTGCTCGAAGGTGCGCTGGAGCACCGGCAGCGAGGCCGGCCAGGCGGTCAGCCCGGACTGCTCGATGCCCTGGCCCGAGGCGGCCGAGGAGAGGGTCTCCTCGAGCTTGGGCTTCAGCTGCAGCCGGAGGTCCTCCAGGTCCTTGGACTCGGCGAGCTTCTTGCGGCCGTCGACCACCCGGAAGGTGACCTTGAGGTGGTCCGGCACCCGCTCGTCGTCCCAGGCCTCCGGCGGGACGGTGATCGCCGTCATCCGCTTCAGGACGTGCTCCAGGGTGGGCAGCAGGGGTTCCTGGCGGTCCTTCACCTGGCGCAGGGCCGCCTTGGCGTAGTCCGGGGCCGGGACGAAGTTGCGGCGGATCGCCTTCGGCAGCGCCCGGATGTAGGCGGTGACCAGCTCCTCGCGCAGGCCGGGGATCTGCCAGTCGAAGCCCTCGGCGGTGACCTGGTTGAGCACCGGGAGCGGGATGTGGACGGTCACGCCGTCCGCGTCGCTGCCCGGCTCGAACTGGTAGGTCAGCTTGAAGCGGAGCTTGCCCTGCTGCCAGTAGTCCGGGTAGTCCGCCTCGGTGACGCCGTCCGCCGAGTCGTTGATCAGCATCGACTTCTCGAAGCTGAGCAGGTCCGGCTGGTCGTGCCGGGTCTTCTTCCACCACGAGTCGAAGTGCCGGGTGGAGACGATGTCCTCGGGCAGCCGGCTGTCGTAGAAGTCGAACAGGGTCTGGTCGTCGACCATGATGTCCCGGCGGCGGGCCCGGTTCTCCAGCTCCTCGACCTCGCTGAGCAGCTTGCGGTTCTCGGCGAAGAAGCGGTGGTGGGTCTCCCAGTCGCCCTCGACCAGCGCGTTGCGGATGAACAGCTCGCGGCAGAGCTCCGCGTCGATCCGGCCGTAGTTGACCTTGCGCTGGGCGACGACCGGCATCCCGTAGAGGGTCACCTTCTCGTAGGCCAGCACCGCGCCGGCCTTCTTCTCCCAGTGCGGCTCGCTGTAGCTGCGCTTGATCAGGTGGCCGGCCAGCGGCTCCACCCACTCGGGCTCGATCTTCGCGTTGATCCGCGCCCAGAGCCGGGACGTCTCGACCAGCTCGGCGGACATCACCCAGCGCGGCGGCTTCTTGAACAGGCCGGAGCCGGGGAAGACCGCGAACCGGGCGCCGCGGGCGCCGCCGTACTCGCGCTTCTCGACGTCGTAGAGGCCCAGGTGCGAGAGCAGGCCGGCCAGCAGCGACTGGTGGATCCGGTCGGCGTCCGGTTCGGCGTCGGGATGGGGCTCCTCGATGGTGACGCCGAGCTGTTTGGCGACCGTGCGGAGCTGCGAGTAGATGTCCTGCCACTCCCGTATCCGCAGGTAGTTGAGGAACTCGGCCTTGCACATCCGGCGGAAGGCCGAGGAGGAGAGCTCCTTCTGCTGCTCCCGCACGTAGCGCCACATGGCGAGGTAGGAGAGGAAGTCGGAGGTCTCGGACTGGAAGCGGCGGTGCCGGTCGTCGGCGGCCTGGCGCTTCTCGGTGGGGCGTTCGCGCGGGTCCTGGATGGAGAGCGCGGCGGCGATCACCATGACGTCGCGGACACAGCCGTTCTTGTCGGCCTCCAGGACCATCCGGGCCATCCGCGGGTCCACCGGGAGCTGCGCCAGCTGGCGGCCGAGCGGGGTGAGGCGCTTGCGGACGTCCTTCTCGTCGGGGTCGAGGGCGCCGAGTTCGTGGAGGAGGTTGACGCCGTCCTTGATGTTGCGGGAGTCCGGCGGGTCCAGGAACGGGAAGGCGGCGATGTCGCCGAGACCGGCGGCGGTCATCTGGAGGATGACCGAGGCCAGGTTGGTGCGCAGGATCTCGGCGTCGGTGAACTCGGGGCGGGAGAGGAAGTCCTCCTCCGAGTACAGCCGGATGCAGATGCCGTCCGAGGTACGGCCGCAGCGGCCCTTGCGCTGGTTGGCGCTGGCCTGGCTGATCGCCTCGATCGGCAGCCGCTGCACCTTGGTGCGGTGGCTGTAGCGGGAGATGCGCGCGGTGCCCGGGTCGATCACGTACTTGATGCCCGGGACGGTGAGGCTGGTCTCGGCGACGTTGGTCGCCAGGACGATCCGGCGGGAGCTGGAACGCTGGAAGACCTTGTGCTGCTCCGCCGAACTCAGCCGCGCGTAGAGCGGGAGGACCTCGGTGAACTTCAGCTTCAGCTTGTTGAGGGCGTCGGCGGTGTCGCGGATCTCGCGCTCGCCGGAGAGGAAGACCAGGATGTCGCCGGGGCCCTCGGCCTGGAGCTCCTCGGCGGCCTCGCAGATCGCCTGGATCTGGTCGCGGTCCCGGTCGGCGTCGCTGGGGCCGTGGTCGCCGTCCGCGTCGTCGGCGTCCTCGACGATCGGCCGGTAGCGGACCTCGACCGGGTAGGTGCGGCCGGAGACCTCGACGATCGGGGCGCCGCCGAAGTGGTGGGCGAAGCGCTCGGGGTCGATGGTCGCCGAGGTGATGACGACCTTGAGGTCGGGCCGGCGGGGCAGCAGCTGCTTGATGTAGCCGAGGATGAAGTCGATGTTGAGGCTGCGCTCGTGCGCCTCGTCGATGATCAGGGTGTCGTACTGGCGCAGCTCACGGTCGGTCTGGATCTCGGCGAGCAGGATGCCGTCGGTCATCAGCTTGACCAGGGTGTCCGGGCCGACCTGGTCGGTGAACCGGACCTTCCAGCCGACCGCCTCGCCGAGCGGCGTGCGCATCTCCTCCGCGACGCGCTCGGCCACCGTCCGGGCGGCGATCCGGCGGGGCTGGGTGTGCCCGACCAGGCCGCGGACCCCGCGGCCCAGCTCCAGGCAGATCTTCGGGATCTGGGTGGTCTTGCCGGAGCCGGTCTCACCCGCCACGATCACCACCTGGTGGTCACGGATGGCGGCGAGGATCTCGTCCTTCTTCTGGCTGACCGGCAGCTCGGCGGGATAGGTGATCTCGGGGACGGCGGCCCGGCGCTGCGCGACCAGCAGCTCGGCGCGCTCGACGTCGCGGGCGATCTCGGCGGCGACCTTCTGCCGGGCCTCGGGCTTGCGGACCCTCCGGGCGCCCTCCAGCCGCCGCCCGATCCGCACCTGGTCGCGCAGGGTCAGTTCGGGCAGACGGGCGGCCAGCTCGCCGATACCGGGGCCGCCGCCCTCCGTGGACGCGTCGGCGGACTGGACTGCGGGAGAACTCACTGCGGGCATCCCTCTAGGTTCGCAAGGAGATGCGGCGGCGCGCACCTCGGTTTTCGAGCCCCTCCAGTGTCACAGCCGCCACGGCCTCCGGGCGAACCCCGCCTGGGGCGGCGCCCGGCGAACCGCGGCGGACCGGGGCGACGGTCGGTGCTCCGGGCGCCGGGGCGCCGAGGACGGCCCGCCCGGAGGCCGTCAGCCGTCCAGGGCCGCCTCGTCCGGGCCGGGCAGCCAGTCACGGGCCGGGTCGTACTCCAGCCAGCGGCTGCGTCGGGCCGCCTCGGTGAACGCCCCGAGCAGCGGGTCCAGCCGGGCCGCCGGTTCGTCGCCGTCGCGCCAGAGCAGCGACCAGGCGTAGAGCGGGGTGGGGTCGACCAGCGGGACGGTCCGGATGCCGGGGCGGCCGGGGCCGCCCGCGGGGCCGGGCAGCGGGCAGTCGGCGGGGAGCAGCGAGAAGCAGGACGGGTCGGTGCGGATCCGTTCGGCGAAGCTCTCCAGGCCCAGATTGGTCGAGCCGGCCCGCTCCGCGATGCCGAAGCGGTCCGCGAACCGGGTCAGGAAGTCCAGCCGGTCCACCGCGGCCGGGTAGCGCAGCACGCCGGAACGCAGGTCCTCCGGGCGCAGCACGTCGCGGTCGGCCAACGGGTGGTCGGTGCTCAGCAGCGCGTCCACCGGCTCCAGCCGGACCAGCCGGTGCGCCAGCCCCGCGTCCCGGCCGTCGGGCAGCGGGTGCACCCGGCCGAAGCCCGCGTCCGACTCGCCGCGCAGCAGAGCCGCCGCCACCGAGGGGAGGTCCCTCCCCGGGACGGGCTCCACCTCCAGCCCGGGCACCCCGTCGACGGCCCGGGCGACCGTCCGCATCGGCGCGTACAGGTGCCCCCAGACGTCGACGCGCAGCGGGCGCCGGGTACGGGCCACCGCCGCCACGGCGCGGTCGCCCTGGGCGAGCAGCCGCCGGGCGGGCTCCAGGAACCGGTGCCCGGCCCCGGTGAGCCCGACGCCGCGCGGGTCGCGGTCGAGCAGCCGGGCGCCGAGCGCCGTCTCCAGCCGGGCGATCCGCTTGGACAGGGCCTGCTGGCTGATCGCCAGCCGGGCGGCGGCGCGGCCGAAGTGCAGTTCCTCGGCCGCCGTGGTGAAGGCGCGGACCTGGGAGAGATCGAGATCCATGGCCGCCCACCCTAGGGCCTCCCCGGCCTGCCCACGGCCTGCCGCTGCCCGGAGGGCGCCGACAACGGTCGGTTGTCGGGATCGCCGGGCGGTTGTTGGACCGGCTCCGGGCGGTCGCGGTCTGCTGGGACCACGAGCTCGGCCGGACCGGCCGGCGAGGGGGAGACGGAGGGCCGAGGGCCATGAGGGCGCTGACACCGACCGGACGGGCGGACGCGACGGTGGCGTTCGCGGAGGTGACGCAGCCGCGACCGGGACCGGGCGAGGCCCTGGTGAAGGTCGAGGCGTTCGCGGTGAACCGCGGCGAGACGTTCCAGCTGGAGGCGCCCCGGCCGGGCTGGCGCCCCGGCAAGGACATCGCGGGCCTGGTCGTGCAGGCCGCCGCCGACGGCTCCGGGCCGGCCGTCTGCCGCCGCGTCGTCGGCCACCCGCCGGCCGGCGGCTGGGCCGAGTACGTGTGCGTGCCGGTCGGCTCGCTCGCCGAGATCCCGGACGGGCTGGACGCCGTCCGCGCCGCCGCCCTGCCGCTGGCCGGTCTCACCGCGCTGCGGCTGCTGCGCACCGCCGGTGCGCTGGCCGGCCGCCGGGTGCTGCTCACCGGCGCCTCCGGGGGCGTCGGCCACTACGTCACCGAGCTGGCCTCGGCGGCGGGTGCGGAGCTGACCGCGGTCACCGCCTCGGCGGAGCGCGGGCGGCGGCTGGTCGAGCTGGGTGCGGCGGAGGTGGTCCACTCGGTGGGCGCGGCCCGCGGCCCGTACGACCTGGTGCTGGAGTCGACGGGCGGCGCCGACCTGCCGCTCGCGCTCGCCCGGCTGGCCCGCCGGGGCACGCTGATCTGGTTCGGCCAGGCCTCCCGGACCCCGGTGACGCTCGACTTCTTCGACTTCTTCGCCGGGCCGGAGTCCGCCACGCTCCGGCACTTCCACTACACGGACTCCGACGTACCCGACGGTGAGGACCTCGCCACCCTGGTCCGCCTGGTGGGGGAGGGGCGGCTGACCCCGGAGGTCGGCCGGGTCGCGCCCTGGACGCGGACCGCCGCCGTGCTCACCGATCTGCGGGAGCGGCGGATCCGGGGCAAGGCCGTCCTCACCCTGCCCTGAGCGCCCTGAGCGCCCTGAGAGCCCTGACCGCCCGTCCTGACTCCGCCCGACCGTGCACCACCGACCATGAGATGAGCGTGCTCCCCGATGACCGGCTCCCCCGACCTGTCCTTCCTCGACCACCCCGACCTGCCGGCCGCCCTCGTCGAGGAGAACCGCCCGCGGGCCACCGGCGCCGGTCTGGACCCGCACGAGTACACCCGGGTCACCTCGGCGCTGCGCTCCGCACAGGAGTGGCCCGAGGCGTTCCGGGCGGCCGGCCGGCGGCACCGCGCCGCCGCCGACCGCGCCGCCGCCGAGGGCCGGTCGGTCTCGGCCGGCGAGGCCTACCGGAGGGCCGCCCGCTGGTTCCACTTCGCCGGCCTGCTCCCGCACCCCGACCGCGCGGCGGCCGGCGCGACCGCCACCGAGGCGGACGAGGCGATGCGGGCCGCGCTGGCCCACCTCGAACCGACGGCCGAGCGGATCGAGGGCGAGTCCTTCGTGGGCTGGCTCCGCCGCCCGGCCGGGCCCGGCCCCGCACCGCTGGTGATCGTCGTCCCGGGGATGGACTCCGGCAAGGAGGAGTTCCACGCGGTCGCCGAGGCGCTGCTGGCGCGCGGTGCGGCCGTCCTCGCCCTGGACGGCCCGGGGCAGGGCGTCCTGGCCGGGGCCGCCGCGCCGGAGCCGGACTACCACCGGGTGGTCGGCCGGGCGATCGACGCGGTCACCGGCCGGGAGGGCGTGGACACCGGGCGGATCGGCGTGACCGGGCTCAGCCTGGGCGGCTACTACGCGGCGGTGACGGCCGCCCGCGAACCGCGGATCCGGGCGGCCGCCGTGGTCAGCGGCCCCTGGCGGCTGGACTGGGACGCCCTGGTCCCGTTCGTCACCGCGACCCTGATCCAGCGCTGCGGGAGCACGGACGCGGCCCGGGCCTTCGCCCGCCGGGTCGACCTGACCGCCCTGGCCCCGGAGATCACCGTCCCGCTGCTGGTCGTCGAGGGCGGCGAGGACCGGATCCCCGGTGTCACCAACGCCGAGGCACTGGCCCACCGGGCACCCCGGGGCGAACTCCTGCACGTCCCGCACGGCAACCACCTGCTCGGCAACGCCCTCGCCGACTGGCTCCCCGCCACCGCGGACTGGCTCACCACGGAGCTGACCCGTCCGACGGAGACCCGGACAGCCTGACGGGCGGCGCGGGCCCCGGCGCCGGGGCCCGCTCAGTACGGCAGCAGGTCGCCCGTGACCAGGTCGAAGCCGAAGGGCTCGGGGATGTGCAGCGTCTCACCGGCTCCAGCGGGGCGTGCGCGTCGAACTGGCGGCGGATCAGCAGCAGGTTCCGCTGGTGGATGCCCGAGCGGCCGACCGTCATCACGATGGTGTCACCGGAGAGTTCGACCTTGAAGCCTGCGGGCTTCGTCGAGGAGGGCGAAACGCGTCGGGTTCATGGGTGCGGTCTCCTGGAGTGTGCCGGGCAGCCTCCTCAGGCTAGTTCCCGGAGCGTCGGGCGGTGGCGCCGTGCGGGCGGTGGTGCCTTGCGGGCGGTGGGTGTCGGGTGGGCCGTGGCCCGGTGGGGTGGGGCCGGTCGCTCGGGGCGTCGCGTGCTCCGGACGCCGATCGGCCGGGGCCGTCGAAGGGCCGTTGACCTGCGGTGGAACCGGTGGAGCGGGACGGCCCGAAGATTCTTCGAATCCACCTGCAACCCGGGCGGGGGTCACACGTCTAGTTCAGTGAGAGACACGGAAGGTGGGCCACCTTCCGAAGGCGGGGGGATCCTTCGCCCGTGACCCGGTGGTTCACCGGCCCCGTCCCGGCCACTCACTCACACATCCAGTCTTCGCCGGCGTCGCCGGGCCTGTCCTCGGCATGCCCGCAACCGGCACGTTCCAGGGGGAACCATGTCCAGCACCGCCCGCGTCAGCCGTTCGCGCCGCACCGCCGCCGTCGCCGCCACGCTCGCAGTCGTCGCACTCGGCGGCTCGCTGGCCCTGCCGACGCAGGCGTTCGCCGACGAGGTGAAGGGCGCGAAGCTGTCGGTCCAGGCGCCGGCGTCGGTCGGCTTCGCCGGGCAGCCGGTCGCGTTCACCGAGACCATCACCAACACCGGCGAGAAGACCACCGACTTCCTGCTCGAACTGGGCACCACCAGCGACCTCGGCACCCCCTCGGACGCCATCACCATCGACTACCGGAACCCCACGACCGGCAGCTGGGAGTCCGTCCCGCTGTCGTTCCAGTCCGGCCCCGGGTCGGCCAGCTACGAGGGCAGCGTGCCCGGCATCACCGTCGCGGCCGGCCGGACGGTCACCGTGGACCTGCGCATCGGCGCGCCCATGGGTCTGCCGCACCACGGGGCGACCAACGGCGGCTTCGACTCCATCGGCCTGCGCTCCGTCGTGGCCGCGCCCGGCGGCTGGGTCACGCTCGCCGAGCAGACCAGGACGATCGGGGTCGACTCCATCCGCACCTCCCTCGCCTCCGTCCCCGACACCGCGGTCGCCGGCGGTGCGCCGATCGAGTTCGACGCCGTCCTCACCAATGCCACCGCGTCCGGCTACGTCAACCTCGGCAACGTGCTCTTCAGTGACCCCCACGCCACCGTTCAGATCCGCAAGGCCGACGGCACCTGGGACACCCTCGCCAAGGTCACCGGCGGAGTCGGCGACGAACTGTCCGGCGTCTACCTCCAGGGCCGCGACTCCGGCATCGCCGCCGGCCGGACCGAGACCACCCGGGTCCGGGTCGCCTACGACGTGAACACCCCGCTCGGGGCCACCCGGCTCAGCCCCTGCCTCTTCGTCAACGAGGGCGACGCCCCGTTCGAGGGCACCACCATGTGCGAGACGGGCAGCACCGTCACCGTCCTCGCACCGGCCCCGACGCCGACCGCGGCGCCCACCACGGCGAAGCCCGCCGCAGCGAAGCCGGCCACGAGGAAGCCCACCGCCCCGGCCGCGGTCAAGCCCGCCGCCGAGGTCAAGCCGGCCGCCGCCCCCGCCGCCCCGGCCCCGGCCGCCGCCCCCGCGGTCACCGCCCCGGCCCCGCAGGCCCCCGCCCCCGCCGCGGCCGCCCCGGCCGCCCAGACCACCGGTGAACTCGCCGCCACCGGCTCCGGGTCCGGCACCGCCCCCGCGATCGCCGCCGCCGTCCTCGCCACCCTCGGCGCCGGCGCCGTCCTCCTCGGCCGTCGCCTGCGCCGCCGCTCCTGAGGCGTCGACGCGCCGGTGCCTCCCCGACCCGCGGCCGGGGAGGCACCCGCGCGTGCTACCCGGGCTGGTCCCCGGCCGTCGCCCGCGCGGTGACCAGTCCGGACTCGTAGGCCGCGATGACCGCCTGGGCGCGGTCCCGGACGGCGAGCTTGTCGAAGATGCTGGTGATGTAGTTCTTGACCGTGGAGACGCTGATGTCCAGCGCGCGGGAGATCCCGCCGTTGTCGAGGCCGGTGGCCATCAGGCGCCACACCTCGACCTCGCGCGGGGTCAGGTCGCCCAGACCGGTGGGCGCCGGCTGCGGACCGCCGGGGGCCCGGACGTAGGTGGAGATCAGCCGGGTGAGCAGGCGCGGCGCGACGGCGGCCTCGCCCGCGTGGACGGTGTGGATCGCCGCGGCGAGGTCCTCCGGGGAGCTGTCCTTGGGCAGGAACCCGTAGGCGCCGGCGCGCAGGGCGCCCACCACGTACTCGTCGAGGTCGAAGGTGCTGAGGGCCAGGACGCGGCAGCCGGGCACGGTGGCGGCGAGTTCGCCGGTCGCGCCGACCCCGTCGAGGACGGGCATCCGGATGTCCATCACCACGACGTCCGGGCGCAGCCGTTGGGCGAGGGTGACGGCCTCGGCGCCGTTCTCGGCCTCCCCCACCACCTCGAAGGACGGGTCGGGGGAGAGGATCAGTGACAGGCCGCGCCGGACCAGCGGCTGGTCGTCCACGATCAGCACCCTGATCCTCGGCGGTGTCGTCGGCCCCGTCCCGGTCATCGGTACGCCCCTTCCTGTCGGACGGCCGCCCCGGCCGTCCGGTCCGTGTCAGCCGCGTCGGCCGCTTCAGCCGCGTCGGCCGTGTCGTTGCCGGTCAGCGGCAGGTCGGCCAGCACCGCGAAGCCGCCGCCGGCCTGCGGACCGACGGTGAGGGTGCCGCCGTGCAGGGCGACCCGCTCGCGCATGCCGATCAGGCCGTAACCGCCCGGACCCGTCGCCGGCGTCAGCTCCGCCGGCGCAGCGCCCCCGCCGTCGTCCCGCACCTCGACGGTGACCCCGTCCCGGCGGTACGTCAGGTGCACGGAGGCACGGGCCGGCCCGGCGTACTTGCGGGTGTTGGTGAGGGCCTCCTGGACGATCCGGAACACCGTGAGGCCGACGGTCGGCGGCAGCGGACGCTGCGGCCCGCGGACGACGAACTCGGTCGGCAGCCCGCCGAGCCGGGCCTCGCCCACCAGGCGGTCGAGGTCGTCGGCGCCGGGCTGGGGCGGCGACGGCGCGGCCTCCGGTTCGTCGCCGGCCCGCAGCACGTCGAGCAGCTGGCGCATCTCGCGCAGCGCGAGCCGCCCGGAGGACTCCAGGGTGACCAGGGCCTCCCGGACCACCTCCGGACGGCCGAGGTTGGCCCGGGCGCCACCGGCCATCAGCTGCATGGTGGTGATGTGGTGGGCCACGATGTCGTGCAGCTCCCGGGCGATGCGGCGCCGTTCGTCCGCCACCGCGCGGTCGGCGAGGAGCTGCCGGTTGGCCGCCACCTGCTGCTGCCACTGGTTCACCGCCAGCGCGGTGCCGACCACGATCAGGGTGGAGAGGACCGCGCTGACGGTGGCCTCCCAGGTCGGCGTCCGGCCGTGGCTCTGGCTCAGCAGCGTCAGCGTCACCGTCGCGGCGGCCGCGACCGCCGTCACCCGGCCGGTGCAGGCCCGGGCCGCCGAGAACAGGGCGACCACCAGCACGGACCCGAAGTGGACGGGCAGTGAGGCCGTCAGGGAGGAGGCCGCGTCGAGCACCAGGACGGCGGTCAGCACCGCCCCCGGGTGGCTGCGCCGGGCGAGCAGCGGCAGGGCCGCCAGCGCGACGAGGAGGAACCCGAGCACGCTCACGGCGTGCCGGCCGTCGGGGTAGGCGAAGAACACGTAGCTGAGCAGGTTCATCGCGCAGGCCCCGCCGGTCACCAGCGCGTCGTTGCGGGTCCACGGCGGCTCGAAGCCGTCGGCGTCCAGCGGCTCCCGGGCATCGCCGGTCCCGCTCCGTCGGTTCCTGGGCATCTGGGTACTCCCCCTGCGTCCGGCCTCCTGTCCCCCCCCGACAGCCTCGCACAGCCGCCGCCGTGCGCGGACCCGCCCGACGGCCGGGGACGGGGCCCTGACCAGGACCAGGGTCCTGGGTGCGGGCCCGGGCGGGAGCGCGGGCCCCGGTGCGGATCATCCGCCGCCACGACGCCCGGAGGGCCCGCGCGGTGATGGTCTTGAGACCGGTCGGGGAGTCCGTCCCCGGCAGGCATCCGCACTCAAGTCCGTCCGTCGGAGGACATCGTGATCCGCGCCCTGACCGGGTACTCCACCAGACATCCCTGGAAGGTCGTCGCCCTCTGGGGCGTGCTGGCCGTCGTCCTGACCGCCCTGGCCCCGATGCTGATGTCCCGCGTCACGCAGAGCCAGACCGCCGACTTCCTGCCCCGCAGCTACGACTCGGCCGCCGCGATGCGGATCGCCGAGGAGCAGTTCGGGCTGAACCCCGACGCCACCGTCGTCACGGTGCTGGTCGCCCGGTCCGACGGCAAGGCCCTCAGCGCGGCGGACCAGACGCGGGTCGAGGCCGAGGCGGAGAAGCTGGGCAAGCGGCGGGTCGCCATGCCCAGGGCGGACGACGAGCCGACGTTCCTGCTCCCCGACCGTTCCCAGACGCCCCGGATCGCCCCGGCGATGGTGGCGCCCGACCGGAGCTTCGAGCTGCTCTCGGTCGAGCTGGTCGGGAACGCCGCCGACCAGGGCGTCCAGGGCGTCTACCGGGCCTTCCGGGACGGCACCCGGACGCAGTTCGCCGAGGCGGGGATGCGCACCGGCTTCACCGGCGGCCTCGCCGACGCCGTCGACTCCGCCGACTCCCACAAGACCGCGTCCACGGTCGGGGGCGCCGTGGTGATGGGGCTCATCGTCCTGCTCAACGTGCTGGTGTTCCGCAGCGCGCTGGCCGCGGTGCTGCCGCTGCTCGCGGTCGCCCTGATCGGCGGCGTGGCGGGCGGGGCCGTCGCGGGGGCCGCCCTGCTCACCGGGCTCAAGCTGGACGCGGGCACCCCGGGGCTGATCAGCGTCGTCCTGCTCGGCATCGGCATCGACTACATGCTGTTCCTGCTGTTCCGCTTCCGCGAGCACCTGCGCGCCCGGCCCGAGCAGCCGGCCCGGGAGGCGGCCGCGCAGGTCTCCGCCCGGGTGGGTACCGCGATCACCTCGGCGGCGCTGACCATCGTGGCCGCGTTCGCCACGCTGGGCCTGGCCACCTTCGGGCAGTTCCGCTCGATGGGCCCCGCGATAGCCGTCGCGGTCCTGGTGATGCTGCTGGGCAGCCTCACCCTGCTGCCGGCGCTGCTCGCCGTCGCCGGGCGCAAGATGTTCTGGCCCTCCAAGGCGCTGCTCCGCGAGCCGCGCGACCGCCGCGCCGCCCGCTTCGGCGAACTGGTCGCCCGGCGGCCGCTGCTGATGCTGGCCGCCTCCGTCACGCTGCTCGCCGCACTGGCGGCCGGGACGATCGGCCTGCGGATGGACTACGGCCGGGGCGACTCCGGCCCGCAGACCGCGGCGGCGGCCACCGCGGTCGAGATCTCCCACGCGTTGCCGGCCGGCGTGTCGGACCCGACGAGCGTCTACGTCACCGTCACGGACGGGGGCACCCTCAGCACGGACCGGCTGACCGGCCTCTCCGGGGCCCTCGCCCGGGTCGACGGCGTGGGCCAGGTGGCGGCCACCGTGCTGAACCAGGACCACCGCGCCGCCCGGATCGACCTCTACCCGACCGTCGACCCGCAGAGCCCGGAGGCCCGTGACCTGGCCTCCGGCCCGATCCGGGCCGCGGTCGCCCAGCACACGCCCGCCGGGACGACGGCCCACGTCGGCGGCACACCCGCGATCTTCGCCGACGTCTCGGCCGCCGTCGACCACGACCTCAGGATCGTCTTCCCGGTCGCGGCCGCGCTGATCGCGCTGATCCTGCTGCTGCTCCTGCGCAGCCTGCTCGCCCCGGTGGTCCTGATGCTCTCGGTCGGCCTCGGTTTCGTCGCCACCCTCGGCGCGGCGACCCTGCTCTTCCAGCACGCCCTCGGCGAGCCGGGCATCAGCTTCACCCTCCCCCTGGTGCTGTTCCTGTTCGTGGTGGCACTGGGCACCGACTACAACATCCTGATCACGGACCGGATCCGCGAGGAGATGCAGCGCCCGGGCCCGGCCCGGGGCGCCGTGGCCCGAGCGGTCCGGCACACCACACCCGCCATCGCGATGGCCGGACTGGTGCTCGCCGGCTCCTTCGCCACCCTCGCCACCACCCCGGGCAGCGAACAGGTCGCCTTCGCGATGGCGCTCGGCATCATGCTCTCGGCACTCGTGCTGTCCCTGGTCCTGGTCCCCGCCCTGGCCGCCCTCCTGGGCCGCTCCCTCTGGTGGCCGGTCCGGCCCCGCCCCGCGGCGGTCGCCCACCCCCGGCACGCGGCGGCCGGCGCCGCGCGGGAACCCGAGCGGATCTCGGCCTACTGAGGCCCCTCCCGGCCGGGCGCCGGAGGACCGGCGCGCACACCGCACAGCACACCGCCGGCGGGGCGGGTACTCGGATCGAGTACCCGCCCCGCCGGCGTGCCCCGGCGCCCGGTGGACGCGGCAGGCACGCAAAAGGCCCCGGAGAGCGAACTCTCCGGGGCCTTTCTGCTGTTCGCAGCTGTGGCCAGGGCCGGGGTCGAACCGGCGACCTTCCGCTTTTCAGGCGGACGCTCGTACCAACTGAGCTACCTGGCCGTACTGCACCGTCTCTTGCGAGACGAGCGATCCCGACGGGACTTGAACCCGCGACCTCCACCTTGACAGGGTGGCGAGCTAACCAACTGCTCCACGGGACCTGGTGTGGATTGCTCCACATAGGTCTTGCGCACTGCACTTTACTACGGTACTGCTGTGCCCCCAACGGGATTCGAACCCGTGCTACCGCCTTGAAAGGGCGGCGTCCTGGGCCACTAGACGATGAGGGCTTGCGGCCTGTCCGGCTGTTTCCAGCGTTCGGGGACGTCGAGAAGCATATGGGATGTCGGGCGGATCGCCAAAACGACTTCGGCCCGGCCGGGTGGCGGGCCCGGCGGGCCGGTCAGGACCAGCCGAGCTCGTCGAGCTCGTGGTCGTCGAAGCCGAAGTGGTGGGCGACCTCGTGGATGACCGTGGTGCGGACCTCCTCGACCGCCTGCTCGTGGGTCTCGCAGTGCCGCAGGGTCGGGCCCCGGTAGATGATGATCCGGTCGGGGAGCACGCCGGCGTACCACTCGCCGCGCTCGGTGAGCGGGGTGCCCTCGTAGAGGCCGAGGAGCTCCGGGTCGGCGGGGTCGGGCTCCTCCTCGACGAACACCGCGACGTTGTCCATCATGGCCGCGAGTTTCGGGGGGATCCGGTCGAGGGCGTCGCTGACGAGCGTCTCGAAGTCTTCCCGGGTCATCTCCACCGGATCATTGTCGGGTCTGCGGTGACGGTGTGCCAGGCGGTGGGGGCCGGTGTTTCATGGGCCCATGACGACATCGGAGAGCGGGGCGGGCGCGGCGGCCGACGCGGTGCCCCCGCGCCGGGAGCCGGTGCTGCGCGGGCAGGGGCCCGCGGTGGCGGCGGTCGCGCTGGGCGGCGCGATCGGGGCGTCGGCGCGGTACGGGGCCGGCCTGCTCTGGCCGACCGGGCCGGCCGGCTTCCCGTGGACCACGCTGGTCGTGAACGGGACCGGCTGCGCGGTGATCGGGGTCTTCCTGGTGGTGGTCACCGAGGGGCGGCCCGCGCACCCGTTGCTCCGGCCGTTCTTCGGCACGGGGGTGCTGGGCGGGTTCACCACCTTCTCCACGTACGCGCTGGACATCCGGCAGCTGCTGGCGCACGGGCGGCCCGGGGCCGGGGCGGCCTACCTGGGGCTGACGCTGCTGGTGGCGCTGGCCGCGGTCCGGGTGGCGGCGGGGATGACGCGCCGTCTGCTCCCGGGCGCGGTCCGGAGGCCGGGTTGAGGCGGTCGGCGGGGTCGGCCGGGGCGCCCGCCGTTCAGGCGGCGGAGGGGGCGGGGCGGTGAACTGGTTGCTGGTGGTGGCCGGGGCGGTGGTCGGCGCGCCGCTGCGGTACCTGACCGACCGGGCGGTGCGGGCCCGGCACGACTCGGCGTTCCCGTGGGGCACCTTCACCGTGAACGTGGCCGGCTGCCTGGTGCTCGGGCTGGTGACCGGGGCGGTCGCGGCCGGCGCGGCCTCCTCGCACCTCCAACTCCTGCTCGGGACGGGCTTCTGCGGGGCGCTGACGACCTATTCGACCTTCTCCTGGGAGACCCTGCGGCTGGCCGAGGGCGGGGCCGGACGGTACGCGCTGGCCAACGTGGCGGGCAGCGTGGCGGTGGGGCTCGCCGCGGTGTACGCGGGGGCGGAGGCGGCCTCGGCGCTCTGGGGCTGAGCGGGCCGGGCGGGCCGGGCGGGTCCGGCCGGGCCGGACGGGTTCGGCGCGGTGGTCGGGGCTTCCGCCGGCGCTCGTACCGGTGTTCGGCGCTGTGGCGAGCGCCGTGGTGAGCGCCGGGGTTCGCGCCGGTGGTGTTGCGCCGGGTGGATGGCGCCGGGCGCTTCCTGTCGGGCGGCCCGTGTCCCGGTGCCCGGGGCGCGCGTTGGGCACCGAAAGTGCCGCGCGCGACGGCGGCGGCCCGGGCCCGGGTGGGGCAGTGGAAGAGGGAGCTCGGTGGCGGCGATGCGTTCGGTGCGCGAGGTGGGTGCTCAGGAGGAACGTTCGGCCGGTCGGGCGCCGGTGGTCCGTCCGGCGGTCGACCGGCCGGTCGTGGTGCGGGCCGTGGTGGTCCGGCAGGCGCCGGAGCGCAAGCCCAGGGCGGTGGCGGTGCGCGACGGTGTGGTGCGCGCGGCGGCGGTGCTGGCGGTGGCCGGGTTGGGCCTGACCGGGTGCATGTCGGTCGGACCGGGCGCGGACGAGAAGCACGGCACCGTCCCGGTCGGGCAGGCCGGGACGGTGGGCAAGCCTGCGGGCGGCGCGTCGGCCACGCCGGCCGGCGTCCGCCAGGGTGGCGCGTCCGGGCGGCCGGAGCGTTCCGGGAGCGCGCAGCCCGGGGGCACGCCGGGAGCGGGCCAGACCGCGGCGGCGGGCGGGGCGTCCTCGGGCGCGAACGGTGCGGCCGCCGGTGCGGAGGAGGCCCCGGGAGCCGTCCCCGGGCAGGACGCGCCGGGCGCGAACGGTGATGCCGGGGGCGTGAACGCCAGTAGCGCACCCCAACCGGGTACCGGTACCTCGGCCGGCGGGGCGGCGGCCGGTACGGGTGGCACAGGCGGTGCGGGGGCGGCCGGAGGCACCGGCAGTGGCGGTTCCACCGGCGGCACCGGGGACGGGCGCTCCGGCGGCGGCGCCGCGACCCCGCCGGCGGCGAGCCCGACCGTCCGGCCGTCGGCCTCCCCCGATCCGAGCCCGGTCACCCCCGCCCCGCCCGCCACGCCGGCGCCCGAGCCCACGCCCGGCAACTCCGGATCTTCGGCCCCGAGCGCCGCTTCGGGCGGCCACTAGCGCGCTGGCCAGTGCATTTGCCTTTGATCCCGAGGTTCCCCTATGGTGGTAGATCGTTCGTTTGATTCATTTGACTGGCGCCCTAATTCCCATCTGGCGCCCTTGGCGCGTACCGGCGATCCGTGGCTGACCGCATAGAGGCGGTTGTGAAACAGAACCCGGACTTTGGCGCGTGCCACTTCCGGAAGGTTTTGCATGTCTCTCGTTGACGACGCCCGCTTCGCCATGCCCGCGAGCGAGTCCGCCGCCGATGTCACCCCCGTCGATGCCCCCGAGGTCGAGCTGTTCGACGCCGACCAGGACATCGACCCCACCGCCGACCAGGACGCCGCCGACGAGGCCGCGACCGAGGAGAGCGCCGAGGCCGCCGAGCCCACCATCACCTTCGGCGACCTGGGCCTGCACGACGACGTCGTGCGCGCCCTCGCCAAGCGCGGTGTCACCACCCCGTTCCCGATCCAGGCCGCGACCATCCCGGACGCGCTGGCCGGCAAGGACGTGCTGGGCCGCGGCCGTACCGGCTCCGGCAAGACCCTCAGCTTCGGCCTGCCGCTGCTGACCCGCCTCGCCGGCGGCGAGCGCACCAAGCCCAAGCACCCGCGCGGCCTGATCCTCGTCCCGACCCGCGAGCTGGCCATGCAGGTCGCCGACGCGCTGGAGCCGTTCGGCTCGGTGCTCGGCCTCAAGCTCAAGGTCGTCTGCGGCGGCACCTCGATGTCGAACCAGATCTACGCGCTGGAGCGCGGCGTCGACGTCCTCGTCGCCACCCCCGGCCGCCTGCGCGACCTGCTGAACCGCGGCAGCGCCAAGCTGGGCGAGGTCAAGACCGTCGTGCTCGACGAGGCCGACCAGATGGCCGACATGGGCTTCCTGCCCGAGGTCACCGAGATCCTCGACCAGGTGCCGGCCGGCGGCCAGCGCCTGCTGTTCTCCGCCACCCTGGAGAACGAGATCGACAGCCTGGTCAAGCGCTACCTGAAGAACCCGGTCACCCACGAGGTCGACCCGTCGGCCGGCGCGGTCACCACCATGACCCACCACATCCTCGTGGTGAAGCCCAAGGACAAGGCGCCGATCACCAACGCGATCGCCGCCCGCAAGGGCCGCACGATCATCTTCGTCCGCACCCAGATGGGCGCCGACCGCGTCGCCGAGCAGCTCATCGAGGCCGGCGTGAAGGCCGACGCGCTGCACGGCGGCATGACCCAGGGCGCCCGTACCCGCGTCCTCGGCGACTTCAAGGACGGCTACGTCAACGTCGTCGTCGCGACCGACGTCGCCGCCCGCGGCATCCACGTCGACGGCATCGACCTGGTCCTGAACGTGGACCCGGCCGGTGACCACAAGGACTACCTGCACCGCTCCGGCCGCACCGCCCGCGCCGGCCGCTCCGGCGCCGTCGTCACCCTGGTGCTGCCGCACCAGCGCCGTGGCGTGTTCCGCCTGATGGAGGACGCGGGCGTCGACGCCTCGCGCCACATCCTCGACCACGCCTTCGACGCCGAGGTCGCCAAGATCACCGGCGCCCGTTCGCTGATCGAGGTCCAGGCCGAGAGCGCCGCCGGCATCGCCGGTGCCGCCGAGCGCGAGCTCGCCGACATGACCCGCCAGCTGGAGCGCGCGCAGCGCCGCGCCACCGAGCTGCGCGAGGAGGCCGACCGCCTGGCCGCCCGCGCCGCGCGCGAGCGGGCCGACCTGGGCATCGAGGACGAGGCGCCCGCCGCCGAGGCCGAGACCGCCGAGACCGCCGAGACCACCGAGGTTCCCGCGGAGACGGCCGCCCCGGCCGCCGCCGTGACCGAGGAGCGGGCCCCGTCCTACCGCGAGGCGCGCACCGAGCGCCCGGCGTACAACCGTGACCGTGACGACCGCGGTGGCCGTTCCTTCGGTGACCGTGACAACCGCGGCGGTGGCTTCAACCGTGACCGTGACGACCGCGGCGGCCGCTCCGGTGGCTTCAACCGTGACGACCGTGGCGGCCGTTCCTTCGGTGACCGTGACAACCGTGGCGGTGGCTCCGGTGGGTTCAACCGTGACGACCGCGGTGGCCGTTCCTTCGGTGACCGTGACAACCGCGGCGGTGGCTTCAACCGTGACCGCGACGACCGCGGCGGCCGCTCCGGTGGCTTCAACCGTGACGACCGTGGCGGCCGTTCCTTCGGTGACCGTGACAACCGTGGCGGTGGCTCCGGTGGGTTCAACCGTGACGACCGCGGTGGCCGTTCCTTCGGTGACCGTGACAACCGCGGCGGTGGCTCCGGTGGCTTCAACCGTGACCGCGACGACCGCGGCGGCCGCTCCTTCGGCGACCGTCCGGCCCGCACCTTCGGTGACCGCCCGGCCTTCGGCCGCGACCGCGACGAGCGTGGCGCCGCCGGCAGCAGCAGCCGTCCGTTCTCCCGCCGTGACGACCACCGCTCCGGTGGCCGCCCGCAGGCCTCCGGCGGCTTCAACCGTGACCGCGGCGACGACCGCGGTGGCCGCTCCGGCGGCTTCAACTCCGGTGGCTTCAACCGCGACGACCGCAAGCCGCGCTGGAAGAACTGACCCCGCGTAGCGCATCCGCGCCGACGCCCGACGGGCCCGCTCCACTTCGGTGGGGCGGGCCCGTCCGCGTTCCCCCGCCCGCCGGTCGCCGCGTTGTTCTGCCGGTGAGAATAACCTGTGGCGCGCGGGCGGCCCCGTCCCTTACGGTCACGGACATGAGCAGCAGACTGCATGGCGTGGCGGTGGTGAACGAGGAGATCGCCGAGCGGGGGAGCTACCGGGCAGCCGGGGGCGAGCTCGTCCAGGTGACGGAGCGACTGGCGGCGGCCAGGGCGGGGACGGTGTCGTACCGGCCGCAGACGCTGGACGAGCTGCTGCGGGCGGCGGCGCCCGGGCCCGGTCCGGCCCCGGCGGCGTCGGGGGCGGCAGCCGTCGAGGTGACGGCCGAGGGCAGCATCGCGGCCGCCCGGCGCCTGGTGGCGGCCGGGGCGGGCCGGGTCGGGGTGCTCAACTTCGCCTCGGCGCGCAACCCGGGCGGCGGCTATCTGCGCGGCGCCCGTGCCCAGGAGGAGGACCTCTGCCGCAGCGCCCTGCTGTACACCTGCCTGCGCGAGGCCCCGGACTACTACGCGGCGCACCGCGCCAGTGACGACCTGCGGTACAGCCACCGGGTGATCGTCTCGCCCGACGTGCCGGTGATCCGGGGCGGGGACGGCGAGCTACTGGCAGAGCCCTACCCGGTGACGTTCCTGACCTCGCCGGCGCCCAACGCCGGCCAGTTGGCACGGCGTTCGGCGGAGGTGGACGTCCGGGGGGTGCTCGCCGAGCGGGCGGTCCGGGTGCTCGCGGCGGCGGCCCGGCACGAGGTGCGCGCGCTGGTGCTGGGGGCCTGGGGCTGCGGGGTGTTCGGCAACGACCCGGCACAGGTGGCGGAGGCCTTCGAGGGGGCGCTGGCGCAGTACGGCGCGGCCTTCGAGCGGGTCGTGTTCGCGGTCTGGGACCGCACGCCCGTCTCGCCGAACCGGGCCGCTTTCGAGGCCAGGTTCGGCGCGGTGGCCGGCTGACGGGCGGCCGCCACCGGGGTCCGGGCGGGCCGGCTCAGCTCCGGCGGGAGCCCAGCACGCTCGCGGCGGTCGAGGCGGCGGCGACCACGCCGGTGACGGCGAGGACGGACGGCCAGGCGCCGATCCTCTTCGCCAGCGGATGCGAGCCGCCGAAGGCCGCCACGTAGAGGCCGGTCAGGGCGGCGGCGGTGGCCGCGCCCGAGCTGCGGTGCCACTGCGCGGCGGCGCCCGCCCCGGCCACGGCCAGGACGGCACCGCCCAGTTCGCGCCGGCCGGTCCACCGGGCGACGCCGTAGCCGCCGACCAGGCCGCTCGCCGCGGTCAGCGCGGCGGGCGCGGCGGTCGAGAGCACGTTCGGGATCCTCGCCATCGTCGACTCCACTCCTCGGCATCCTCGGATCGTCCGACCCTAACCCGCCGGACTCCCGGCCCCGCCTCCAACCCGGCCCGGCGCCAACCCGGTCCGCCTCCGACCCGGCCCGGCTTCGGGCCGACGGGCGCCCCCTACCGGGTGGGGCCGCCCGAACGGCTACCGGAAGGCCTCCTCGAACGGCAGTGCCCGCGCCGCCCGGGCGAGCCGGTCCACGGCCTCGGCCGGTGCCAGCACCCGCTCCAGCCGGAGATCCCCCGGCACCTGCTGGATGTACCGGCCCGCCGACCAACTGCGCTCGTACGCCTGCGGCTCCAGCACCAGGGTGCGGAAGCCGTCCACCACCGGGATGTCGCTCGGCGTGCCCTCGTTCCAGATCCACGTCCCGTCGGGCGCGACCAGGTTGAACGAGCCGTACGCGGTGACCCGGCGGCGCCCGTCCAGCTCCTCGGTCCGGCTGAGCGCGACGGCCTCCGGGTCCGGCGGGGAGCCGGGCAGGTGTCCGCCGCCGATCAGCACGTCGGCGAGCAGCGTGTGCAACTGGAAGTTGTCGGTCAGACCGTCCATCCGCAGCAGGTAGCCGGTACCGCTCGGGCGGTCCAGCACCAGCAGCGGCTCGTCGTCGAGCGTCTTCGCCAGGTGGGTCAGGCCCTTGAGGTCGTGCTGCCCCTCGCCGTAGCGGTCGATCAGTTCGAGCAGGACGTCCGTCACGCCGTCGGCCCGGGCCGCGGTGCGGACGGCCGCATGGGTACAGACCGCGAACGAGGCCATCTGCCACAGGTGGAGCGTCCACCAGCCGATCACCGCCCGGTGGGCGTGCCACTCGGCCAGCCGGTCCGGGTCCTCGATCCGGGCGTGCGCCAGGGCCGGGTCGTCCTCGTCCGGGTCGGGCAGGTCGCCGCCACCGGTCTCGGCCCAGCGCTCGACCAGCAGCAGCGCGCCGCTCAACGCTCCGCGCAGGCCCGCCAGCACCTGTCCGGCGCAGGCCACCGGGTCGGCGCCGCGCTCGACGCAGGCGCCCACCATCATCGCCAGCCGCGCCCGGGGGAACGGCGGCAGCTCCGGGAGCAGCGCCGCCAGCCGGGGGCCGACCGCCGCCGACTCGGCCTCGCCAGCCGGGCCCAGCAGCCCGCCGAGCCGTTGGAACGCGGCCGCCACCTGCTCGTCGTCGCCGGCCGCGACGGCCGCCTCCAGTTCGGCCGTCGCCCGGTCGAGGGCGGGTTGCTGACGGTCCGACGGATCCGGGGAGCCGTCGTGCGGGGGAATGCGGTCGGACACCATTCGCCGCAGCATAGGCGCCCGCCCGACGGTGGCCCGCTACCGGGGGGCGACGATCCGCTCACCGGCCCGGTCGGCCGTCGGGACTGCCCGGCCGAGCCGTCGGGACTGCCCGGTCGGCCGTCGGGCTCGGGGGCGGCCGCTCCGGTGAGAGACTGCCGGCGTGACTGACCACGTGATCACGGACGGCCTCTACCGGGTGCGCAACGTCGGCAGCGGGCTGCTGCTGGAGGTCGCCGACGGGAGCCGCCGCAGCGGTGCCAAGGTCGTCCTCGGAGCGGAGAGCGGCTCCGAGGCCCAGCTCTGGCGGTTCGGCGCCGTCCACCCGGGTGGCGCCCTGTACCACGTCGAGAACGCCGCCAGCGGGAAGCGCCTGGACGTCACCGGTGCCTCGCCGGAGGACGGCGTCCTGATCCAGCAGTGGTCGCCCAACGCCTTCGGGGCGCAGGAATGGCTCCTCGAACACCACCTCGACGCTCCGGGCACCTACACCCTGACCAGCTTCATCAGCGGCAAGCCGCTCACCGCCACCACCCCCGGCAGTCCGGTCGAACAGCGCGAGGACGACGACTCGCCCGCGCAGTGGTGGCGCCTGGAGCGCCAGAGGTAGGGGGTGCCCCGCGGGCCGCGGCGGGGCGGCCCGCGGGCCCGGTCAGGCCGAGAGGTTGGTCCGGAGGGCGGTCAGCTCCTCGTCGGTGGTGCCGTGGGCGCGCAGGTAGTCGGCGACGGAGCCGTGCCGGGCCCGGATCCAGCTGAGGGACGAGGCCAGGAGCGGGGTGGAGATCGGGCGGGAGACGCGTTCGGTGCCGGTCTCGTCGAGGTAGGGGGTCGGGCCGTCGAGCAGGCCGAGGCCGGCGTTGGAGAGCAGGAAGTCGGCCATCAGCTCGGCGTCGGAGGCGCCCAGCAGGGACTGCACGACCGCGATGGTCAGACCGGTGCGGTCCTTGCCGACGGCGCAGTGCACGACGGCCGGTACGCCGCCGGGGGTACCGAGCCGGCGGATCGCGGCGACCAGCGAGGGGCCGGCGGTCTCGGCCATGAAGGGGTAGAGCTCGGCCTGGTCCTCGGGCCACGGACGGTCGATGTCCTCGCGGTTCGCCGGGAGGGTGGGGAGGCTGAGCGCCTCGTGGTCGAGCCCGAACCGCAGGTCGGGCCAGGTCGCCAGCTCGAAGGGGCTGCGCAGGTCGATCACGGTGCGCAGGCCGAGGTCCTTGAGCCGCTGGGCGCCCTCCGGCGTGAGGTTGTGGAAGGAGCCGGAGCGGTAGAGCACGCCCGTGCGCAGGGCACCGACGCCCCCGGCGTCGCGGAAGTTGCGCACACCGGGGATGTCGAGGAACGCGGACGGCAGGTCGGGTTCACGGTCCGGCAGGTCGTCGGTCATGGCCTCCACCGTACGGGCGGGAGAGGCGGCCGGGGAAGGAAACGGACGGCGTCGTCTCAGCGGCCGCCGGAGACGTCCAGGAAGGTGCCCGTGCTGTACGAGGCGGCGGGGGAGAGCAGGTAGAGGATCGCCTCGGCGACCTCCTCCGGCCGCCCGCCCCGCCGCATCGGCAGCCCGGGCGCGACCCGGTCCACCCGGCCGGGCTCACCGCCCAGGGCGTGGATGTCGGTGTGGATCAGGCCGGGGCGCACGGCGTTGACCCGGATGCCCTCGGCGGCGACCTCCAGGGCGAGTCCGCGGGTCATCGAGTCGACGGCGCCCTTGGCGGCCGCGTAGTCCACGTACTCGTTCGGCGAGCCGAGCCGGGAGGCGGCGGAGGAGACGTTGACGATGGCGCCGCCGCGCCCGCCGTACCGGGTGGACATCCGGCGGACGGCCTGCTTCGCGCAGAGGAACGGGCCGGTGATGTTGGAGGCCCAGATCCGGTTCAGCCGGTCCTCGTCGATCTCCTCCAGCCGGCACTGCTTCTCCAGCGTGCCGGCGTTGTTCACCAGGGCGGTGAGCGGGCCCAGTTCGGCGTCCACGGTGGCGAACAGCCGCTCCACCTCGGCGGTCCGGGTGACGTCGGCCCGGACGGCGAGAGCGGTACCGCCCCCGGCCCGGACGGCGTCCACCACGGCGGTGGCGGCGGCCTCGTCGGCGCGGTAGTTGACGCAGACCCGGTAGCCGCGCCGCCCGGCCAGCAGGGCGGTGGCCGCGCCGATGCCGCGCCCGGCACCGGTGACCAGGAGGACCTCGGGGCGGTCGGCGGCGGCGGGAGGAAGGGAGGAGTCCATGGTCCGCACGCTACCCCGGTGGCCGGCGGGAGCGGCCGACACCGGTTCGGGGCACCGGAATTCGTTCGCCCCGAGCGGCCCGGGCGGGGCACACTCCTGGGACCGCCGCGACCCCCGAGGAGACCTCATGCCCCCCGCACCCGGCACCGTCCTGCTCGCGGGCGTGGTCGGCTCGACCGCGTACGGCTTCGCGCACGCCGGCTCGGACGTCGACCGGCTCGGCCTGTTCGCCGCGCCGACCGAGGACTTCCACGGCCTGCACCGCCCGGCGGAGTCCCAGGTCACCACCGAGCCCGACACCACCCTGCACGAGGCCGCCAAGTGGTGCCGCCTGGCGCTCACCTGCAATCCGACCGCCTCCGAACTGGTCTGGCTGCCGGCGGACCTGTACGAGGTGCGCAGCACGCTGGGCGAGGAGCTGATCGCGATCCGCGGCTCCTTCCTGAGCGCCACGGCCGTCCGGAACTCCTATCTCGGCTACGCCGACCAGCAGTTCCGCAAGCTGCTCGGCCGTGATACGGCGGACCCGGCCGGTCTCCGCCGGGCCGCCAAGCACGCCCGCCACCTGGTCCGGCTCACCGAGCAGGGCGTCCGGCTCCACGAGACGGGCGAGAACGTCGTCCGGCTGCCCGACCCGGAGCGGGTGCGCGCGCTCGGCGACCGCATCGCCGAACACCCCGCCGCCGCCGAGCCGCTGCTCGCCGCCGCCGCCGAACGCTTCGCCCGCCCCGGCGCCCTCCCCCCGGCGCCGGACCCGCGCCCCGCCGAGGCCTGGCTCCGCCGCGTCCGCGCCGCCCACTACACCCCGCCCGCCCAGGACACCCCGCTCGTCCGCACCCCACCCGTCCCGGCCGCCCGCTGAGCCCGGCGCGTCCGCACAATCCACTGGCGGAGGCGTGGGCGCCAACGGGTAGGATCGCCCTGGCCCGCCCCGCACGGGGCGGCCGACGGGCCGCTAGCTCAATTGGCAGAGCTGCGGACTTTTAATCCGTAGGTTCAGGGTTCGAGCCCCTGGCGGCCCACCAACGGTGAAGGGGCCTCGACCAGCAAGTTAGCTGCTGGTCGAGGCCCCTTCGTCTTCGTTTTGCCCGCTCAGGTGGTTATCTGCTGGCGCGCTGCTGGCCCGACAGCTCCGGCGTGTGAGCTCCTGCCTCGGCTTGGCCCTCAGCGGTCCCGGGGCTGGTATCCGTCGAGGTCGGCACCTTCTGCCGGTCGATCCACATCTCGGCCAGCGCCTGGTTCGCGAACCAGTAGACGTTGGCCAGGCCGGGCTGTTCGAGCCTGTGGTCATGCTTGTGGTCCCATACTCCGTGGCCGCCGTCGGGCAGGGCGTACGGCGTGAACCTCTCGCTCACTGCGCCGCCTCCCTGTGGAACCAGCGGGAGCACGAGCAGCCGGAGACCATGCAGAGGCACACCAGGACGATGGCGCGCGCCTCGTCCCAGATGCCGCCGGGGCAACCGTGGTGCGCGTTCAGCTGGCACTCGGCCGAGATGTAGCGGCCTCCTCGCCGGGTGTCGAGGTGGATCACGATGTCGGTCCGCGAGTCGGGCCGGGAGGGCGCGGTGGTCATCGTGCACCGTCCCCGGCGCACGTCGCGCACGCGGTCACGGCCCAGCCGAGCGGGGCCATGCCGACGCAGGACACCGTGTAGACGTGGCCGTCCGGCCGAAGGGGTCCCGAGGCGCCGCATCGCCGGCACCTCAGTCCGTGCAGCTGATCTGATGTCAGGCCGGCCGCCGAGGGGAAGCCCCCGGGCAGGCGGGCCGGTGAAGCCGCTGTATCCGCCATGACCAGCACCGTAAGAGCCGAGATTGCTCGAAGCGGCGCGGATTGCTCGGGATTTCTCCTACGGCCCGGCGGGGTTCTGCCGGTTGCTCACGTCGGGCTCAGCGAGGATCGAGCGCGAGCGATCAGCCGGTGCGCGGTCGGCCCGTACACCGCGGCCGCGTGCAGCTTCCCCCAGACCTTTCGGTACAGCTCGATGTCCGCGACGTCGTCGAGCCACATCTCGGTGTTCCACGTCTCCACTATCGCGAGCCGGTCGTCGAAGATCCAAAACCCGTGCTTCGGGATCACGGACACCGGTGCGCCGAGCGGAACGACCCCGAGCTCGACGTTGTCGAGGCCGAGCAGACCGCCGAGCCGGTCGAGCTGGGCCGCAAGGATCTCCGGGGGGCAGATCTGCACGTACAGCGCGGCCTCGGCCAGGATGAAGCGGAACCGCTTGCCCGGCTGGTAGAGGACGTCCTGGCGGCGCATACGGGCCCGAACGCCCTCCTCGATGTCCCGGGGGCTGTCGTGCAGGTCGGTCGCGTGGGTGAGGACGTGGCGAGCGTACTCGGCGATCTGGAAGAGGCCCGGAACGATACCGGGCTCGTAGCCGGTCGTCACTGCGGTCTCCCGGCTGTGGGACACCCCCGCCTCTTGGCGCGCGCGGTGGCCGCCGGCGAGAAGCCGCTTCCACGTCCGGTAGCGGGACTCCAGTCCCTGGAGCCGGCCTTTCAACTCGCCGGCCGACTCCGGCTGGCCCACAGCCTCGGCCCACGCTTGCAGGTCCGTCGGCGTGGCCGTCTGCTTGCCGTTCTCCAGCTTCGAGACCTTCGACGGCGGCCAGCCCAACCGGACGGCCAGGTCGCGGCCGTTGATGCCGGCCTCGGTGCGCAGCTCGCGCAGCCGCGCACCGAGGGACATCCGCGCCTGCTGAAAGTCGGTGCTCACACGCCGGAGAGTACCCGCGCGGCGTAGTCGCGCGTCGGGACAGCGAAGTGCCATGCGGCGTCGCGGGCTTGGCAGGCGGCGAGGACCTCGGACGGGTCCTCGGTGATCTCGACGCCGAGCGTGTTGTCGTCCGCGTCGAAGTGGAAGCGGACCAGAGTGCGGGAGTCGAACAGCCAGAAGTCGAAGTCGGGCAGGGCGAGCCGCTCGGCCGCCGCCCGCGGCAGGTTGCGGATGTCCTCGCCGGCTTCCACGTTGCCGAGCCCGGAGGCGAGCAGGAACCGCTGTCCGAGGGTGGGTGGGTCGTCGACCAGGCGGACGCGCTCGAAGCGCTTGCCGGCGGCCGTCTGGCGGCGCACGTTGGTGTGCCATGGGTTGTCGGCTTCGAAGGGCAGCGGCTCGCCGCGCTGGAACCGCTCGTACCGCTCGGTGCCCACGTCGACCGCGTAGCCGCGACGGGTCTCCAACCGGAACGCGGTGTGCCCGAAGTCGTTGAAGAAGTGGGTGATCGCCTCGAAGGGCTGGACGCTGGCCACCGGTCTACTCCTTGGGCGCGAAGCGGGACAACAGGGCACGGGGGACGACGACGAACGTCTCTCCAGGCAGCACGTCACGCAGTTGGGCAAGCGCCTCGGGATCGGTCAGCCGGTCGCCCTGGACGACGATGTCGCCGTTCTCGGTCTCGTACAGGGTCGGGCAGTTGCCGCTGTCGCTGGTGCTGCCGAGGAACGTCAGCTTCATGGTGCTCGCCTCTCTGCAGGGTGAGGCTCCAGGATGCCGTTCGGACCGCGTTCTGGGGTCGGAACGCACGAAGCGCCCCCGCCCGGCACGTGGCCGGGCAGGGGCGTGGTCGTTCAGTGGTCGTCGTCGGGAGGGTGGTCGGGCCGGTCGCGCTGGGCGTCCGTGATCAGGAACGCCCGCTGAATCATCGCCACCCCCAGGGCCACCTGCAGCACAGTGCGGCCGACCCGCAGCACCATCGCCGTCGGACCCGTCGGCCAGATACTCATCAGCACCGTGTACGCGCCCAGCAGGCCCACGGCCACGGTCACGGCCATGATGTGACGGCCGATCCGGGTCTGACGCCACGGCGCCCGCCGGTGGTAGACCACCGCGGCCGTCACCGACGCCGACGCCAGCACCACGCTGGCCGACCAGTTCGCCCACTGATCAGGACCCATATCGATCATCCGTGACCCCCTTCCAGACTGAGCCGGATTCGCTCAGCGAAGTGGTTCTCCCGGCGGCACTCACGTAGCCGCTCAGCAGTCTCAGCTACCTCCTCCGCCCGGGCCCGTCCCTCCTCACACGCCTGCTCCGCACGGCGCAGAGCCTCCACCGCCTCGCGCTGCCCCGGGGTGGGTCGAGGGTGCTGGCGGACCAGCGACACCCTGCTACGTCTGCGGAGCCAGGCCGGAATCCAGGGCATCGCTCACCCCCTCGACCATGGCCTTGGGGCTTGGCAGGGCGCGCATCAAATGCTCGGTCGTCCGGGCGACCTCCAGCAGCTCGCGAACACTGTCCTGGTCGAGATGCCGGGCCTCCTCGCTCGTCGCGTGCGCGGCCTTCCACGAGTCCCGTTCCGCACGGAGCTCCGCGAGTTGGGCGTCCCGGTCCGCCCGAACGTCCTCCAGGACGGAACGGGGCACCAGTCGGCCGACGAGTATCAGCATCACGACCGCGGACAGGATCGCCGCCGCACCGCCCTGCACGACCAAGCCGGACGTCAGATCACCCACCGTACGGATCGGCGGGAACGGAAGTCAGCGACGGCAGCGGGGCCTTCGCCGGGACCGGTGCAGTCACCTGGGTGCGCGTCCACATCGCCACTGCGGCCGTCGCGACGAGCATGGTGGCGGCCTGCTGCTCGGCCGTCCAGTGGAAGCCGAAACCGATCAGCAGGGAGCCGGCGGCCTGTATCAGGCCGAGGATCGCGGCGCCGAGGCCGTCATGAACGATCACCGCGATGACGATCGCGACGACCATCGCCGCCGCGCTGTTGATCCCCGCCTGCTGGCCGGTGGTCAGGTCGACCCCGAAGCCAGGCAGCGCGTTGACGAGAGCGGCCACGAAGGCCAGCAGCAGGGCCGGTTCGCGGCCGAAGATGCGAGGCATCAGGACTCCTTCGGGGAAGTTGCGGGGGCGACGGTGACGGTGACGTGGAGGGTGCCGTCGGCGAGGGCCTGCTGCACCTCGGCCGGGGTGAGCGCGGCAGCCGCGATCGCGGCCATGACCTGTGCGTTCCAGACGTTGCCCCAGACGAGCGGCCAGTACGCGGACTGCTCGGCCGCGTAGGTCACGCTGCCGTCGGGCTGCAGGCGGGGAACCGGAACCTGATGCTCCCACACCTGGTTGGGGAGGGCGTCGAGCCGGGGGCCGAGCTTGTAGTCGACGGCGTAGGCGATCGCGTCGCGAGTCTTCTGATCACCGACGGCGCTGGCCACAGCCGCGCTGATCCGCGCGACATCGGCATCGCTGATGGGCATGTCGTCCTCCTCGGACGGGGCAGGCGCCGGGGCCGGCGCAGGCTTGGGGGTGGGCGGGATCTGGCCGGCGGCGGCCGCGCTGATCCCCGGCATGATGACGTCGTGGAACTGCTGCACCCGAGCGTCACCAGGGCAGGCGGTCCCGCCGTCCGACCACTCCGGGAACAGCCGGTGGTAGCCGAACCCCGGGTCAGTGGCGCTGCGGCACACCCGCAGCGGGATGCCGTGCTGCTGATGCAGCCACACCCCGAGGCGGATGATCACCGCGACCTGCTCCGGGGTCCACGGGTCGGTGTGCTGGAGGTTCGACGCGGACTCCAGCGACACAGCGCCCGTGCCGTCCGACCTGCGGTTCGCGTACATGTTCGCGTCGGCCCTGGTCTGCGTACCGATGAACTGGGCGAGCGACCCGTCGTAGCCGAGCCCGAAGTGCGACTCCAGGTTCGTCGAGTCCCGCCAGTACTCGTAGATCCGGCCGGGCGTCCACGGCGCTGCGATGCTGTGCAGGATGAACTGCGTCGGAGCGATCGCGGCCTGCGAGTCCGATTCGGGTTGGAGCTCCAGCTTCTGGGCCTCGGGGTACCAGGCCATGGGGCCTCCAGGTGTGTGAGCCCCGGGCCGGCGGCGCGGGGCGGGTGGTCAGGCGAGCGGGACTTCCTGGTCGAGGCAGTCGACGGTGAAAGCGCTGTAGTGGCGCATGGCGACCTGCTGGCCGACGGCGGCGAAGGCCATGCCGATCTGGCGGGGGTCGCGGATGCCGCCGATGTACTGGCCGGTCTGGTACGGCCAGCCCGGGATGTCGTCGGCGCTGGTGATGGCGTAGACGACCCATTCGCCGGGGTCCTGGGACGGGCGGGCGAGGGCGAGGAGCCACAGTTCGCCGGGGATCTGCGGGGATCCGGCCGACGGCGAGGACAGCTGTCCGGCCCGACCGGCCCGGAACTCCTCGGCGGCGAGCGGGGCGAGGCGCTCGGTGAGCTGCTGCGGGTTGTCGGCCCGCAGGGTGGTGAGGGTGCGCAAGAGGAGCTCCTAGTCGATGGCGCGGATGTGCTGGACCTGGGCGTGGACGGCGCCGGTTCCGGAGGTGCGGACGGCCTCGATCCCGATCTGGTACTGGTCGCCGATGGCGATGGCGGCCGGCAGGGCGGCGGTGATGTCGAGGGTGGTGCCCGCGGTCACCGCCGTCCCCCAGGGGGATCCGTTGATGGAGACCCGGACGGTGCCGGTGGACCCGCCGGAGGTGGTGGTCGCCGCGACGATCCGCAGCCGCTGCTTCCAGGCGACGTTGTAGCTGCGGGAGATGGCCGCGTACGAGGTGCTGCCCGTCTGCGGCCACTGCGTGATGTCGGTGGCCGCCGGGGCGAGCAGGGCGTCCGCGGCGGACATGTCCGGGGAGTGGGCGCGCAGCTGGGCGATGACGTCGCGGATCTCGGCGATCGCGCGGGCCATCCACGACGAGTCGTGGGGCAGTTGGTCGGTGCGGATGGTCACGCGTCCTCCAGCAGGATTGGGGAGAGTCGGTCTGCGCCGGGGTCGAGCGACCACGCGTACGCGCGGGCGACGACGTCCACGCCGGCCGGGTGCCGGGGCGACGTCGAGGGTGCGACGGCCAGGCGCACGCTGTCGCCCAGGCCCCAGGCGGTGCCGAGGCGCGGCGCCTGCGAGGCGACGGCGGACAGGGACCAGGACCGGCTGCCGGTGCCCATCAGGTCGATCGCCTCGTCGGCGTGCCGCTCCAGCAGGGAGGCGTCGGTGATGCCCTGCGCGGGCGTCCACCGGTGCTCCCACAGCGGCCAGCCGGCCGCCAGCAGGGTGTCCGCGGTGTGGACGTCGCTGGTGGCGCGCACCCCGTCGGCGCGGTCGCCGCGAGCGATGACGCTGGTGGCGCCGCGGCCGCGTTCGTAGGACTCCGAGAGCTCGTACTCGGCGACGCAGCCCGGCATGTCGAAGACGGCCTCGGGCGAGGTGTTCTGCACGCCGATGGTCGGCCGGATGCGCAGGACGAGCCTGAACCGGGACTGCGCGGCGTCCGCCCAGATGGTGTCGATGGTCCACTCGGGGGCGCCGGCCATGCCGGCGATCTCCTGCAAGTAGGACAGGCAGGTCTTGTCGTCGGCGTCGAGGGCGGTGTAGTCGATGGCCGTGCCGCTCGCGGTGACGTCCAGGTCGAGCGGCAGTCCCTGGGTGAGCACCGGGGTGGCGAGGGCGGCCATGACGGTGGACTGGTCAGTCGCGGTGACGCTGTAGTCGCCCGGGTAGCGCCGGTCGAGGTAGGCCTCGGCAGTCGCGCACCCGAGCTTCAGGATCTCGGACGATCCGCCTTGGCGGGGCAGGGTGAGGCCGGACCAGACCGGCAGGCCGGTGGTGCTGTCGACCGCGACGAGCATGGTGCGCCCCGGGTCGGTCGCCGCCTCCCACTCGCGGGGCGCGCCCGCAAGGGCCAGTTCGAGACTGGCCGACGTGCTCGCCCCCAGACGCCGCTGGAGGGCCTGGCCGGGGCGCAGCGAGGGGAGTTCCTCGGCGATCGCCCCGGTCCGCAGATCCGCTCCGAACCAGACGAGCTCCAGGGCTGTCACGTCGCGGCCTCGTAGGTGATGTTCCAGTGCAGGCGCGAGTTCGACGAGGTGGTGACCGGTGAGGTGTTGCTGACGTTGGTGAAGTAGTACGACGTGATCACCTTCGAGGTGAAGCCGACCGTCGTGCCACCGCCTTGGACTTCGACCAGGCCCACGTACTCGTTGTCGAACAGGTTCACGTAGTCGGCCGAGCCGATCATGGTGATGCCGTTACTCGCCGCGGCGACCGGAAGCGTCATCTGCCAGGTACCGCTGCCGCCCGACGTCGTCGAGCCGACCGTCAGCGAACCCATCCAGGTGATGCTGCGCCCGACCCGTGTCCAGCGGGTGACGAGCGTGCCGTTGCCCAGGGTGGGGTTGGTCGTGCTGGCGGTCCAGGTCGGCGAGAACGAGGACCAGTCGCCCTGCGCGACCCAGGCGGTCCCGGTCCAGTACTCGGGCACCATACGGACGGTGTTGAACCGGGCCTGCCCGACGTAGACGCCGCTGATGGCGATGTCCGCCGTGCTGGAGACCGGCAGGACACCGCCCGGAGCGACGGTGACCTGCCGGACCGTGCTGGAGACGGTGGCCGCACCGGTGCCGCCGCCGCCCGTGGATGGCACCGTGATGGTGGCGAGCGGGATGTAGATCTCGGTGGCGCCCGGCGTCGGCGCGGCCGGCGACGCCGAGGCGGTGCCGGCCAGGTAGACCGTGTCCGCCTTCCGCAGGCCGGAGGCGTCGACCGCGGTGTCCCACACGCGCAGGTACACCAGGTCGATTCGGCTGAAGCTGGCGTTCGCGGCGGTCAGCGTGCCCGGGCTGGTGGCGGCGAGCTGCGCCCGGTAGACGCCCTGGCCGGACCGGTACAGCACTGCGGTACCCGCCGAGACGTTGACGGTGGTTCCGGCCAAGCTGACGGCGAGGCCCGGGTCACCGGCGCGGATGCCGGGCCGGGAGCCGAGGGCGGTGCCGTCGGCCATGACGAGCGCGCTGTCCATCTTGCGCAGCTCGGTCTCGTCGTAGCTGATCGAGGGGAGCCAGAGCGGATCGGTGGCAACCACGGGCGGGCTCCTTCACATCCAGGCCGAGCGGCAGGTGCCGGTCAGCGTCGCGGCGGGGTCGGACGAACTGGCGGTCCACTGGACCGTGACGGTCTGTCCGGGCGGGATCTCCGGCCACGAGCCGGAGAGGTAGCGGCGCCGCGAGACGGTGCCGTTGAGCGTGACCGCGCGGGCGTCCGCGTCGATGAGCAGGCTGTCGCCGGCCACGAGGGTGTCCGAGTAGGCGAGCTGCTGCACCGTCGAGTTCGGGTACTGCACGAGGATCACCGGCGCGGTCACCGGGCCGGTGATCGTGAATCGGGGCCGGGTGCCGATCGTGCCCGCGTTCGTCAGCGTGATCGAGCCGGAGCTCGACCCGGCCGTGATCGTCAGCGGCATCGTCAGCGGCAGCGTCAGACCGCCCGAGGACACCGGCAGCGCGGTGGAGACGGACTGCAGGGTGGTGGAGTAGCGGCGCGGGTCCGCCGCCGTCAGCATCACCGAGTAGCGGGCGACCCGGTCCGTCTCCGGATCCCACAGCGGCTCGCCGCTGCGCCGCACGGTGCACTGCTTGGGGATGGTCTCGGCGACGACGAGGATGGTGTCGGTCGTCGCGGCTGCCGCGAAGAGCTGCTCGGCGGCCGCGTCGAGGGTGGATAGGTCCGGCGCGGTGACCGTACCCGCCAGGGTGATGACGCGGGCGCCCAGGTAGGTCTTCCCGGCCCAGGCGCCGTGGTCGGCTTCGCGGTCGGTGTACTGGGTTCGGACGGCCGACCCGGACCAGCCCTTGAGGCCGTCCTTGCCGATCGCCCAGGCGACTCCTGCGGCGTCCGCCACCCCCAGCTGCAGCGAGCCGAGGGTGACGGTCTTCCCGCCGAGGACCTGGCCGGGGACGTATCCCACGGCACACCTCCTCTCAGGCGAAGTGCTCCATGTGGCGTTGCAGGTCGGCCATCTGCTCGGCCGAGCTCTGCTTGGCGCCGTGCAGGTGGATGACGGTCGGACCGCTGCTGGCGTCCGTGGCCGGGGACTGCGCGGGTGCGCTGCCGATCTGCCGGGCCGGGATCAGGTCGCGGGCGGTCGGTCCGGCCGGGATGAGCTGTTGGCCGAAGATCCCGGCGACCTCGTCGAGGAGGGCGAGGCTGCGGCCCCGCTTTCCGGGTGACAGGGGGATGTAGGCCTCCGGTCCGGCCTCGGCCCACAGGATCGGCCGCCGGGAGATGCCGGCCTGCCGGGTCGACAGTCCGTCGGCTGCCGCCCGAATGCCGCCGTTGGCGTATCGGATGACGGAGCCGTTGGCTTGCTCGTTCGGCCTGCTTCCCGCCAGGTGGAGGCCGGCGGGGAAGTTCGCGACGATGTCGACGGCCACGGCCCGGCCCCGGATGCCGTTGATCGCTTGCTGGATGCTGCGGGTGCCGTCGAAGGCGTCGCCCGGCGGCACCGTGACCTTGACCTGCCCGTTCGGCAGCTTCTCGACCGCGTAGCCGATCGCCTTGAGGTCCTGGAGGGCGTCCGCTGTGGGGGCGGTGACGACGATGCTCTTGCCCGGCGGCACGGCGGCCAGCTTGTCGCGGAGCACCTCCAGGTCCCCGATGGTCTGGAGGGCGCCCGGGTCGGTGACCCGGGTCTCCTTGACCGGCGGCAGGGTGGCGTAGGAGACGGTGAGCTGGTCGATCTGCTGCTGGGTGAAGCCAGCCTGCCGCATCGTCGCCTTGAGCGCTTCGACGTTTCGGCCGAAGGCGATGCTGCCAGCCTCGACCTCGCCGGTCTGGTCCGCGACGGCCTTGGCGTGCGCGGTCGCCGCCTCGGCGGCGCCGAGCACTGCGGCCTTGACCGCGCGCCCCTTCTCCGTCGTGATGTCGAGCGCGACCCCGTTCTCCTTGACCGCGTCGCGTAGGCCCTGGAGATCGGACTGGAACGCGAGCGCGCTCTGGGCCACCGAGATGTTCGTGCCGTTGAGCCCGGCGAGGGTCTTCGACAACTGGTCAGCCGCCGTCTCGGTCTTCTTCAGGTCGCCGCCGGCGTCCTCCGCAGCGTCGCCGAGCGTCTTGGTGCCCAGGGCGGCCTTGCCGCTGGCCTCGCCCTCCTGCGCGATCGCGGCCGCCGCGTCCGCTACGGCGCCCTTGGTGGTGTCCACGGAGGACTTCAGCAGGTCCAGCTTCCCGGTGTACCCCTCGACGTGCCGGCTGCCCTTGAAGATCTCGCCGCTGGAGGCGTTGACCTGAGCCTGGACCTCCTTCCACGCCTCGCTGCTGCCGAGTGCCGCGTCCGTCAGGTCGTGCAGGTTGACGCCGAGCTCCTTGGCCGCCGCCATCGCCCCTGACTTTTGCAGGGCGTTGACGGCGTACGCGCGCGTGTTTGCGCCGACGATGCCGGAATCCTGCTTGACCGCTGCGGACAGCCCTTCCACGTCGATCTTGGCGGTCTTGTGGCTGCTGGAGAACAGCATCATCGCGGCGACGGCACCGCCAACGGCTAGGCCCCAGGGGCCGAACAGGAAGCTCGACGTCGCGCTGGCCGCGGCCGCCAGCCGGGGCATGGTGACTGCCAGTTCGACCAGGGCAGTGCGGAAGGCGGCGATGCGCGGCAGCGCGAGGACGAAGCCCCCGACGGCGAGCGCCAGGATGCCGGTGATGCCGGCCACCGCGGTGACGCTCTCCTTCACCGGACCGGGCAGGCTGCTGTACGCGTCGATCAGGTAGGTGACCCCCTTGGCCATGTCGCGAAGGACCGAGGTGGCGCCGCCGCCGGACTCGATCAACGCGGTCTCCAGGGCCCCCTTGAGCCGCTCCAGGTCGCCGACCAAGTTGTCGGTCTGCTGGGCGGCGGTGCGGGTCGCGAATCCTTGGTCGTCGACCGCGCCGATCCACCCACGAACCTGCTGCTCGCCCGCCTTGTAAAGAATTGTCGCAGCCCGGACGGCGTCGCTCCCGAAAATTACGCCGAGCGCGGCATTCCTGGCCTCAGGAGTGAGATCGCCGAAAGCATCAGCCATTCGTCGGGAAAGCTCAGTAATGCCGACGAATTGCCCCTTTGCGTCATAGGCGCTCAGGCCGACCTGCCGCATCATTGCAGCTGACTCGGCGCTTTGGGGCGTCAACCTTTGCAACATAACCTTGAAGCTGGTGCCCGCATCGGACCCGGTTAGGGAATTTTGCGCAAAGAGAGAGAGTACGCCGACAGTGTCTTCCAGGGTAAGGCCGGTCTGCTGGGCGACCAGCGCACTCATCCTGAATGCATATCCCATGTCGTGGACATTTGTCGCCGATTTTCCTGCACCGGCGGAAATCACATCAGCGATATGCCCAACCTGGGCGCCGCGCAAATTGAAAGCGTTCATGGCCTGGGCTGCGATTACGGCGCTCTCGCTGAGCGACAGCTGACCGGACGCCGCGAGGTCCAGCGCGCCGCGTAGGGCGCCGCCGACGATGTCGGCCGTCGAGATGCCCGCTCGGGCTAGTTCGACCTCGGCGTCCGCTGCCTCGCGAGCGGAGAAGACGGTCGCCTTGCCGGCCTCCAGCGCCGACTTCCGGAGCGCGTCCAGTTCCTTGCCAGTCGCGCCGGATGCCGCCCCCACGATGCTCATCGACTGCTCGAAGCGCGCCGCCGCCACCACGGCGGCGGCGAACACGGCCAGCAGCGCCACGCCGCCCATACGGACGGCCTTCCACGCAGCCTCCGACCTCTCCGCCGAGCCGACCATCGCCGTGGCCGTGGCGGCGGCCTGGGCACGCATCGACGCGGTCCAGGCGGTGGTCGCCGCGCGCGTCCGGCCGAGCATGGTGGCCTGGGCGGCCGTTGCCTCAGCTGTCACCACTCCGACAGCGGCGGCCGCCTCGGCGACAGCCACTCGGGACGCGATGGACAGGCTGCTTGTCGCGGCGAGGCTGGTGGCCGTGACGGCGCCCGACGTCTGGGCGAGCGCCAGGGACGACCGGGTGCTCGCTGCCGTCACCTGCGCCATCGAGCTGGACGCGGCCGTGCTCGCGGCCCGGAACGCGGCCGGGATCTCGCTGGCGGCCAGGGCGACGCGCTGGGTGGCAGTCGCCGCCGGCTGGGCGGAGGCGGCGACCTCGCCCATCGACGACCGGGCGGTCGCTGCGAGCCGGCCGAGCGCCGCGCTGGCCTCCGCCGAGAGGTTGACCGCGGCAACGTCCGTCCGGGCCAGCGCCTGGGAAGCGCCGACCGCGGACGTCGAGATCTCACTGAGAGACCGGGACGCGGAGGTTCCGGCGGCCGCGAAGGTCGCGGGGATGTCTCCGGCCGAGGCGGCGACGCGCTGGGTTGCGGCGGCAGCGGCCTGGCTCGCCTCAGCGGTGACACGGGACGCGGAAACCGCCGCTGCTGCGGTGCGTTCGAACGCGGCCTGCTGGCTGCGCTGGGCTGCCGTCGCCGCCGCTGCGGTCTCCCCGAACGCGCTGTTGAAGGCACGTTCGGTCTGGTCCGCCGCCGCGGTCGCGGAGGCCGCGATGCGGCGGCTGTCCTGCTCGGCCTGCGTCGCACCACGCCGGTAGCCGCTGGTGTTGAGGTCGAGCCGAACGTTCACCGTACGGTCAGTCACGAGCGTCCTCCCTCCGTGTCACGCGCACCTGGGCGCCCCGGGTGTCCGCGCCGCCGTCCCGCCAACCGTCCAAGTGCCGGGCCGCCGTCGCGCAGGCATGACAGCGCAGCACCTCGGCCTGCCACGCTTCCTCCAGGTCGCCGTCGAGGGCGTCGGTCAGCGGGTGGCCGCAGCCGGTGCAGGTCTCTGCCTCGAGGGCGAGCAGGGCGAGGGCCCACGCTCGGTCGTCGTCGGTCCACAGGGGCTCACCCGGGCCGGGCAGCGGCCGGCCGAGGAAAACGCTGCGGGGCACGCCCCAGGCCCGGGCAGCCTCTACCTCTCGCCGGTGGAGGACCGAAGTGCGGAGGCGGCCAGTGAGAAAGGGACCGTGGTGGCCTCGTTGTTGACCTGCCAGGCAGCGAGTTCCAGCTGGTCGCGCTGGCCCTGGTTGAGGACCTCGGCGAGCTGCTCGTACTCCTCCGGTGTCATCTCCGGTTCGGCCAGGCATGCGGGGACGAGCGCGGGCGGCAGGGTGAGCGGGTTGTACAGCTCCTGGGCATGCCGGGGCGGGTGCAGAGCGAGGAGGTCGGACCAGGCCTTGGCGGGCAGGGCTCGGAGGGTGAAGTCCTGCGCGCTGTCGCGGATCCGGTCCTGGAGCTCGGCGATCTCTTCGGCGAGCGCCCGGCGCGGGTCCGGCTCGGCGAGGGATGCAGGCTGCCAGTCGGCCAGGGCGGCGAACTGGGCCTCCAGCTGGGCGATCCGGCCGGAGGCCTCGCCGTCGAGGTAGAGGGTGACCGTCGCGGTGCGCGGGCGGACCCGGGCGAGGATGTCGGCGGCCGTCGGCGAGGCCTTGGGCTGGGTGGCCATCAGGCGACCACCGCGTCCGGGGTCGCCTCTGCGGTGACCTTCATCGGCACCATGTACTTGGCGACCTCGTTGGCAGCCGGCGACTTGCGGGCGCGCTGGCCGCAGACGACCGGGTAGACCTCGACGGCCTGGCCGGTGGCGAACGCGGTGGCAACCGGGATGTCGCGGCGGACGACGAGGTAGCCGTGCGTGCCTCGGGTGAGGGTGGTGTACGGCAGTTGCTCGGTCGGCGTCGACCCGATCTTGAAGGTGATCTCCAGGTCCCACTTGACCCGGCCGACCTCCTCGGTGTCGGTGGTGCTGGCGAGACTGCCGGTGTCGACGCTGGCTGTGCTCGGGTCGACCTTGAGTCCGTCGGGGGTGATGCGGAGGGTGTAGTCGGGGGCGGCGTTGAGCTCGGCGGCGCCCGGTGCGCTCTGGCTGGAGAGCGACGCGCACCACACCACCTTCGTGAGGCCGTCGCTGATGAGGTCGGACACGGGAGACTCCTCGGGCATGAGAAGCGCCCCGGCCAACGGCACGGGGCGAGCGGGTCAAGGGGGTGGGAGCGCCTGGATCAGGAGCGGTAGGCCGCCACGGTGACCGTGGCGACGCCGGAGTAGGAGATCGCCGCGAGGCCGTCGGAGGGGTTGGTGTTGAGGTCGGCGTAGATCGGGATCTTCTTGGTCGCGGAGGCGGCGATGGTGACCGTGCGGTCGGCAGCGGCCAAGCCGCGAACGGTGGCGTAGGAGGGGATCGTGACGGTGATGCTGCTGCCGCCGCCGTTGGTCACCTCCACCCAGACGCGGTCGGCGACCGGGGCGACCTTGTCGCCGCCGGCGGACGCGGCGACGGGGGCTTCGAGGGTGCCGGCCGCGGCGAGTGCGACGGCGGTGAGTGTGGCCATGGGGCCCTCCAGATCAGTCGGGGATGGATCGGAGCCGGAGCTGGACCGGCAGGTGGTAGAGGGGCGGGGTGACGTCGTCGTCCCGCTGGAGCGGCGGGCCGCCGAGCTCCTCGGGCCGCCAGCAGGCGCGGCCGTCGACAGTGAGCGGCGGCGTCAGCGCGGCGCGGACCCGGTCGGCGGTGCCGATCGCGCCCTCGGGCGTGGTGGCCACGCAGGTCACTTGAAGCAGGATGTCCAGCGCGGTGCGCTCGTCGGCGAGCGACGCGGCCGAGGCCGCGCCGGGCCCCGGGTAGAGGACCGCGAAGGCCTTCGGCAGCGCGGTGCCGGCCGGGGCGCCGCCGAGGTACACCGGCAGAGGCACCGCGGCGAGCGCGGCCCGGATCGCCTCGACGTGCGGCAGGATGGCGGGTGCGGTCACAGCAGGCCCTCACCGAGTGCCTCGACCGCGGCGAGGAAGCGCGGCTCCTCGGCAAGCAGCGCCCTCCCGCCGTCGTTGTGGGGTGGGCTGTGCGCGGATCCGTACTCCAGAATCGCGCCGAGCGGTCCCTGCAGACCGCCCTTGTCCGGACCGATCACCGCGCCGGTGCCGGCGCCGGACGCGGTGGTGAGGTCGTAGCCGATGGTGCCGGAGTAGTGCGGCGCGTAACGGCCGCTGGACGAACGGGCGTTGTCCCTCCACCCGTTCTTGATGTTCAGGGCCCCCTTGGAGACGACTTGCCTGGCGTGGCGGTCGGCCTCGGCACCGGCCCGGGCGAGGTCGGCCACCAGGGCCTCCAGCCCGCTGATGTCCGCGCTCATGATCGGTCCTCCGTACTGAGTCGCCATGCCGTGGCCGTGGCCGATTCGCCGACCGAGGTGACCCACAGGGCCAGGCCGACGAGCCGGGCATCCGGGGACGCGACGACCTCGACCAGGTCGCCGGGCCCCGGCCGCTCGCCGCCGGCCGGGGCGGCCGACCACGGCAGCGCGACCTCGTACCGGCGAAGCACCACGGCCCGCTGTCCGGCCTGTACGTCCTCGCTCATGGCGTCGAAGGGCTTCACCCGGGCCCGGGCGCCGTCCAGGCCCCCGTACAGCACGCGGGCGTCCGGCTGGACGGTCGCGCCGGTCACTGGGTCGTAGACGTCGACGCCCGGGCGCACGAGCCGGACGGTGTCGAGCATGAGCTGCTCGTGCGCGTTGCGGCCCCAGGCGAGGAGAGAGCCGAGGTCGATCACGGGGTCACCGCCGGGGCGCCCGGCACGATGGTGAAGGCGGCCGTTCGGATCGGGCGAAGCGTCTCGACCTCATGCTCGGTCAGGTACAGCTCGCCGGCGGACCGGGCGCTGTCGACGGTGTACGAGTAGTCGTCGATCTGCTCGCTCCTCTTCCCGTCGGGGTTGCGGAGCACCCTCAGGACCATGGCCGCGCACACCGCTGTCGAGGCGTCGGTCGGCGTGGTCGCGTACCGGGGGAACCGGTCGAGGATGATCGCGGTCGCGTCGTGGAGCAGAGCGGCGGCCTGGCGGGTCTCGGTCGTGGTGAGGTCTCGACCGAGCCGGTCCGCCAGGTCCGCGAGCGTCGCCAGATCCGCCACGGTCAGACGACCAGACCGGTGATGACGCCGTGGGTCTTCTCGTTGCCGTAAGCCAGGCCGACCTCGCCGTAGAGCTGGGTGCGGTCCTTGGCGCCGGTCTTGGCGAGCGGCTCGGCGAAGAAGTGCCCGCGGCCGGGGGTCTCCAGGTAGACCGGCTGGCACTGCTCCAGCGAGGCGACGACGATCTTGTGCTTGGGCAGGTACCGGTTCAGCATGATGTTGAGGGTGCCGAAGTCGGTCTCAAGGGTGGTCATGTTGACGCCGCCGACGTTGCGGCTGGTCTCCATGTACTTGCCGAAGAGGTTGCCGTAGGCGGTGGTGATCGCCCGCTTCTGGGAGGAGTTGGCGATCAGGGTGCCGGCGGTGGCCTCGGACAGGCCGCCATTGTCGAAGACGGACTGCATCAGGCCGCCGATCGCGTCGGCGCTGGCGGCGGCGGACTTGGTGACGTTGGCGGTGCCGTCGCCGACCAGGTCGATGGCGGTGCCGCCCTTGGTCGCGGCCAGCTTGAAGGTGTTCGTCGCCGAGTTGACGACGTAGTAGACCGTGTCGGCGGTCACGCCGGTGGTGGTGACGATCGTGTCGAGGATGACCTGGTCGCCGTTGGCGAGCCCGTGGGCGGTGATGGTGACGGTGTCGCCGGTGCCGGCCAGGGCCCCGTTGCCGAGGGCGGTGCCGGCGTTCTGCGAGTTGGTGGTGATGGCCTGGAGCAGGCCGCGGGTGCGGCGGGCGGTGGTGTTGTCGGTCGGCTTGTTGTAGAGGCCGTTGAGGAACGACCACTCGATGTCACGGATCATCTGCTTGAGCATCAGCTCGACCTGGTGGTCCAGCTCGTTGGTGACCGGGTTGGCGGCCTCGATGTTCAGCCCGGAGTGCTGGCCGAAGGCGGCGAGCTTGGTGTAGCTGACGCCGACGGTCTCGTGGTGGATCTGGCAGATGTTGTCGACGGAGGCGCGGACCCGGTTCTGGTCGGTGGGGGCGTCCTGGCCCTCCAGGGCGACGTTCTGGCCGGCCGCGCGCAGGTCCTCGACCTGCCATTCGAACTGGGTGGCGGTGGTCTGGCCGCCGCCGCTCAGGCCGCCGATCGCCGAGAAGAACGGCGCGTCGGTCGGGGTGAGCAGGTGCAGCAGGCCGGTGTAGTTGGGCAGGTTGTAGGTCGTGCCCAGGGCGGTGATCCCCGACATGGGGCCTCCTTCGGTGCGGGGCTCGGCCTGGGCCTGCCCTCATGGGTTACTTGGGTTTGGGTGTGGCCGCGAGCTTGCTGTTCTGCAGCCGCAGCGCGGTGCGCCAGTCGCCCTTGGCCTGGGCCTCGCGGATCTGGTCGTCGACGTCGACGGTGCCGCCGGGGCGCGGGCCCTGGGAGGGGTCGGGGCGCGGGGTGCGGGGGCCCGTGTCGGCCTTCCAGTGGGGCTTGCGCTCCAGCAGGGCGGCGAGCGCAGCCTCGATGGCCGCGGTGTCCACGGCGCCAGCGTCGGTGAGGAAGTCGGAGCCGAGGGCGTCCACGGCGTCCTGAGGGTCGGCGAACCGGCCGACGGCGAGCGCCTCGACCTTCGAGGCGACGGCCTGCCGGGCAGCGGCGGTGGCGCGGTCCTCGGCTGCCTTCAGGCGGTCAGCGAGCTTCTCCGCATCGGACTTCTGGGCCTCTTCCAGCTCGGCGAGGCGCTTCGCCGCGTCAGCGTTGGCCTTGGCCCGGGTCTCGTTCTCCCGACTCAGGGCCTTCCACTTGGCGGCCTCGGCCTCCCAGTCCTTCGGCTCGGGAGGGGCGGGCGGCGCGGACGGGGGCGGCCCGGGCACCGGGGTGGGCACCGGGGGCTCGGTCGGGGTGGGCGTGGACATGGGCTCTCCCGTTTCGGGTGATGGGGACCGGCCCCGTTGCGGGGCCGGTTCAGGTCAGGTAGCCGTAGCGCCGGAGCATGGCGATCAGCTCGTCCCGGTTGCCCGCGCGCCGGTAGATCTCGTCCGGCAAGAGGCGGTGGGCGGTCAGCCGGAACTGCCGGCGGTCGAGGTTGCGCGGGATGAGGCCGCGCTCGCGGGCCCGCAGCCACTCGGAGCGGAAGAACGTCCCGCGGGGGCTGGTCGCGTCGTAGGTGGACCGGAGCTTCTGGCCATACGCCTCGGCGGTGTACATGCCGCGGCGGGCGTTGACGACGCTGTTGATGTCCGCGCCGTCCCGGATTGCCTGGGCTCCGGCCTGGGTGAAGACCCGGTCCTGCTCAGCCCGGGACAGACCGCCGAAGTAGTCCTGGGCGTTGACGGTACGGCCACGGAAGACCGTGCCGTGGGTGATCGGCATGTGGACGCAGTCGCACCGCGGGTGACGGGCGAACCCCTGGTTGAAGGCAAACTCGCGGCTGGCGAGGATCGCACACCGGGCACACGACGGCGGATTCAGCACCCGCACATACCCGCGGGCACGGCGGTTGCCCGCCAGACTCACCCCGGTGGCCTCCCTGCCTGCGTCCGGCACCTCGGTGCCGACCTTGCGGATCAGCGACGCGAGTCCGCCCCGCAGGGCCTCCGGGGCGCTCTGGCCAGCCGCGAGACGCCACCGGGTCTCGATGACGGGCTCGTACAGCAGGCTGCTCAGGGACCGGCCGTCTGCGGCCCGGCCGACGAACGCCTCGACGGCCACGCGCCCGGCCGGCTCGCTCACCGCCCCGTCCGCCTCGACCACCGCGGTGATGTAGCCGTCGGCCGGAACTGCCGCCCGCCGCTGTCCGGCGATGACGGACTGGACGAGCGCCGGCGCCGCCGCCCGCCACGACTCGTCCAGAGCCGCGATGTCGACCATGCGCCAGGCCGCCTGAGCCTGTTCGGCGGCGAGCCGCGTGGTGAGCTGCTGCTGGCGGTAGTAGGCGGTGGCGATCTCCTCCGCCGTCTGGTCAGCCACCGGGCACCGGCTCCGGGACGGGCTCGGGCGCCGGCTTGGGGCCGAGAAGCGCGGCGAGGTCGCCGCCCATCGACCGGCTGAGCGCGTCGGCCTGCATCTGCCGCATCCGGGCCTGCTGGGCACTGGAGTAGCCCAGATCTTCCCACCCCTGCTCGACCGGCAGGATCCCGGCGCCCACCAGCTTGGTGACCGCGTCGGCCTTCTGCGCGTAGGTCGGCGTGGCCGGGTTGGCCCACAGCGTCTCCAACTGCAGCAGCGCCGGATCCCACTCGCCGGCCTGGAAGCGGCGCACGAACCGCTGCGTCCGCTCGTACCCATCGCCCAGGGCGCCGCACTTGCGCTCGGCCCGCTTCACCAGCCGGGCTTCACGCGAGCGGATGGCCGCGTCCGAGGCGGCGTCGTCCGCCGACAGGCCCATGTAGTTGGGCGGCAGGGCGGCGAGCGCGGCCGCGATACGGGCGAGGAGCTCGATCGTGGAGTGGAAGTTCTTCAGGTCGGCCTCGGGGAACTGCCCGACCTCGACACCGTCGTCCTTGCGGTTCTTGGCGGTCGCCCAGATCCGGCCGGCTAGCCGTGACCAGACGGAGACGGGCTTGCCGTCCGGGTCGGTGAAGTCGTCCTGGTCGAACCCCAGCGCCCAGCGCCTGGGCATGGCGTGGAACTCGGAGCCAACCATCATGTCCGTCGCGATCTTGCAGGCCGCATCGGAGATCGGCAGGACGTCCGCGAGCTCGGTCACGCCGCCGGGTACCAGCAGGCGCCCGCGGTTGGCCAGGGTCGCGACCGGGACCGCGCCGAGCTGGTGCTCGTCGCGGTCGACCTCCGTCCAGCCGGCCTGCCCCTTGAACTCGTAGTGGTGCGTGGCGTTCGGCAGCTTCAGCGTGGCGAGCTGGTCCCGCACGGCGCCGGTGAGCGGGTCGACGTCGTGGTAGCGCTTCACGACGGCTCGTTCCTCGCGGGTCGCCGGGTCGTAGTCCGCGTGGACCTGGAGGGGGGACTCCGCGGTGATCAGCGGCGTGTCCGGATCGGCCGGGTTCGAACCGACGAAGACGAACGCGCGGCGCATGACCAAGGACTCGACGTGCGCTTTCTGGGACTGGCCGGCCATCCCGTTGGCCTTCCAGACCCGCCACATCTCCTGGTCGCCCGACTCGGCGTCCGGCAGCCGGAACCCGGTGACGTCCAGACGTTCCTCGACCGCATCCACGATCAGCCGCGGCCAGTTGATGACGACCTGCTGGAGCTGCTCGCCGAGCTCGGCGAGCAGCTCCGGGTGGAGGTAGGCGAGCGGCTGGGTGCCCTCGTAGTAGCGGTTCAGGGCCTGAAGCTGCGGAAGCTCCTGCTCGTGGCGGAACAGCAGGAACCGCAGCCACTCCTCGGGGGACAGGTCCATCAGCCGCCCCCGTCCGTCGCGTCGAGGTGCCGCCGCACTGCGCAGAGATCGACCGGCCTGGGCAGACACACCACCAGGGAAACCCCCAACGCCTTCCGCAGCGCCGGGAAGAGATCCTGGTCGACCTCGACGCTGTCAACGTGTCCGATCACGAGCACGTCGTCCGGTTCCAGCTCCACGATCCGCACCATCAGCGCATCACCACCATCCGGCCAGAGCGTTTGCGGTTGGCACCGGCGGCGATCGCGTCGCTGCGTGCCTCCCAGGACAGGACGCCGGCCATCGCCGCGTCGATCTTGAATGGGCTGTCGTGGCGTTCCTTCTCGATGACCCACAGAGGCTGGCCTTGGTCGTCGAGGATGCGGATGTTGCGCTTTCGGGAATTGGCGATGTGCTGGGCGAACACCTTGTCGCCGCTGTTGCGGATATCGCCGGCCTGCTGGGCCCGCTTGTAGGCCCGCAGCGCGTAGCCGATCTGCTTGGGCCTGTTGGTCCACCACTCGTGCACCCGGTCCTTGCCCCACCGGCCGGACCAGTGCGTCACGGTGCCGTCCCACCACGGCGGGTCGGCGTAGACACGCAGCACCTTGAAGGTATCGAAGGCCTGCTCCAGGGCGGCGTTCACCTCGTCCTCGGGGCACTCCCAGTCCGTGGCGCCCGGTGGGCACTCCCAGATGCCGATCGGCCACTGGAACCCGGACTCAACGTGGGTGCCGATCAGGGCCGTTGCGTCGCGGAACTGCGCGCCGTCGAAACCGACGACGATCTGGTCACGCGACGGGACGACGAACGTCGGGTCGGCAAGGTCGATCCACCGGGCGGCGTCGAAGGCCTGCCTGCCGGCCTGGACCCTGCGGTTCAGCCAGACCCGCTCGAAGTACCCCTTGTCGGTGTCGGGCTGGTTGTACAGCGACGCCACGTAGTCGACCTGGCCCTCGAAGTCCGGCCACGCGGCGATCGTCGGGCCGGAGGCCTCGCGGATCGCGGCGCGCAACTGCTGCTCGTCGCTGAGGTCCTCATCCGGGCGGGCAGCCGCCTCGCGGTGGAAGAAGAACAGCGTCTTGTCGCGGGTCTTGCCCTTCGCCACCAGCTCGGCGTACTCGTGGGTGCCCTCCGCCACCGATCCCTCGCCCGGCGTGTACGTGGTCGTCGTCTCCAGCGACCACGGGTCCGCGAGCATCCGCTTCGGAATGTTCGCCAGCATCGTCTGGTGTGCCTCGCGGAGCCTCGGCAGGACGAACCGGTGGGTCTCGTCGAAGTGCTGAAACGTGGTTCGGGCGCCGTCGCGGGAGTCCGGGGAGGACGCCAGGGCCTGGGCCTTGCCGTCGCCCCCGATCCGCATGATGCGCTCCAGGCCGACGTCAAACAGGTCGGCGTCCTCGCCTTCGGAAACCATCACCAGCAGGGCGCCATAGGCGAGGTCGGAGGTCTGTTCCTCCGTGTAGGCCACCATCGGGATGTACGGGTCGGTGACGGGTACCCCAACCGGCTGGCCGTGGGCGTCGAACCCGTCACAGCGGACCGGCGCCTCCGGGTGGAGCTCGGCGAAGGCGACCGCTGCGGCAAGCTCCGTCTTGGCGGTGCCCTTGCGTACGGACAGGGCGATGCGCTTGAAGCGGCGCCGCCCGGCGCGCGGGTGGCCCTGCGGGTACACCTCGTACCAGCGGTAGATGAGCGCCCGCTTCTCGGCGTCCAGGGTGTACGGCCTGCCGCGGAGGTCTCCGGGGCCGTGGACGCACCGCTCCTCCAGCAGTGAACAGACCTGAGGGCCCAGGGTCGGCCAGGGCTCCTCATCGACCTGCGGGACGATGAGGATGCCCACCGTCAGACCGCGTACAGGATGGATCGGGGGTCAGCAGGCTGACCCTCGGGGGCGGCGTCGGTTGCCGGGGGCGGGACCCGGCGCCGGCGGGTGCGCTCGGAGGCGTCCTCGCCGCGGTCGATCTCCCACTGGAGTCGGCGGCGGTCGATCGGCGTCAGCCCGAAGCACTGGCGCTGGAGACGGATCTCGGAGGCCAGTGAGGTCGTCGGGTTCTGCCAGAAGTCGTCGACCAGGATGGCGAGCAGGAACAGGCCGTGGATGTCGGCGCCGCCGCCGATGAACTCGCCGGCCATTGGGGACGCCCAGACGTCCTCCCACCAGGCCAGGGTCATGGGGTGCCAGGGCCGGGCCTTGGGGAGCTCGGGTGCGACGAAGTCCTGTGGGAGCTCGGCGAGCAGGCGCGCGGTCGACGCGCGGTTGCGTCGCTGGCGGGTGGCGGGTTTCTTCGGGAGTTGGGGCATCGGGTCCTCCTGGGCGCCGTTTCGGCGAGCTGGCGGCGGGGCCGTTACGGTCCCGCCAATTGCTACAGAGGGTCACTATGTGGGCGCCGGTGGAGCCCTGGGTTCCGTACAGACTGAAATCTGCCTCCCCCGCGGGTCCCGCTGGGTAGACCGGAGGGGGTCACCCCCCTGGGGTCAGTCACCCTCCGTGGTCGACAGCCAGAGGAGGCCAGCAGGCAGCGACCGCCCTGCCAGGGCGCATAGGGCCTGCTGGCTCTCCACGGCGGTCCACGTGTGCTCCTCGGCGATCACCAGACCGCCCTCGGGCAGCCGGTAGAGGCGCACGTCGTGGGTGGCCGTGGCCCTTGCTGTGGGCGGCGGGCAGCAGGAGCTGGCCTCCCGGTCGGGGTCAACCAGGAGGTCAATCTCGAGGGTGCCGCCGGTGACAGGCGGCTGGTGGTTACCCATCGACGCTGGCCTCGGCGTCTGCCTGGGTGTGGCAGTGCGCGGAGAGTACGTGGTGGCAGAGCGAGCAGATCTCGGGGGCGAACCCGCCGCTGACCGGACGGTGGGGCGGCTCGTGGTGGATCGCAGCGGTCTGCGGGAGTCCGCAGCTACAGACTGCGGGGTTCAGCCGCGAGGCGCCGGGTCGGTGGTAGCTGATGCTCCACGGGTCGCCCGGTTCAGGGTGGGGGCCGAGGCCCGGCGGCGTCCAGCCCATGGCCACGAGCGCCTCGTGGGTGCCCTGGTCCAGTACGTAGCGCGGCGCGCTGTCGCCCAGCGTCGTCACCTCGACAAGGCGGACGTCTGGCCCGTCGTCCAGCAGGGACTGGCCGATGACGTGGGCGCGGATGAAGGCGGTGCACTCGGCCTCGGTGCTGAACCAGGCTCCGGCGCTGAGCATGTGGCCGTCGAGCTGTAGGGCTGCCTGCCAGGGGTAGCGCGGGTTGGTGTCCTCGTCGGTCTCGAAGCAGGCGAACCAGCCGGTCGTCATCGGTCTGCCCATCCTCCGGGTTGGTGGCGGCCGGTCTCGCGGCTGTGGCAGCTGTGGCAGAGGCCTCGGCCGTGGGCTGGGTCGTCGGGGTCGTGGCCGGCGTCGACGAGGTCGCGGCGGGAGAGGGGCCAGTGGTCGGCGTGCTTGCTGGGTTGGCCGCAGGGCTGGCCGTGTCCGTGGCCCTGCTCGGTGCACACGCACTGTGGATCGCGCTGAATGACGGCGGGGCGGAAGCGTCGCCGGTGGCCGGTGCCGTAGCCGCGCTGGGTGGTGGTGCCGCGGGCCCGCTCGGCAGCGGCCCGATGTGCGGGGCAGCGGCCGGCGTCGGTGATCTCGGGGCAGCCGGGCACGGTGCACACGGTGCGTGCTCTGCGTCTGGCCATGGTGATCACCTGCCTCTAGGCTGTGCGCCCTGTCGAGCGAGGGGAGTTGTGGTGTCTCAGGTGTCGCAGGGCGTGGTGGTGGCTGGTCTGGTGCTGGCGGCCGGGGGGTTCGCGATGGGGCTGTATCCGGCGGGCGAGGACTGCGGGTCTCCGTGGTCGCCGAAGGAGTCCAGCTTCGCGTCGAGGGACGTGCCGGCGTCGTGCTCAGCGAAGATCAGCGAGCGCCAGGGGACTTCGTGGCTCCTGCTGGTTGGCGGGGTCGCGGCCGTAGCGGGTGGTCTGGTGGCGAAGCCGCGCGAGCAGGCATCTTCGGAGGCCGGGGTGGGCGAGGGCCCGCTGGTGAAGTAGGGGTCGGACGTGCAGCGGCCGGGCGTCTCTGAAGGCTGAGCGGCGCCCTGTTGCCTAGGACAGGGCGCCGTCACGGTCCTCGCGGATACCGCATCCCAGCCGCCGCCGCGGTCACACAGTTGTGGAGAGCATCGGCAACGGGTCTGGGACCTCTGAGGGGCAGCGGAGCTGCCGGGAGAATGCCGAGGGCCCTGCGGCTGCTGCTCGGCCGCGGGGCCCTGGGTGTGTCTGTGTCCGCCTGCTTCTGGGCATGCGGCACCGCTCAAATCGTGGCGCGCCTGTTCGATCTTGTCAAGCAGCTCGCTGGCCTGGCCGGTTGGGTTTGGCGGCGTGGCGGGCGGCATGGACGGCGGCGACCCGGTAGATGGGTCGCTTCGGGGTGCCGCCGCAGCGGGTGAGGATGCCGCGGCGGACCCAGTCGCGGATGGTTGCGGGGGCGACGCCGGCGGCCTCGGCGGCGAGGCTGGTGGTGAGGTAGCCGGGGGGAAGCGAGAGGTACTCCACCTGATCAGTCTGCCTGACGCCCCTACATGAGGTCTGGTCAGGCTCGGCGGAACAGCATGACGACGGCGATGCGTTCGCCGCCCAGCGCCTTTCCTTCGCCCACTGCCATGTGGTGGAGTATCCAGCCTGCTGCCTCGATCGACTGGATCTGTTCGGCCATGCCGGGCATCGAGCCGGTGGTCATTGATTTGATGTTGGCCTCGATGGCTTTGTACATGAAGATGGCGGCGCCGTCCGCGTAGGCCTGGGCGGCTTCCCGTCCGGCGGAGCTGCCCTTGGCCTTGTTGATGAGTCCCATGTGCGTGCTCTCCTCGATAGTGGCGACGGCATCCTTTCGCGTGCGTGGCAGTCCCGTCAGGCAAACGGGAGGAGCGGGCCACGGCGACCAGTCGGAGCGACGACCGAGCCCCCGCCAGCGGGGGCTGACGGGGGCTCCGGGTGATGATCCACATCCCCTCTCGGGGAGCGGTAAACGGGGCGGTAAAGGTAAACGGTAAACGCGTGGCCTGCGTGTTTACCGCTACCCTGCGGCGGCTCGGTGAGCGGGGGAGTGGTACTCCCCCGGCTCCTGGTGGTCGTCGTGCACGTCGTCGTCGGTGAGGTCGGGGACGAGGTGGGAGGGTAGCCGCGGCTGGTGGCCGAGGGCCTCGCCGAGCTTGTCGTAGCGGACGCCGAGGGCGCCGACGCCGCGCACCTTGACGACCTGGACGGGGATCCCGGCGTCTCGCAGGACGCTGGGGAAGGTCTTGCTGGTCTGGCCGAGGTGGCGGGCGCTGGACTGCAGTCCGGCGAGGAGGTCGGCGACGTGGACGCCGGTGAGGCCGTCGAGGTCGGCGTGGGCGACGGCGTGCTCGACGTAGAGCCGCAGTTCCTCTCGCCACGCTCCGGTGTCGACCGCGATCGGCTCGACCGCGTCGACGACGTCGGCCGCCACGGTGGGCAGCACGAGCGGGGTCGCCGCGATGAGCTCGGCGGGGATGGGCCGCACGGTCAGCTCGAAGGGCTTGTCGCCGCGGGCGAGGCAGGCGGCCACTCCCCCGACGACGGAGAACAGGAACACGGTGCCGGACCAGAGCCAGCTGCCTGCGACGACGGCGCCGACCGGCAGGGTCAGCGCGACGCACCGCACGGCGACGACGCGGCGGCGCCAGTGCCGGACCTGTCCGGGGTCGAGCATCGGCACGGCGAACTCGCCCAGTGCGCTGATCGCGGCGTCGTGGCGGGCCGCTTCGTGGTCGGCGGCGACCAGTGCGGTCTGGTCGGCGGCGACCAGACCGCCGTTGAGTTCAGCGCGGCGCCGCAGCCGCTGCGCGCGCTTGTGGGCGGCGCGGGCCTGGCGGCCGTGCTCGGCGACGGCCGCCGCGTGGGCCTCGGCGCGGGCCTTGACGATGCGGCGGGTGATCTCCTCCGCGCCGATGGTGTGGCCACCGGCCCAGTGGGCGACGGCGACGGCGATGTGTCCGGCGCCGGCGCCCGTGCGGGCGAGGGTGGGCGGCGTGCCGGTCTTCGGGGTGGGCGTGGTCGTGGTCGTGGTGTCGGTGGCCATCAGCCGATCACCGTGTCCCCGAGCCAGGAGACGAGCGGCACGCCGACCATGGCGGCCCAGCCGCCGATGGAGGAGGCGAGGCCCCACGTCGCGCCGGTCACCGCGCCGGAGAGCGCCAACGCCCTCTCCTTCCAGGACTTGGCGAAGTAGACGTAGAGCCCGAGGCCGATGACGCCGGTCAGGGCGAGCCAGGAGCCGGAGTAGGACAGGACCTCGGTCGCGGTGAGGTCGACGGACGCCGCGCCGCTCTGGCCGAGCGCGACGCTGCCGACGGCGGCGCCGGCCTTGTCGCCGGTGCCGGTGAATCCGGCGCCGACCTTGCCGACCACGCCGCCGCTGACGGAGGAGGCGAGGATCATCGTCCCGGCGCTGGCGGCCCAGGGGACCCAGACGGAGCGCTGCTTGACCGCGTGGAGGGTGCGGCCGTGGCTGTAGTAGACGGTCATGCCGGTGACGGCCATGGTCGTGAAGCCGAACGCGCTCCCGGCGCGGGTGACGACGTGGGTGAAGTCGATGATGTCCATCAGTTCTCCATGAGTGCGGCGGCGACGGCGGTGGGGAGGAGCTGGATGGTCCCGGCGCCGGCGGCGACCAGGACGACGATGGTGATGGCGCGGTGGCTGCGGCCGGAGGCCTCGGCGATGCCCGCGAAGACGGCGGCCATGAAGCCGAGGCCGGTGACGGCGAGCAGGCCCCGGCTCTCGGCGAGGTCCGAGGCGAAGCGGGCCCAAACCGGGGACAGGGCCAGGCCGGTGAGGACGGCCGGGCGGCAGCAGGCCCGGACCGCGCGCCGTACCCGCACCCAGTCGACGGTCTGGTGGTGGTCGGCGGGCAGCTCCCGGATCGGGGCGGCCGGGGCGGCGAAGACCGTGCCGGTCGGGGCCGGCCACTGCCCGGGGGTGTGCCACGTGTTGGTGACCAGGCCCGGGGTGGGGGCGTAAGCGGGCCGGGGGGGAGGGGGGTTGGTCATCGGTTCCACCCCTCGCCACGGACGAGGAGGCGGATGCAGTACCAGGCGAGCGCCCCGTCGCCGACGACCAGGGCCAGGCAGATCAGCGTGCCGATCACGGTGTATCTCCAGGTCAGGTGGGGGCCCCGGCCGGTGCTGGCCGGGGCCCGGGGGCGGTCAGGAGGAGCGGCGGCCCAGCCAGGAGCGGCTGGTGTCGGTGCGCGGGGCGAAGACGGGCCTGCCGTTGGCGCGGGCCTCGTCGTAGTCGGTGCCGGTCCAGGTGCGGCCGTCGCGGTCGACGTGGTCCGGGGTCTCGGTGCGCGTGCTGGGCTTCGACTCGGAACGGGAGCGACCGAACATCAGCGGGATCTCCCCTTCACCCGGCCGCGCGGCCGAGGAGCCGCCGGACGGTGTCGCGCTTGACGTTGGGCCCGTGGACGCGGCGGACAGCGGACAGGACAGCGTCGAGATCCGGTCCGGCCGTCCGGACAGCGGCCTTGACCGTGTCCGTGATGGTGTCGTCCGGGCTGTGGGGCACGAGTGTCAGCACATCCCCTGACCTGCTGTCCGACCTGTCCGCCTGCTGTCCGGACAGCAGGCGGACAGTGTCCGCGTCGGTTTCGATCCCGATGCGGGCGAGCTGCTCGACGATGTCCTCGGGCCAGGCGCCCGGGCTGACCGCGATGGCCGCACGGACAGCGGACCGGACAGTCGGCGAGATGGGAGCGGGGCGGCCGGACGGCCTGTCCGGGTCCGGGATGGGCTCGGTGGCGGGCGCGGCGGCGTACGCGGCGCGGAACGAGGCAACCTGGGCGCGGGCCCGCAGCAGCTCGACGTCGAGGCGCGCGTCGAGAAGCTCCGCGTCGACGAGCTCCCGGCGCTCGCGCACCCAGGTCCTGGCCATGGGTGACAGGGGCTTGGCGGTGTGGCTGATGACCAGGCTCCAGACCCCCTTGGCGAGGGCCGAGATGCCGGCGCCGATGACGCCGGTGGCCAGGGCGTGATCGGCGGCGGAGAGGTAGCCGTGGGTGCAGACGGCGATCATCGCGATGATCAGGGCGACGAAGCCGAACGTGCGGGGCGCGGAGACCTTGGCGGGCTCGTCGCGGGCCAGCCACTCCAAGATCATGCAGATGATCCAGGCGGCGTCGAAGGCGACGGCGGCGCTGTAGGCGATGACGGGGTGAACGGCGCCGGCGAGGAGGTCGCCGATGGAAGCGGTGGACCAGGCGACGGCGGCGACCAGGAGCGCGCCGGTGCCGGTCATGGCGGTGGTGAGGCCAGCGCGCCGCCAGTCGCGAGGGACCTGGACCGGGTAGGTCTCGGTGTCGGTGCGGACGGTACCGTCGGGGGCGGTCCAGGTGATGGGGCGCTCGCACAGGACGGTGCGGGTGAGGATGGGCATGGCTGCTCCGGGGTGTGGTGGCCCGGGCTGAGGGCGGTCTTCACCTCGGCCCGGGCAGTTGTACGGCGGTGACCACGGCGCTTCGCGCTGGCACTTCCGCCGGTGAGGGGCGGCCTACTGGCCGGCGTGGTGGATCTCGTCGAGCTGTCGGGCGAGTTGGCGGAGCTGGATAGCCTGCTCGGCGATCTGGTCGGCGAGGGCGAACAGCGCGGCGGCGTCCCGGAACCGGTGGTAGTCGTGGTCCAGGTAGACGGCGACGTTGGTGACGCGCTCGACGGTGTGGCTGGAGTAGGGGGCCTGCGACACGAGCGCGTGGAACAGCTCGGCCGGGCCGCGCTCCGTGTCGACGCAGTACGTCGTCTGGGCGCTGTTGTGGCTGAGGTCCACGAGGTCGAGACCGTCCTCGTGCTGACCGAGGCACCAGTGCGGTTCGGCGACGGCGATGGTGGCGCCGTCGATGAGTCGAACCCGGGTTGTCCTGCTGGTCACCACTTCGGCCCCCGAACGGGCTGGGGCGTGTAGCGGTCGATCCAGATGTCGACGTGGACGCTGTAGGCGCCGGCGGCGAGGTGGGCCGAGGCCGACGTGCCGATGAGGTCCGGCCCGGTGGCGTCCCACGGCGAGGCCTTCCGCTCTACCTTCGCAGCGAATCGCAGCAGGGTGGCGAGAAGGACGTCCTGGGGAGCGTCGGTGGAGAGCCCGTAGCGCTGGAGGACCAGGTGGAGCGGGCTGGTGCTGAGGTGCGCGGGCAGGATGGGGCGGCGAGTCACCGGGCGCCGACCAGGGCGAGGTGCGTGCCGGCGGCGTTAGCGGCGGTGCTGTTCCACTGGGCTCGGGCGCGGGTGACGGCCTCGCCGGCGGCACGGAAGTCGGAGAGCGCGGCGTCGCGGAGGAGGATGGCGCGGCCGAGGCGGATCTGGGCCCGCGCGATGACGTCCGGGTTGATGGCGTTCGCGACGGCGGCGAGGGCGATCTTGTGGCGCCGGTCCGTGAGCTTGTAGTCGGCGGCGGCCTGGGCGAGGCGGTCCTTCGCTTCTTCCAGCTCGGCGAGGAGCGGAGCGAGGTGCGGGGTGGTGCTGGCGGCGCCGGGGATGTCGGTGTGGTTGCCGGCGGCGAAGTCGGTGGGCGTCTCGTGGCTGCGGGGGCGGCGGAAGTGGTCGGCGATGACGCGGCCGGCGATGGTGTTGAGGATGCCGCGGGGCCGCTCGATCTGCAGGCCGTCGGTGATGGCGCGCCAGAGGCGGAGGAAGGTCTCGGCGGTGAGGTCCTCGGCGAGGTGCCTGTCGGTGCGGTAGAGGTTGGCCGCGATGTGCGTGGTGATCTGCCGGGAGTGGGCACGGTAGATCGCCTCGAACTGCTGGCGGGGGGTGAGCGTCGGCGCGGCCGACAGCGTGGGAGCATTGCTCACAGCTGGGTCTCCTTGTTCACGCAAGGGGTTCCGGTGAGGCCCGGCAGGGGAGGTCAGAGACCCCTGTCGGGCCGTTCTGTTTGGCACTGGAAGAAACTGTAGCCACAGTGTGGCTACAGCGCAAGCGTTGTGGGAGACTCGCTGTAGCCACAAAAGGAGGCACGCATGGCAGACAGGGCGCCCACCGGGCTCCGCCGCTTTCGTACGTCAGACGAGCTCTGGGAACGCTTTGGTCAGGCGGTCGAGAACGGTCCCGACGCTGAGGCCGACCGGTCGAAAGTCCTGCGTACGTTCATCCGTTGGTACATCGGCGAGTCCGGGGCGAAGCTCCCAGAGCGGCCGGACCCGCCCGCGGCACCGCACTGAAAGGGCCCCAGCAAGAAGCTGGGGCCCTTCGCCATTTCAGGCGGCGGTGGTCTTCGCTGCCAGCTCCAGCCAGGATTCGGCGGGGTAGCTGGCCTCGCACCAGCGGCAGCGCACCGGCTCACCGGGCAGGGCCAGGAGTACGGCACCGCACACGACGCCCCCGATCACGGCCGGGCAGTTACCGGCCCGCAGCGGACGCTGCTGCGGAGCCACGATCGACCGCGCCGCCGCGTGCAGGTCCCGGACTTCGCCGACGAAGTCCCCGGCTTGCGGCCAGTCCCGTCGGACGAAGTCCATCTGGGCCTGCAGCCCGTCCACGGCCCGCCGCAGCCGGCCCCGATAGTCGCCCCACGGCTGCGGCCAGAGAAGGCCCACGTCCTCGTGCAGCGCCTGCCGCCACGTCTCCAGCACCGTGACGAGGCCGCCCGGGCCTACGAGGTCGAGAGCGTCCTCCCGGACCGGCAGAGGCGCATCCGGCCCGCGTCCGCCGGAACCGACCCGGTCGGACAGCTGGGAGGACGGGCGAAGGTAGGCGCTCACCGCCTCGTAGAGGTGCGGCAGCTCGGCGAGCTGCTTGTTCGCACGGTTCGTGCAGCCTCCGCAGAGGTAGCCGCTGCTGATCTCCCGCTCACAGGACAGGCAGTTCACGATGATCTCCATGGTGCTGGGGAGGGCCGTCACGCGGCGGCGAGGTTCGAGGTGATCAGCGGGTCGAGCAGGGTCGACGCCCGGACGACATCGACGGCATCGGACACCTCTCCGGCGCTCGCCCCCGAGGCGATCCGCAGGCGCAGGTAGCGGGCCATGCCGAGCTGCCGCGGTGACGCCGCCCGGACACGCCACGACGCGTCCTTGTGGGTCAGAGCGCGCCCCTCGTTGCGGTGGGCGCCGATCTCCGCCCAGCGCATCGCGTCGGCCTGCTCGAAGTCGCGGTCGTTCGGCGGCGTCTCGACGCCCTGCGCCTGGGTCCAGCGGCGGATGCGGAACATCCCCGGCATCGGTGACGGCAGCAGGAAGTAGTAGGCAGCGCCGGCGGGGATGAACCAGATGCCGGCGGCCGTGCGCAGCCACCTGATCCGGGAGGTGTGGAACAGGTCGATGTCCTCCCACCGACCGAGTGCGAGTGCCTTGCCCAACGGCTTCGGGACGTTCGGAACGGCGGCGGCTTCGGAAAGGGACTGGTCCTCGTCCAGCTCTCCGACCTCTCGCCCGGTGAGGTCGACGATCGACGCCAACTTGTGCCGGGTCGAGCTGCCCATGACGTCGAGGACGAGAGCGTCGCGCTTACCTTCCGCGGGCCGAAGGACCCGGCCGACCATCTGCACGTACAGGCCGGGCGACTTCGTAGGCCGGGCGATCACCGCGCACGATGCCCACGGTGCGTCGAACCCCTCGGTGAGCACCATGCAGTTCGTCAGCACCTGAACGTCGCCCGCCTTGTAGCGGGCCAACGTCGAGGCCCGGTCGTCGCGGGGCATGTCACCCCAGACAGCGGCTGCTGTGATCCCGCTGGCGGTGAAGACGTCGGCCATGCGCCGCGCGGTGGCCACGGTCGGGGTGAACACCACTCCGGGCCGGTCGGCGGCGTGCGTGGTGTAGGCGTCGGCGATGAACTGGGCAGCGCCCGAATCCTCCAGGGCCTGGCCGAGCTGTCCATCCTGAAGGTCACCGGCGCGGGTCTTCACCTTGTCGAGGTCGAGGCCTTCGACGACGACGCGCTTGCCGCGGACGTCGACCAGGTACCCGCTGGCCATGAGGTCGAGGATGTCGAGCTTGAACACGATGTCCTGCCAGACGTCGGCAAGGCCGCCGTCGGATCGGGTCATGGTGGCGGTGAAGCCCGCGACGGGCAGGCCGGCCCAGGCGCCGAAGTGGTCAAGGACCTCGATGTAGGAGTCGGCGGCGGCGTGGTGGCACTCGTCGACGACGACCAGGCCGATGCCGGTGATCGCGGCTCGGCGCTTCTTCACGGCCAGGGTCTGGATGCTGGCGACGATCACGTCAACGCCCCGGTGCTCGTTTCGGCCGGCCTTGACGATGCCGACCTTCAGGTGCGGGGCGACAGCGCGGATCTTCTCGGCGGCCTGCTGGATGAGCTCCTCGCGGTGAGCGATGACCAGCGCCCGCCGGCCGGTCTGCCGGTGGACGCGGCTGATCAGGTGGGACAGGACGACGGTCTTCCCGGCGCCGGTCGGCAGGACCACGGCGAGTCGGTTGTTGCTGGTGGTCTGCCAGCCGTCGAGCAGCTTGTCGATGGTCTCGGTCTGGTAGGGGCGGAGCATCAGGGTGCCGGTCACGAGGTCGCCTTCCTGGCTCGGTGCGGGGATGTGCGGGGAGGCTGCGGGGATCTCTGCGGGGATGTGGATCCGTAGCCAAAATGGCTTTGAGCTGGTGTTTTGCGGGCTTTGCGGGTTTCTGCGGAATGTTCTTCAGGTCGAGACATGAAGAGCAGTGAGGTCGGGGGTCTGTCCCTGCCGTGCCATGCGGTCCGAGTGCACGGTGCGTTCCCTGCCCCATGAGGGTGGGGCCCGAAGTTCCCCGCAGATCCCCGCATCCCCGCATCCGCGCTGGTGGGGCGGCCTCCTCTGCGCTGCGGGATTCCCACTGACTGCGGGGTTGTGATTCCCGCAGATCCGCACAGACGGGGTGCCGGGCTCTTCACCGAGCACCAGCTGCCGCGTGCACGTCGACCCGCCAGAGGTTCTGCTTACGGTGCGAGTCGGGCACCATGGTGAGCTTGTGAGTCCCGTAGTACCTGCCCTGACGGCTTTTCAGCCAGTGACCGAGCTGCTTCGCGTTCGGTAGGTCGTCGCGCATCGTCGGCACGTACTCCTTCAGCGCGCCGAGCGCCTCCCCGGTGGTGACCGGCCGCTCGTTGAACGCATCCCGCCATGCCTCCAGGAACATCCGCCAGTCCTGGGCCTCGTCGTCGAGCGCCTTGGCATCGTCCTGGTCGGCCATCCAGCCGATCACGCCGAGGTGGTCGAGGATGCCCGCGATGAGGCTGGCCCACCCGGAGTAGTCGCCCTTGCGGACCCGGACGGTCTTCGCGCCGGCGGCCGCCCAGGAGCGCACCATCGTCACCAGCGCGGCCACCACGGTTGAGGCGTTCGCCCGGAGCCAGGGTCGGAGGTCGCCGACCTTGTACCCGTCGCGCTGGTCCGGGTCGGGGCAGTCGGGGTCGAGGCGAACCCACCAGACGCGGCGCCCGTTGTCCCCGCCGGTCCGGAGGCTGTTGCCAGTGGCGATCCACAGCCTGTCGTTCGGCATGCTGACCGTCGCAGTGACGCCGAGAACCCGGTCCCGCCAGACCTCCTCGGTCAACAAGGCCGACAGGATCGGCGACTTGATGACGTGGCCGTTCGGCAGGTTGTCGAGTGCGACGACTGGCTGGCCGGTGGTGTAGAGCTGGGCCGTGATGGCCTTGCGCAGCTCGGCGTCGTTCTCCGGCCAAGGGGTAGAGGCGGTGCCGTAGCAGTACTGGAAGATGTCTTTGAGCAGGCTCTTTCCGCTGCCGGCCGCAGTCGCCGTGATGACGAACATCGGCGTGGTGCCGTCGAAGTACGGCCGGATGATCGGCGTCAGCAACGCGCCGAGGAAGTTCGCGCGGTCGGCGGGTGTCTGCCACGGGAAGTCAGCGAGCATCTGGCCGAGGACGATGTCTTTCGCCTTGGCCAAGCTCTCCGGGGTCAGCTCGGGGGCCAGGCGGCGTACCTTCACCCGGGGGTGGAGGAACAGGCCCGTGGCCGGGTCGTAGCCCGGTCCGGTGATCAGCGTGCCGTCGCGGCGGAGCACCGGGGAGGTGATGACCCCCGTGATCTTTCGCAGCGGCCAGTCGCGCCGGCCGAGGATGGTGGAGCAGGTCCGCGGGTTGACGAGCGCGCGGACTGCCTTGGTTCCTCCGGTCTCCTTGTCGTCGGTGATCGTGTAGGTCTGGACGTGCTCGGCCAGGTAGGCGCGCAGGTTGTCGGTGCCGAGCTGCACCAGCTGCGGGTCGCCTTGGTCGTCGCTGGTTACCCAGCACGGACCAGTGGAGCGCTTGTACAGGTCCGGCAACTGGTTGGAGGCCATCACCGCGAGCAGCCCGTCGAGGCCGTCGGCCTCGTTGGTGATGTCGACCTCGGGGGGCCCGGGGCGGCCAGGGTCCTCGGGGAGTTCGGGTTCCTGCAGGGGGTCGTACTGGATAGCGAGAGCGCCGTCGATCGGCGGGGCGTCACGCTGCATGGGCAGGTGCGAGACGGGCGCGAGGCCGCGGTGCGGTGCCGCGTCGCCATAGCCCTGGCTCCGCAGGGCCCGGGCGGCGGCCTTGTGGTCGCCACCGTGCTCCAGCAGGCTGTACGCGCCGAACTTGGTGTACGGGGTCTCCGCGGTGAACTCGGTCGAGCTGGTGAACACGTACAGCCGGTCGCGGTCGGCGGCCCGGCCGGTGGTGGCGGACAGCCCCCGCTCCTTGCCGGGGCGCCGCCAGTACCGGGTGCTGCCCCGCTGGGTGACGAACGACCAGCCGTGCGGCTGGAGGATGTCCGCCCAGTCAGTGCGGGCCTCGTAGTCCTCGCCGGGGCGGAGTCGGCCGTCGGGCAGCGGCTGCGGCTCGCGGGGCGCCGATCGGGGAGTCTCGACCTTCGGCAAGGAGTCGGCCATGCGGCAGATTTCCCGGATGGCGCCCATCACGCCAGCGCTCAGCACGGGGATGGTGCCCGGACCGCCGGCCACCCGCTCGTACGGGCGGCCGGTGGCATGCACGGTGCCGCCTGACGGCTCGACCAGGCCGTAGCCACCCTCGCCGCGGGTCTCGATCTGCACCCGGATGATGCGACTGTTCGGCTTCTCGGCCAGGCGCTGGCGTTCCTCCGGCGTGTACTCGTCCTCGCGGGCCAGCCTGCTGGCGAGCTTGGTATTGCCGGGCACAGGTGCGCCGGCGACCCGTACCCGAAGGTGCAGTCCTCCGCTTGGTGACCTGGTGACCCAGCCGGTGCTGAGGGCGTCCCACTCCGGGCCGAGGCCGGAGGCCTCCATGATGTCGGTGACGGCTTCGAGCATCCCGTCCTCGACGGCGTGCCCCTCGAACTCAATCATCTCGACGCCACCGGACACGGCGCCGTAGACGACGGCGACTCCCGAGTTCCGGTCGGCACGGAACCACCGGTCGTGCTCCTCGGGCGTGGAACGGTGGATCTTGTACGGCGTCCAGGTGCTGAGGGACGGTGCCTTACTGCCGTCGGCCTTGATGGGCAGGACGCACAGGCCTGCGTCGTGGAGCTCGCGCGCGGTTTCGCGCACGCTGAACTGCTCGGTGTTGCTGGTCAACTGGGAGCTCTCTTCGGTGGAGCTGGCGAAAAGAGCGCGCGGCGGCCGGGGGCAGAACGGCGCGTTCTGCCCCCGGCAGGGGCAGGCGCGCTACTGGGCCAGGGAGTCGGCCTGCTGCTGGATGACGGTCTCGGCGAGCTTCACGACGCGCTCGGCGATGCGCGCGGCGGTGTCTCGGACGTCGTCGGCGGTGGCGTCGGCGGCCAGGGCGGCCGCCGCTCCGTCGAGGGTGGCGGTCTCCCACACCTGGGCGGCGGCCCGCTGCCGATCCCGGCGGATCAGCTCACGGGTGGGAGAGGTGCGCAAGGCCTCGGGCCACTGGCCCGCAACGTGGGCGCTCACGAGTCCTCCGCCGCGGCCCGGGCGTTGCGCAGCTGGTGCCGCAGCAGGTTGAGCTCCTGGAGGAGGTTGGACACCGACGACGCCAGGGTGGTGACCGTGGCACCCTCGCCTTCGCCGTCCTGATACTGCAGGGACTCGTGCAGAGTCGTCAGGTCGTCGGGGTCCAGGTAGGACTTGCCGGCCTCGGTGTCGGCCTGGTGGCGCAGCTCGATCTCCTCCTCGTAGATGCGCCAGAAGTAGGCGATGAAGAGGCCGTCGAGGGCGTAGGCACGCTGGACGGGGGTGAGCTGCTGCCAGGCCTGGCGGCCGTACTCGCAGATGTCGACGGAGTCGCCCTTGCGGTGGGCGGCCTGCCGGGCCTGGTTGAACGCCGCGTAGAACGCCAGGCCTTCGTGCTGGATGCCGGGCACGATGCTGTCGAAGGTCTCCCAGGGGCTGGTCACTGGCCTGCCTCCTCGACCGCGGCGGTGAGCTGAGCGCGGAGACCGTCGACCCACGCGGCGGCGGCGCGCAGGTCGGCGGCGAGCCGGCCGAGTCCAGGGGCGTCGTAGTCCTCGCAGTCCCCGGAGGAGAACCAGATCGCGGCTCGCGGCTCCGAGTCAGTCGACGAGTACGGGTACACGGTGATCCAGCCGGAGAGGAGGGTCTCCGGGGCGCTGCTGGGGCGGGTCACTTCGACGGCCGCCTCGGTGCTGGCGTGGTAGATGTCCTCGGGGTGGATGCCGGGGCCGTCCGCCCGGTGGTCCACGGTGCACCACTGCCTGCAGGCGGCGGTGACGGTGCGGCCGCCCCGCAGGGCGATGTCCGCCGTGCGGCGTCCCGGGTGGGCGGCCAGCTCGGCGTCCGCGATGGCCAGGATCTTCGCGGCGGCTTCGGCGTGGATCTCCTCGATGGGCCTGGCCGGGGGGATGCCGACGGCGGCGAGGATGATGTTGACGGTGTCGCGGTCAAAGACGCGGTGGTCGTAGTGGACGGTGTACGAGCCCGTGTCGTCCTTGGTGATGTCGATCGGGGTGAGGCCGTCGCGGAGGGCCGCGATGAGGTTGGTGGCCGACGTTGCGTCGGGGTCTGTCGTGAACCCGGCGAGGGGCTCGTGCGACGTCATTGTCGCTGTGGGAACATCGCTCATGAGGCGTGTCTCCGTCCTACTAGTTCGCGCTGGTGGAGGGGCTGCTCTCGGACGCCGTCGGGGTGGCAGCCCCGGCGGCGTCGCTCATGTCTGGGCGGATCAGCAGGACTCTGAGGAGATCCGCTGTCACGACCCGGTAGCACCGGCCGGCTCTTATGACCTGGCACGGGAACTGGTTGGCCTTCGCCAGCGCGTATCCGGTCGTCCGTCCGAGGCCCAGGGCTGCGGAAGCGGTCTCGACGTCGGTGGTGGGTGGGAGTCTGAGCAGCTGATCCCGAGTGATCCCGGGCGTCGCCTGGTCGAGCTGTGTCATCAGGTGTCAATCCTCGCTGGAGTTGATCCTGTGGGAAGTGAGTCGAGTGTCTGCCCAGGCTGAGGCGCTGTCAAGCTGTGTTGTCTTGTACGGACACAGGAACCGTGGGAGCGTTGTCTCCATGACACCTAGTGCCGCCCAGTCCGACTGGCCCGCTGCAGTTGCTGCTGTGATCTCCGACGAGGTGAAGCGGATGCGCAAGGTTCGCGGACTTAGCGCCCAGCAGCTTGCTGACCGATGTGCCGAGCTTGGCATGCCCATTCCTCGCTCTGTCATCGCAAATTTGGAGAGCAAGCGCCGTCCAACCGTCTCGGTCGCTGAGCTCATCATCCTTTCGCGCGCTTTGGAGGTGCCACCTGTTTCACTCCTCTTCCCTGTAGGGATCCGCAGGTCTGTCGAAATTCTCCCCAAGATTTCCGCTGCACCCCTCGATGCGGCTTCCTATTTCAGTGGCGGAGCAATCCCTGAAGGTGTGTCTTGGGATGAATATCTAGATCACCCGCTGTACTATTTTCGCCAACACGAAGATATTATTGGGAAGATTTTGCGAGCTATCAAACGACTAGAGATGGCCCGCGAGGCGAGGGCGGCGACTCTGCTGCGGGAGCCGTCACAGGAGGATAAGCGCGCTGCCGAGCGTGTTCGCCAGCTGGAGGCGGAGCTGGCGGATACAGCTGATTCGGGAACCACTGTGGTGCAGGCCATGCGGGACATGGAGATCTTTGGCGAACTGGCAGTACTTCGCCCGATTTACCATAAGGTTCAAGAGTGGGAGGGGCAGGTAAGTCACTCCGAGTGGGCAACCTCCTCGGCGAAAGAGAATCTTGATGGCGTCTGCGATAGTTTGATGCGGGTCCGAAGGCGGATTCAGGCGTTGGGAATCGATCTGCCCGACCTCCCAGCGGCGGTCCAGGACGCCATAAGTCAAATGGAGCCGATCGCAGTAGTGCCTGTCACATCGCTAGAGAGGCTCAAGGAAATTCAGGAGTAAACATGGCAATGGCTCGCCGCGGTGGCGGGGTTTATAAGCGATGCGAGTGCCGCGCGGAGGACGGAAAGCTCCTCGGAGCGGCCTGCGCGAATCTGTCGAGGAAGAACCATGGCTCGCCCGCGATCCGCCAGGAACTCCCGGCGGATCGGGAAGGCCGGCGTCGCACCTTCCGTCGCACAGGGTTCGACACGGTCACGAAGGCGCAGGAAGCCCTGGACAAGGTCAGGGCGATTCTCGACATGGCCAAGGGCGACGAGGACGCCGCGCAGCGTGTCGCCGCCCTCCTCGCGGACGTCGCGAAGAGCCGGACGCCCATTCCCGACACCGCCGAGGTGCAGCGTCGCCTCGGCGTCGGAATCCCCCTCGACGGCAAGACCACCGTCGGCGACTGGCTCGACACCTGGCTCGCCGGCAAGAAGACCCGCAAGACGACCACCAACGGCTACGAGTCGCACATCCGGGTGCACCTCAAGCCGCACCTCGGGCACCTGCGGCTCGACCGGCTCAACGCCGGCCACCTGGTCGAGATGTTCGACGCCATCGCGGACGAGAACGAGACCATCGCCGCGGAGAACCAGGCCAGGCGCGAGCAGGCCGCCCGCTGCCGCGCCGGCCGCCCGGGGGTCCCCACCCCGGAGGAGAGGGCCCGGATCGCGGCCGAGCGCGCGAAGCTCGCCGAGATGAAGCCGTTCCGGCGGATCACGGGCCCGGCGACCCGCCAGCGCATCCGGTCCACCCTTCGGGCCGCGCTCAACACGGCGATCGTGCGCCAGCTCATCACGCACAACCCGGCGGAGCACCTGGAGATGACCTCCGGGAAGCGACCGAAGGCCGTCCTGTGGACCGAGCAGCACGTGCAGCGGTGGCGGCTGACCGGCGAGAAGCCGTCCCCGGTCATGGTGTGGACCCTTCCGCAGCTCGGAGAGTTCCTCGACGCCGCCGAGGAGGACCGTCTCTACGCCTTCTTCCACCTCGTCGCCTTCCGCGGCCTGCGACGCGGCGAAGGCGTCGGCCACGACTGGCACAACACCGACCTCGACCGCGCCGAGCTCACCGTCGCGAAGGAGATCGTCCAGGACGGGTGGACGCCCATGGAGACCGAGCCCAAGACCGACGGCAGCGCGGCGACGATCGCCCTCGACTCCGTCACCGTCCAGGTCCTCCGCGAGCATCGCGTGCGCCAGCTCGCCGAGCGAGACCGCCAACTCGCCGCCCGGGCTGAGTTCCTCGCCGCCGGCGGAGATCCGGAGAAGGCGCCGTCCTGGATCGACACCGGGAAGGTGTTCACCCAGGAGGACGGGACCTGGCTGCACCCCCAGATGGTCACCGACGCGTTCCACCGCATCCGCAAGGCGGCCGGCCTCCCGCCCATCAACCTGCGAGACCTGCGCCACCAGGCGGCCACCGTGATCCACGCCGGCGGCGGTGACATCCACGTCATCAAGGAGACGCTGCGGCACTCGACGGTCACCCTGACGTCGGACACCTACACGACGCTGCTGCCGGAGGTCGACAAGGAGGTCGCCGAGCGGGCGGCCGGCATGGTGCCGCGGGCCCGGCGGAAGCCGATGTACAGCGAAGACCCGCAGGACCCGGACGCGGGAACGGAAGGGGCCCCGGCGGCCCCGGCGGGGTAGCATGGACACCAGCGAGGAGCTTCATTCGGAGCCCTGCCGGCCAGGCGAAAGCCCAGCTCGGCAGGGCTCTTCTGCTGGCCCGCTGCTGGCCCGAACGCTCCATAACGAGGCACCACGAGAGCTGTCCGCAGCGGACGAGAAGTCAAGCCATACCCGCTCTGACCAGCAGTGCAAGGCATAGGGCAGCACGCGCCGACACGGGCCATCACAGGCTCATTCAGACTTTTAATCCGTAGGTTCAGGGTTCGAGCCCCTGGCGGCCCACCCGTGAAGGCCCCGGTCAGACAATGTCTGACCGGGGCCTTTCGGGTTTCCGGCAGCGGGCCGCCGGGCGGGCGGGGCGGCTCGCCGCCCGGTGCGCGGGTGAGTGTGCGTCAGGGGTTCGCGGTCCAGCGCGGACGGCTGGTGGGGGTCGGGCGTTCGGCCGAAGTGCCCTGGGGGCCGGGGGAGATGGGGGTGGGGTCCTGGTCGGGGGACGGGGGTGGCGAGGCGGCTGGAATAATACGACCGGCTTGTATGCTCCGACAGGGGCTTGTGGTGCCTGCGGGGGCTCCGGGGGACGGGGTGGGAAGGGTCGCGGGGGCGTTCGTCGGTCATTACGACCTTCGTATGTGCAACCTGGGGGCGGCCCGGACCGTCCTTCTTGTATGCGGAGTGCCCGGTCGTGGGGCGTCGCGTCGGCCGGTGAAAGGTACACGGATGTCAGGTCAGTGGGGCGAGGGCCCGGCTCGTGGTGACGACGCGCCCGGCGCGCTCACGGCCGAGGGCGGCGACGGCGGGGTGCCGCAGCCGCGGGCCGGAGGCCGGGCGCAGGCGCGGCGCGCGGCGCAGGGCAAGGGGGGCCGGGCGGCCGGCGCGGCCGGTGCGGCCGGTGCCGGTGGGGCCGCGGCCGGCGGTGGCCGGGCGGCGGCCCGCAACAGCCGCAAGCCGAAGAAGAACGTGAAGAAGATCGTCGCCTGGTCGGCGGCCGGTGTGCTGGTGCTGATGGCCGGCGCGGGCGGCGCGATCTACCTCAAGCTCAACGCCAACATCAAGACCTTCGACGCGGACGCGATAGCCGGCGACCGGCCGCCGGAGGCGCAGCCCGACGCGGACGGCAACAAGCCGGTCAACGTCCTGCTGATCGGCTCGGACAGCCGCGGCAAGAACAACGCCGACCTGGGCGGCGGCGAGGACGGCGGCGCCCGCTCGGACACCACGATCCTGCTGCACGTCTACGCGGACCACAAGCACGCCGTCGGGATCTCCATCCCCCGCAACGCCATGGTGGCGATCCCGTCCTGCAAGCTCCCGGACGGCAAGTGGACCAAGGCTGCCACCAGCGACCTGTTCAACGCGGCGTTCTCGAAGGGTGAGAGCGACGACGGCAACCCCGCCTGCACCCAGAACACGGTGGAGAAGCTCACCGGCATCCGGGTGGACCACACCATCGTGGTGGACTTCCAGGGCTTCTCCGCGATGACGAAGGCCGTCAACGGGGTCGACGTCTGCCTGCCGAAGCCGATCTACGAGAACGACATCAACCCCAAGCTCCCCAAGAAGGGCGCCGTCGTCCTGCCGCAGGGCAAGCAGAAGGTCGAGGGCCAGCAGGCGCTGAACTTCGTCCGGCTGCGGTACGGCATCGGGGACGGCTCCGACATCGGCCGGATGAAGCGGCAGCAGGCCTTCCTCGGCTCGCTCGCCTCCAGCATCAAGAGCCAGGGCCTCAACCCCACCACGCTGCTCCCGCTCGCGGACGCCGCCACCAAGTCGATGACCGTGGACCCGGGCCTCGGCTCCGCCGACAAGCTGCTCTCCTTCGGCCTCTCGCTGAAGAACATCGACATGCACGAGCTCAAGTTCGTGACGCTGCCCTGGCGCTACCGCACCCAGGACAAGAACATCGACATCATCCAGCCGGACGCCAACAAGCTCTGGGACGCCCTCAAGGCCGACCGGACCATCGACGGTCAGAACGCCACCGGCCAGCAGACCGACGCGCCGGCCGCACCGACCGACGCCGGCTCGCCGAGCGCTCCGGCGGCGCCGACCACGCCGCCCGCCGCGGCCTCCGACCCGGGCAACGCCGCGGTCAAGGTGTCCGTCTACAACGGCACCACCACCACCGGGCTGGACGGCAAGGCGAGCGAGGCGCTCAAGGCGGCCAAGTTCACCGCCACCAAGGCCGGCCCGGCGGCCAGCACCAAGTACGCGACCACGATGATCGAGTACGGCTCCGGGCAGAAGGCCAACGCCGAGAAGGTCGCCGAGCTGTTCCCGGGGGCCACCGTCGAGGCGGCCAAGTCGGCCGGCATCACCGTGATCGTCGGCAAGGACTTCGCGGCGGCGAACGGCGGTGGCGCGGCCGCCCCCGGTACCGCCGCGGCCCCCGGGGTCGCGGCCGCCCCCTCGGTGCCGGCCCCGCTGCCCACCAGCGTGACCAACGACGCCCGCTCGGCGGACGAGGACATCTGCGCCGACGTCTCCTACGGCTGACCCGACCGGCGGGAGAGCGCCCGCGGCGGCCCCCGTCCGCCGCCCGCGTCCGGGTGGCCCGCCGGGTCGCCGTCCGGTGGCGGGATCGCGGTGGCCCGGTGAAGGTGGGCGGTGTACCGCCCGCCGGTCGCGCCGCCGCCCGGGCCTCCGCCCGCGTCGCGGCCCGGGGCCCGGGCCCCGGGCACCCCGGCCGGTCGTGGCGGAGGACGAGGAACCCGTACTCCCGGAGGCCCAGCAATGCCCGAAGTGACCGCTCCGTACGCGCCCGGCACCCCGTGCTGGATCGACCTGATGGCGAGCGACCAGCAGGCCGCCCTCGACTTCTACCGCGACCTGTTCGGCTGGCAGGGGGAGGTCGGCCCGCCCGAGTTCGGCGGCTACGCCGTGTGCGCGCTGAACGGGAAGCCGGTGGCCGGGATCATGGCGCAGATGGCGCCCGAGGGCCAGCCCCTCCCGCCCGTCGGCTGGACCACCTACCTGGCCTCGGACGACGCCGACGCCGCCGCCCGGTCCGTCGCCGAGAGCGGCGGCACGATCCTGTACCCGGTGATGGACGTCGGCACCGTCGGCCGGATGCTGGTCGCGGCGGACCCGACCGGCGGGGTGTTCGGCGTCTGGCAGAAGGTCGACTTCATCGGCGCGGGCGTCGTGAACGAGCCCGGCGCGCTGGTCTGGAACGAGCTCAACACCACCGACACCGACGCGGCCGGAGCGTTCTACCAGCGGGCGCTGGGCCTGAGCCCGGCCGCCCTGGAGAGCCTGGAGGGGTACTACTCGCTGAGTGTCGGCGACCGCTCGGTGGGCGGCATGCAGCGGCTCCCGGACTACCTGCCGCCCGGCACGCCCCCGCACTGGCTGACCTACTTCTCGGTGGACGACACCGACTCCACCGTGGACGCCCTGGTCCGGGGCGGCGGTTCGGTGCTCCAGCCGCCGTTCGACATGGCGGCCGGGCGGATGGCCGTCGTCCAGGACCCGCAGGGCGCCGTCTTCGCGGTGATCGCCTCGCCCACCGCGCCGTAGCCAGTCACGCCATAGCCCGTCACGTCATAGCCAGTCACGTCACGGCGTAGCCCACCGCGCCGTAATCGCGCCGTAGCGCCCCGTAGCCGCTGCGCCCCCGGAAGCCTCCCGTTCCCGCGACGCGCCGCCGGGAATGGGAGGCTTCCCCGGTTTCGCGGGTAAGACTGCACCCATGCTGGGGCTTCCGGACGACATCCGCGCTTTCCTCTTCGACCTCGACGGGGTGCTCACTCAGACCGCCAAGGTGCACGCGGCGGCCTGGAAGGACACCTTCGACGCCTTCCTGCGCGCCGAAGCGGCCCGCACCGGTGGGCAGTTCGTCCCCTTCGACGCCGTGACCGACTACGACACCCACGTCGACGGCCGCCCGAGACTCGACGGCACCAGGGCGTTCCTGCACAGCCGGGGCATCGACCTCCCCGAGGGCACCGACGCCGACCCGCCCGGTGCCCGCACCGTGCACGGCGTCAGCCTGGCCAAGAACGAGACCGTGCTGCGGATGATCCGCGAGCAGGGCGTCCAGCCGTACGACGGTTCGGTCGCCTACGTGCGGCGGCTGCGCGGGCTCGGGCTGCCCGCCGCGGTGGTCTCCTCCAGCGCCAACTGCCGGGACGTGTTGCGCGCCGCCGGCATCGAGGAGCTGTTCGAGGTGGTCGTGGACGGCGTGGTGGCGAAGCGGGACGGCCTGCCGGGCAAGCCCGCGCCGGACACCTACCTGGCCGCCGCCCGGGCCCTGGGCGTCGAGCCCGCGCACGCCGCGGTCTTCGAGGACGCGCTCGCCGGGGTCGCCTCCGGCCGGGCCGGCGGCTTCGGCACGGTGGTGGGCGTGGACCGCACCGGCCAGGCCGACGAACTGCGCCGCCACGGCGCCACCGTGGTCGTCGCCGACCTCGCCGAGCTGCTCGAAGGAGGTGCGGCATGACCGGGCTGGACAACTTCGCCGTCGATCCCTGGCAGATCACCGAACAGGGCCTCGACCTGGGTGCGATGGCCCGCGCCGAGTCCGTCTTCGCGCTCTCCAACGGCCACATCGGCCTGCGCGCCAACCTGGACGAGGGCGAGCCGCACGGCCTCCCCGGCACCTATCTGAACGGCGTCTTCGAGCTGCGGCCGCTGCCGTACGGCGAGGGCGGCTACGGCTACCCGGAGTCCAGCCAGAGCGTCATCAACGTGACCAACGGCAAGATCATCCGGCTGCTGGTGGACGACGAGCCCTTCGACCTGCGCTACGGCGAACTGCTCAGCCACCGGCGCTGGTTGGACTTCCGGACCGGGCTGCTGCGGCGCGAGGCGGAGTGGACCTCCCCGGCCGGTCGGACCATCAAGGTGCACTCGACCCGGCTGGTCTCCCTCACCCAGCGGGCGATCGCCGCCGTGGAGTACACCGTGGAGGCGGTGGACGGTCCGGTCCGGATCGTCCTGCAGTCGGAGCTGGTCGCCAACGAGCAGCTGCCCGGCGGCGCCGAGAGCGACCCGCGGGCCTCCGCCGTGCTGGAGGCGCCGCTGCTCGCCGAGGCGCACCACGCGGGCGGCACCAAGGCCGTCCTGGTGCACCGGACCCGCTACAGCGGCATCCGGGTCGCGGCCGGGATGGACCACATCATCGACGGCCCGGACCGGCTGGACACCGTCGCCGAGGCCGAGGCGGACAACTGCCGGATCAGCGTCACCACCCTGCTCGAACCGGGCGAGAAGCTGCGGCTGGTGAAGTTCATGTCCTACGGCTGGTCCGCGACCCGCTCGCTGCCCGCCGTGCGGGACCAGGTGGAGGCCGCGCTGACCGCCGCCCGGTACACCGGTTGGGACGGCCTGGTGACCGAACAGGCCGGGTTCCTGGAGGAGTTCTGGGAGACCAGCGACATCGAGGTCGAGGGCGACGTCGAGCTCCAGCAGGCCGTCCGGTTCGCCGTCTTCCACGTCCTCCAGGCGGGCGCCCGCAGCGAGGAACGGGCCATCCCCGCCAAGGGGCTGACCGGCCCGGGCTACGACGGGCACAGCTTCTGGGACACCGAGACCTTCGTCCTGCCGGTGCTCACCTACTGCCTGCCGAGCGCCGTCAACCAGGCGCTGCGCTGGCGGCACACCACGCTGCCGCTGGCCCGCGAGCGCGCGGTCCAACTCGGCCTCGCCGGAGCGGTGTTCCCCTGGCGGACGATCCGCGGCGAGGAGTGCTCCGGCTACTGGCCGGCCGGTACGGCGGCGTTCCACATCGGCGCGGACATCGCGGCCGCCGTCGCCCGCTACGTGCGGGCCACCGGGGACGTCGAGTTCGAGCGCGAGTACGGGCTGGAGCTGCTGGTCGAGACGGCCCGGATGTGGCGCTCGCTCGGCCACCACGACGCGGCCGGCAACTTCCGCATCGAGGGCGTCACCGGTCCGGACGAGTACAGCGCCGTCGCCGACAACAACGTGTTCACCAACCTGATGGCGCAGAGCAACCTGCGCGCCGCCGCCGAGGCCGCCGCCCGGCACCCGCACGAGGCGGCCGCGCTCGGGGTGGACACCGAGGAGACCGCCGCCTGGCGGGACGCCGCCGCCGCGATGTTCGTCCCGTACGACGAGAACCTCGGCGTCCACCCGCAGGCCGACGGCTTCACCGACCACCAGGTCTGGGACTTCGAGCACACCCCGGCGCAGAACTACCCGCTGCTGCTGCACTATCCGTACTTCGACCTGTACCGCAAGCAGGTGGTGAAGCAGGCCGACCTGGTGCTCGCCATGCAGGTGCGCGGGGACGCGTTCACCGACGAGCAGAAGGCCCGCAACTTCGCCTACTACGAGCGGCTGACCGTCCGCGACTCCTCGCTGTCCGCCTGCACCCAGGCGGTGATCGCGGCCGAGGTCGGACAGTTGGACCTCGCGTTCGACTACACCGCCGAAGCCGCCCTGATGGACCTGCACGACCTCGGCGGCAACACCGGCGACGGTCTGCACATGGCCTCGCTGGCCGGGGCCTGCATCGCCCTGGTGGCCGGGTTCGGCGGGTTGCGGGACCACGGCGAGGCACTCTCCTTCCGGCCCCGGCTGCCACCCGGGCTGATGCGGCTGAGCTTCTCGCTGATGGTGCGGGGCCAGCTGCTCGGGGTGCGGATCACCCACGCGGGCACGACGTACACGCTGCGCCGCGGCGAGGTGATCCACCTGCGCCACGACGGCGAGGGGGTGCAGGTGAAGGTCGGGTCGCCGGTCACCCTGCCGACCACCGTGCCGCCCGCCCAGGAGCGGTGCAGCCAGCCGCCGGGCCGCGAGCCGGCCCGGCGCCAGCCGCAGGCCGGGGTGATCGGCGGCACCCTCGGCCCCGGGCCGGAGCACCTCGCGGCCGAGTGACGCCCGGCCCCGCCCGTCACCCCTTCGGCCCCGGCCGGGGTGCGGCGCGGGGCGCTCCGCCGGAGGGTGCAGGTGTCCCGTGGCAACCGGCGGCCGGTGAAGGAGCGCCCCGTGGTGAGTGTGGCCGAGCAGATGGTCGAGGTGCTCCGGCAGGCCGGGGTGGAGCGGGTCTACGGCGTGGTGGGGGACAGCCTCAACCCGGTGGTGGACGCCATCCGCCGGGCCGAGGGGATCAGCTGGGTGCACGTCCGCAACGAGGAGGCCGGCGCCTTCGCGGCGGCCGCCGAGGCCGAGCTGAGCGGGCGGCTGGCCGTCTGCGCGGGCTCCTGCGGGCCCGGCAACACCCATCTGATCCAGGGCCTGTACGACGCCCAGCGCAGCGGCCTGCCGGTGCTGGCGCTGGCCTCGCACATCCCGTCCGGGCAGATCGGCACCGGCTTCTTCCAGGAGACCCACCCCGAGCGGGTGTTCACCGACTGCAGCAGCTGGTGCGAGACGGTGTCCACGCCCGCGCAGCTGCCCCGGCTGCTGCGGATCGCGATCCAGCACGCGCTGGGCGCGCACGGCGTCTCCGTCCTGGCCTTCCCCGGCGACATCGCCGCGCTGCCGGCCGCCGGGCCGACCGGCAGCAGCCACTTCCTCACCGAGCAGGCGGTCGCGGCGCCGCCCTGGGACCAGGTCCGGGCGCTCGCCCGCGCCCTCAACGGGGCCCGCAAGGTCACCCTGTTCTGCGGCGCGGGCGTCCGCGGGGCGCACGCCGAGGTGATGGCGGTCGCGCAGGCCCTGAACGCGCCGGTCGGGCACTCCCTGCGCGGCAAGGAATGGATCCAGTTCGACAATCCGTTCGACGTCGGCATGAGCGGCCTGCTCGGCTACGGCGCCTGCCACGAGGCGCTGCACTCCGCCGACCTGGTCGTGCTGCTCGGCACCGACTTCCCCTACGACTCCTTCCTCCCGCAGGCCCGCACCGTCCAGGTGGACCACGACGCCACCCGGCTCGGCCGCCGCACCCCGCTGGAGCTGGCCGTCCACGGCGACGTCTCGGCCACCCTGCGCGCGGTCCTGCCGCTGCTGGAGCCCAGGGACGACCGCGCCTTCCTGGACGAGTTGCTGGACAAGCACTGCCGCTCGCTGGAGGACGTCGTCGGCGCCTACACCCGGGACATCGAGAAGCACCTGCCGATCCACCCCGAGTACGTCGCCTCGGTGCTGGACGAAGTCGCCGCCGACGACGCGGTGTTCACCGTGGACACCGGGATGAACAACGTCTGGGCCGCCCGCTACCTCCAGCCCAACGGCCGCCGCCGGGTGATCGGCTCCTTCCTGCACGGCTCGATGGCCAACGCGCTGCCGCACGCGATCGGCGCCCAGCTGGCCTGCCCCGGCCGGCAGGTCGTCTCGATGTCCGGGGACGGCGGGCTCTCGATGCTGCTCGGCGAACTGCTCACGGTGGTGCGCCACCGGCTGCCGGTGAAGACGGTGGTCTTCAACAACGGCGCGCTCGGCATGATCAAGCTGGAGATGCTGGTCTCCGGCTACCCCGAGGCGGAGATCGACAACGGGGACGTGGACTACGCGGGGATCGCCCGGGCGATGGGCATCCCGGCCAAGCGCGTGACCGACCCGGCGCGGGTGCGGGAGGTGCTCACGGAGGCGCTGGAGCGGCCCGGTCCGGCGCTGGTGGACGTGGTCACCGACCCCAACGCGCTCTCCATCCCGCCGCGCATCACGGCCGCCCAGCTGAAGGGCTTCGCGCTGGCCGCCGGGCGGACGGTGCTCTCCGGCGGGGTCGGCCGCATGATCGACCTGGCCCGGAGCAACCTGCGGAACATCCCCCGCCCGTAGGGCCGGTCCAGCCCCGTCGAGGGGGACGCGCGGTGGTTTGCCTCTGAGGCAAGTTTCTTGCCCGTACGGCAGGCGGGGTGTCCACTGGTCACATGACCACCAGCCCAGCCGGCCCCTCCACCCCCGGCGACCGGACCGACGACCTGGAGGTCGCCGGCCTCGCCGCGAGGCTGCGCGAGCACCGGCTCGGCAGCCGCCTCACCCTGGAGGTCGCCGCCTCCCGGGTCGGACTCTCCCCAGCTTATCTGTCCCGGCTGGAGACCGGCCGGCGCCAGCCCTCACTGCCCGTCCTGCTCGGACTCGCCCGCGCCTACGGCACCTCCGTCTCCGGCCTCCTCGGCGAGGCCCCGGCCGAGGCGGACCCGGTGGTGCGCGGCGGCGCGATCGACCCCGGTCGCGCGGGCGGCTGGGGCTACCGCCGGGCCGGCGCGCCCGGGCGGGCGATGCAGGCGCTGCGGGTGCACGTCCCCCCGGGCGTGCAGGACGCGGTGGTCCGGGTCCACCCCGGTGAGGAGTGGCTGTACGTCCTGCAGGGCCGGCTGCGGCTGACCCTCGGCGACCGCACCCACCTGCTCGACGAGGGCGACTCCGCGCACTTCGACTCGCTCACCCCGCACTGCATCGCCGCCGACTCGGCGGACGGGGTGGAGCTGCTCTTCGTGCACACCCTGCTGCAGAGCCCCGGCGGCGAACTCTGCCTCGGCGGCGGCCCCGCAGCCCCGCACTGACCCACCGTCGGACCTCCTGGAGGAGATCTCCCATGGCTGATCCCACCACCGTCACCACCGCCACCACCGCCACCACCGTTACCGCCGACGCCGCCGCGGCTCCCGTCGCGGCCGCCGCCGACGCGCCGAAGACCGTCGACGCCGGCAAGTGGGCCAACCGCCGGGTCGGCATCCGGGTGCTGATCTACATGGTCGCCACGCACGCCTTCGCCGGCTTCATCATGCTGCTCTTCGAGCTGGGCAACCGGAACAAGTAGCCGGTGGGGTAAAGCTGTTCAACGAACCGGACCGGCCCGGTCAGGCCGTCCGCAGCAGCTCGCAGAGCGCGTCCAGGGCGGCCGGGAAGAGCCGGTCGGGCGGCGTGGCGTAGCCGACCACCAGGGCCGGCGAGGCGTCCGGGGCGAGCGCCGGGTCGGCCAGGTGCCAGGAGAGGCCGGTGACGGCCAGGTCGAGCGCCCCGGCGCGGGCCAGCAGTTCGGCCTCCGTCGGCGCCCCGGGCGGCAGTTGCAGCACGGCGTGGAGCCCGGCGGCGATGCCCGTCACCCGGACGTGCGGGGCGCGTTCGGCCAGTGCCGCCACGAGCGCGTCGCGGCGCCGCCGGTAGTGCAGCCGGCAGCGGCGCACGTGCCGGTCGTAGGTGCCGGAGGTGATCAGCTCGGCGAGGGTCAGCTGGTCCAGCACGGGGGACATGGTGTCCGCCAGCTGCTTCCGCCGGGCCACCGGCTCGACCAGGGCGTCCGGCAGGGCGAGCCAGGCCAGCCGCAGGCCGGGTGCCAGGCTCTTGGCCGCGGTGCCCGCGTACACCACCCGTTCCGGGTCGAGCGCCTGCATCGCCCCGAGCGGCTGCCGGTCGTAGCGGAACTCGCCGTCGTAGTCGTCCTCGATCACGTACCCGTCCTGCTCGCGGGCCCAGCCGACGGCCGCCGACCGGCGTTCGGCGGCCAGCGCGGCGCCGGTCGGGTACTGGTGGGCGGGGGTGAGCAGGACGGCCGCGTCCCGCCGGGCGCCGAGCAGGTCCGTCCGGGCCCCCGCGCAGTCCACCGGCAGCGGCGCCGGGGTCAGCCCCGCGGCCCGGACCATCTCGCGCTGCGGGGGCAGCCCGTACCCCTCGACCGCCAGGGTGCGGGTCCCGCGCGTCCGGGCCGGACCGCGCTCGCGCAGGGCGGCGCAGAGGAGGCCGATGCCCTGGGTGAAGCCGGAGCAGATCAGCAGGTGGTCCGGGTCGGTCCGGACGCCGCGCACCCGGGCGAGGTAGTCGGTGAGCGCCTGCCGCAGCTCGATCCGCCCGAGCGGGCTGCCGTAGCCGAAGGCCTCGTGCGGCGCGGTGGCGAGCGCCCGCCGCGCGGCGGTCAGCCAGGCGGTGCGCGGGAAGAGCGAGACGTCCGGCCGCCCGGGCGTCAGGTCGTGGCGGGCGGTCCGGCGCTCGGGCGGCGCCTCGGCCGGGCGACGGCCGGACCGCGGGGCGGTCCGCCCGGCCACCGTGGTGCCCGAGCCCTGCCGCGAGGCGAGCCACCCCTCGGCGGTCAGCTGCCCGTACGCCTCGACCACGGTGTTGCGGGCGATCCCGAGGTCCTCGCCGAGCGCCCGGGAGGAGGGCAGGCGCGTCCCCGGGGCCAGCCGGCCGTCCTGCACGGCCTCCCGCAGCGCGTCCTCCAGGGCCGCCCGCAGGCCGACTCCGGCGGCCCGCCGGCCACTGAGGTCGAGGTGCAGGTCGCCGCCGAACGCGGTCCAGGAGGTGGTGCTCATGGGGAGGGCCGATCCGTGCGGGGCGCTGTGCCGTCCGGGTTGTGTCCGTAGGGGATTATCGCGTGGCCGCGGGCGGCCGGGCGGCGGCCCCGGCCCCCGCGCCGCCGGTCGGTGCCGGTGCGCGGGCCCGCACCGCGGTCAGCCCCAGGTCGCGCCGGCGGGCTCCTGGATGGTGGCGTTCAGCCGGTTGAAGAGGTTGGTCAGGCCGATCATCAGAATGATCGCGGAGAGCTGCTCCTCGTTGAAGTGGTCGGCGGCCTCGTCCCAGACCGCGTCCGGCACGGCCGGGCCGGAACGGTCGGCCAGCCGGGTGGCCGCCTCGGTCAGGGCGAGGGCCGCGCGCTCCTCCCCGGTGAAGAAGGGGGCCTCGCGCCAGGCGGCGACGGCGTGCAGGCGCTCGTCGGTCTCACCGGCCTTCCTCGCGTTGGTCACGCCGGCGAAGACGCACGCGGAGCAGCCGTTGATCTGGCTGGCCCGCAGGTGCACCAGCTCCAGGATCTGGGGCGGGATGCCGCCCTGGTACATGGCCTTGTAGATGTTCTGGATGCCCTTCATCGCGTCGGGCAGGACCATCGCGGGGTTCTTCATCCGAGCGGTCACGGCGTTTCCTCCGTCGCGTCAGGAGCCCGAGTGCCTTGCGCGCCGGGCCGGTTATCGTCCTTCACTGCACCGACGGATCGCGGAACGGGGATGTGACAGGTGAGCGGGAACGAATGTCTGGCCGGGCAGTTCGAGGAGCACCGGCTCCAACTGAGGGCGGTCGCCTACCGGATGCTGGGCTCGCTCAGCGAGGCCGAGGACGCCGTCCAGGAGACGTGGTTGAAGCTGGACCGCTCGGACGTCAGCGCCGTGCAGAACCTCGGCGCCTGGCTGACCACCGTGGTCGGCCGGGTCTGCCTGGACCTGCTGCGCTCGCGCACCGCGCGGCGTGAGGACCCGCTGGACGGGCCGGACGGGCAGGAGGGCGCGGTCCGGCTGCCCGATCCGGTGGTCGGCGCCTTCGGCGTCGTCGACCCGGAGCAGGAGCTCCTGATGGCCGACTCGGTCGGGATCGCGCTGATGATCGTGCTGGACACGCTCGCCCCGGCGGAGCGGCTCGCCTTCGTCCTGCACGACCTGTTCGCCGTCCCGTTCGACGAGATCGCGCCGATCCTCGGCCGCACCTCCGCCTCCACCCGCCAACTGGCCAGCCGGGCCCGCCGCCGCGTCCAGGGCGCCGCGCCCGCCCAGGACGGCGACCTGAACCGCCGCCGCGAGGTGGTGGACGCCTTCCTCAGCGCCGCGCGCGGCGGCGACTTCGACGCCCTCCTCGCGCTGCTCGACCCCGGGATCGTGGCCCGCTCGGACGGCGGCGCCCTGCGGCCGAGCACGCTGCGCCGCGGCGCGGCCGAGGTCGCCTCGCAGGCGATCACCTTCGCCCGCTTCGCCGAGAACGCCCGCCCGGTGCTCGTCAACGGCGCGCCCGGGGTGCTGTCCTTCGCGGACGGCAAGCCGCTGTCGCTCATGGCGTTCACCATCCGGGACGGCCGGGTCACCGCGCTCGACATCCTCACCGATCCGGAGCGGCTGGCCCGGATCGACCTGGGGCCGATCCTCGGCGGCTGAGCGGCTGAGCGGCTGAGCGGGGCGGCGGGCGCACCTACGCGCCCGCCGCCCCGACCGGAACGTCCACCGGCCACCGAAGGGGTGCGTTCCCCTTCGTCCCGGGAAGCGGCTCACTGGGGCGACCGGTGGGACCGAATCGATGGAGTAGCCGGGAGAGGAAGCGAGATAGGCCGGAAGTAACTGGCAGTAAAGGCTGGACAAGGTGACTGGCGGTCTGTCAGGATCAGGGCTGTCGCCAGGGAACAGGGCCGGCGGCCACACCAGGGGAGGACCACATGTCGCAGGACGACCAGCCGCAGTTCGTCTCGGTACCGGTGCCGAGTCAGTACGTCACACAGGTGTACGCCTACCTGGCCGGGCTGACCGGCGCCACGGCGAGTGCCCCGACGGCCGCCGGGGCGGGCGGCGCTCCTCCGGCGCCCCCGGCCGCGCCGGAGGAGGGGGCGGCCGGGGAGCCCGGCAAGCTCCCGGTCGTCGAGTGGACCGTCGAGGACTTCCGCCGGCTGATGATCGAGCCGCTGGGATCGGTGCAGGTGGTGGCCCGGGTGCTGGACGTGCTGGCCACCCAGCCCGACGCGCGGGTGAGCTACACCGAACTGGCCACCCGGCTGGGCCTGGAGAAGAAGAGCCTGCAGGGCAACCTCGCCGCCTTCACCCGGGCGGTGCACCGGCACTACCACCGCCGCAACTGGCCGATGACCTGGGTGGAGGCGCTCACCAGCGAGCCGGGGCTCAAGTCGGAGTTCTTCTACACCGTCAACGCGACCCTCGCGAGGCGCTGGCTGGAGGCCCGGGCGCAGGGCTGAACGACTCGCCCCGGCCGGGACGGGGGAGTCTGCCAGTTACTCCACTCGTCTATCCGATCCGGCGCCAGCCGCCGGGCGTGCCCGGCTCCGTCACCGGGGCCGGGCCGAAGTCGTACCGCGGCCCGTCGGGCCCGAAGGCGAGCAGCGAGATCGAGGACGAGCCCCAGATCCGCCCGTCGCCGAACTCCCGCCGCTGGACCAGCGCGGCCGGATCGTCGAGCGCCAGGCCGTCGCCGGAGACGATCGGCAGCCAGGCGCCCCAGGCCTGCTCGGTCGTGGCGGGGCCGGGCCGCGGCGCGGGCCGGACGGCGGCCCGGAAACGGGCCCGGAAGTGCGCGGCGCGGGCGGCCATCAGCGAGCGGACCAGTTCGGACGCGGTCCGGTCCGCCGCCAGCCCCTCCGGTCCGTCGTTGAGCACCACGCTCAGCCCGACCGGCAGGTCGCGTTCCGCCAGGATGCTGCCGCCCCAGCTCAGTACCCGTGCGCCGGCCCGGCCGGCGAGGACGAGGTGGAACGGGTCGTACCGCTCCAGGTCGACGCCGGCGAGGCCGCCGTCCCGCAGGGCGATCAGCGGCAGCTCCCCGCGCGAGAGCCGGGCCCGGGCGGGTGCCATGGCCCCGAAGCCGTTCAGCAGACAGGCCGCGGCCGGCCCCGCGGTGCCCGGCTCCGTGGCCCCGGGCACCGCGGCCCCCGGTTCGATGGCGAGCCACGTCCCGCCCGCCGCCAGGTCGAGCCCGCCGACGGCCGCCGGGTGCGCGGGCCAGTGGTGGTCCGGCGGGGACCACCGCCGCCCGGCGTACTCGTCCCGCACCGACAGCAGCAGCACGGGCACCGATGCCGACGGTTCGATGCTGACGAACGCGGTACACACGATCCTGGCCCCCTGACCTCGCCCACCCCGGGCGGCCCGGCTGTACCACCCTCCCCGCGATCCTCGCACGGTCGTTCGGATCCGGGCAGGTCCGGGCCCTCGCCCTCCGGCGCCCGCCGTGCCACACTCGGGCGAGCCGCCCGAGGGCCTGCCCTGACCGTGAAGTGGCCCACGATCTCTCGGCCCGAATGTGCCAGGGAGCCAGTCCAGTCGGACCCTAGGCTGGCCGGTATGACGACGAACGACAACGCCACCGTGTCCGCCCCCGAGCAGCGGATCTCCCTCCCCGACCTCGCCCCCGAGTTCTACCGGGCCATGATCGCCCTGGACCGCGCCGCCCGGCAGGGCGTCGACCCCGTCCTCGCCGAGCTGGTCAAGGTGCACGCGTCGATGCTCAACGGCTGCTCCTTCTGCATCGACATGCACGCCACGGACGCCCTGAAGAACGGCGAGCAGAACCACCGGCTGCTCTCCCTGCCGGCCTGGCGGGAGACGTCCTGGTTCACCGCCAAGGAGCGGGCCGCCCTCGCGCTGACCGAGTCGGTCACCCTGCTGACCCAGGGGCACGTGCCGGACGCCGTCTACCAGGAGGCCGCCGAGCACTTCGAGCAGGCCGAGCTGGCCCAGCTGATCGCGCTGATCATCGCCATCAACTCCTGGAACCGGATCGGCGTCACCTCCCGCCTCAGCCCCGCCGCGAAGTAGGGTGCCCGGCATGACGACCACTCAGCACGAGCTGGCCCGAGCCCTCCACGCCCTGCACCGCCCCGGCGAGCCCCTGGTGCTCGCCAACGTGTGGGACGCGGTGGGCGCCCGGCTGGTCGCCGCCGCCGGTGCCCGGGCCGTCGCGACGGCCAGCGCGAGCGTCTCCTGGACGCTCGGCAGCGCGGACGGCGACGCGGCCGACCGCGCCGAGGTGCTGGCCCAGACCGCGCTGATCGTGCGCTCGGTCGCGCTGCCGGTGACGGCGGACCTGGAGAGCGGCTTCGGCGCGACGGCCGCCGAGGTCGGCGAGACCGTCACCGCGCTGCTCGGCACCGGCGCGGTCGGGGTGAACCTGGAGGACGGGGGGCGCCCCGCCGCCGAGGCGGCCGAACGGATCGCGGCCGCCCGGGCCGCCGCCGACACGGCCGGCGTCCCGCTCTTCGTCAACGGCCGCACCGATGTGTTCCTGAAGCAGCTCGGCGACCCGGCCGGCCGGCTGGACGAGGCCGTCGACCGCCTGCGGGCGTACGTCGCGGCCGGCGCGGACGGCGTGTTCGTGCCCGGGGTCGCGGACCCGGAGACGATCGCCGCCCTGGTGGCCGCAGTCCCGGCGCCGCTGAACGTCCTGGCCGGGCCGGGCTCACCGTCGGTACCGGAGCTGGCGAAGCTCGGCGTGGCCCGGGTCAGCCTCGGGCCGGGCCTGGCCAGGGCGGCGTACGCGGCGGTGCGCCGCGCCGCCGAGGAGGTGTACTCCGAGGGGACGTACACCGCGCTCGACGGCGGGCTCACCTACCAGGAGCTGAACGCCCTCGCGCAGGGCTGACCCGGAGCCGGCGTCCGGACCCGACCGCGAAGTCGGCGACGGACGCCGGCCGCTGTGCGCCCCGAGCGGCGCGCAGCGGTGGCGGCCGCTTCGGAAGGAGAGCCGGGAGAGCCGGGCGAGCCGGGCGAGCCGGGAGAGCCGGGAGACCACGGGGCCCGGGAGCCACAGGGGAGCTCCCGGACCGCCGGGTCCCCGCGCCGGACCGCTCAGCCGATCTGCCCGCTGAGGCCCGGATGGGTCAACTGGTTGGTGCCGATCGCCTCCACCTCCTGCGCGGCGTGACCGACCAGCGGGAGCTTGCCGGCCTCCTTCAGGGCGAGGTCGCCCGGGGAGAGGGTGAGGCCGCTGGAGAGCCCGTCCAGGGCGTCCGGCGACGTGGCGGTGGAGGTCGTGGCCGACGCGGCCGGGGCGGCCAGGGCGAGGCCTGCCATGGTGAGGGCGGCCAGGGTGGCGAGTTTCTTCATGGAACCCCCAACGACCCGGCCGCCCTCAGGTCACCGCGGCGGCGTCAGACCGTCACCCGCAGCGTCCGCACGCTGTTGCTGATGAACGACCCGATCGGCTCCGGCGCGGGCCCCTCGGCCAGGGCGATCCCCGGGAAGCGGTCGAACAGGTACCGCAGCGCGGTCTCCGCCTCCATCCGGGCGAGTCCGGAGCCGAGGCAGAAGTGCGGGCCGTGGCCGAGCGACAGATGCCGGTTCGGCTGCCGGGTGATGTCGAAGCGGTCGGCGTCCGGGTAGTGCGCGGCGTCCCGGCCGGCGGACGCGTAGGAGGCGAGCAGCGCCTCGCCGCGCCGGATCACCACGTCGCCCACCGGGATGTCCTCGGTCGCGTACCGCAGTGGGAACTGCCCGACCGGCGAGTCGTACCGCAGCGTCTCCTCGACCACCGCGGACCACGGCTGCTCCCCGTCGAGCACCAGCCGCAGCTGCTCGGGGTGCGAGAGCAGGGCACGGACGGCGTTGGTGATCAGGTTGAGGGTGGTCTCGTGCCCGGCCACCAGCATCAGCAGCAGCGTGCCGACGAGCTCCTGCTCGCTGAGCCGGTCCCCGGACTCGCGGGCGGCGATCAGGTCGGTGGTCAGGTCGTCGCCGGGTTCGGCGCGCTTGGCCTCGACCACGGAGGCGAGCAGCGCCTGGAGCCCCCGCTGGGCGGCGATCGCGGCGGCCGGGGTGGCGGAGCTGGAGACCAGGGTGTCGGAGAGCTCGTGCAGTTCGTCCTGCTGCTTGGGCGGCAGGCCCAGCAGTTCGCCGATGACCTGCATCGGCAGCGGGTAGGCGAAGTGCTCGCGCAGGTCGAACGGGCCCTCCAGCCCGGCGAGGTCGTCGAGCAGCGCCCGTGTGCGGGACTCGACGGCGGGCCGCAGTTCGGCGACCCGGCGCGGGGTGAAGGCCTGGGTGACCAGGCCGCGCAGCCGCCGGTGGTCCTCGCCGTCCACGGTGATCATGCCCGGCACGGTGACGAAGTTCAGCAGCGGCCAGCCCTCGGGCAGCCGGCCCTCGGTGAAGGCGGTCCAGAGCTGCGGGTTCTTGCCCACCCGGGGGTCGGCGAGCAGCTCCTGGAGGGTGTCGTGCCGGGCTATCGCCCAGACCACCACCCCGCCAGGGAGTTCCACCAGGACCGCCGGGCCGGCCTCCCGGAGCCGGGCGTTCTCTCCGTGCTGGTCCCGTCCGAAGGGGTCGAGCCGGATGGGCTCGGGTCGGTGGCCGGGTCGGTCGAGCTCAGGGGCGGCGGTGTCCATGACGGCCTCTCGGGGGCTGGCGGGCGGGGCGGGGTGAAGGCGCTGTAGAGCACCGGCAGGCTGACCAGGGCGCGTGACCAGGGCGACCGGCGCCAGGCCAACTCGCTGGGCGGTACGGCCAGTTGGAGATCGGGAAGGCGGTGCAGCAGGGTCTCGACGGCGGTCTCGACGATGATCCGGGCCGGGTGCTGGGCCGGGCAGACGTGCTTGCCGGCGCCCCAGGCCAGGTGCGCCCGGTTGCCGCCGAGCGAGCCGTGCGCGGCGGCCGAGACGCCCTGGGCGGCCGGGTCGGCGTTGGCCGCGGCCAGGCCGAGCACGAGCATGTCGCCGGCGCTGATGTACTGGCCGCCGAGGACGGTGTCGCCGGTCGCCCACCGGCCGGGGAAGTTCTGCGTCGGCGGGTCGCGCCAGAGCACCTCCTCCAGCGCGTCGGAGACGGTGAGCCGGCCGCCGGTCAGGGTGGCCCGGAACCGGCGGTCGGTGAGCAGCAGCCGCAGGGTGTTGCCGGTCCAGTTGATGGTGGTCTCGTTGCCCGCGACCATCATCACCACCAGGTGGTGCACCGCCTCCTCGTCGCTGAGCGCGGCCGGGTGGGCCAGCAGCCAGGAGGTGAGGTCGGCCCCGGGCGTGGCGCGGCGGCGCCGGACGAGGTCGACCAGGATCGCCTGGAACTCCGCGCTGGCGCGCACGGAGTCCTTGCTGCTGTCGACGAAGTGGCTGATCAGCCCGACCAGGTGCGGTCCGGCCTCGGCGGGCAGTCCGATCAGCTGGGTGAAGACCAGCAGCGGCAGCCGGCGGGCGTACTGCGCGATCAGGTCGGCGGTGCCGTCCGGGCCCCAGCTGTCGATCAGCGCGTCGGCGGCGGCCTCGGTGGTCTCGCGCAGCTGGCGGTGGTCGATCTCGGCCAGCGTGTCGGCGACGGCGGCGCGCAGCCGCTGGTGCTCGGCGCCGTCCAGGTTGAGCAGGGTGGGACGCCAGGCGGTCATCGGCAGCAGCCGGGAGTCGGCGGCCAGCCGGCCCTCGGCGGGGACCCTCCAGCGGCGCGAGTCCTTGGAGAACAGCGCCTCGTTGCGGGTGAGTTCGAGCAGTTCGGGGTAGCCGAGCACGAGCCAGGCCTCGACCCCCGGCTCCAGCTCGATCGGCGCGACCGGGCCGTACTGGGCCCGCAGCCGGGCGTACAGGCCGTGCGGGTCGTCGGCGACGGCGGCGCCGTACAGCCGGGGCAGCGGCACCCCGGCGGGCAGGGTCCCGGCGGCGTGCGCCGGGCAGCCGGGGGGTGCGGACAGCTGCCCGGCGGACGGCGGAACGGCCGTGCCCGGGTCGGGGGTCGTCATCGCTGGAGCTCCAGTACGGCGGTGGAGTGCAGATGGTCGACGAAGTCGATCAGCAGGTCGTACGCGGCCCGGCGGTCCCGGGCGTCGCAGTACAGGATCGGTACGTCGGGCAGCAGGTCGAGGGCGGAGCGCAGCTCCTCCTCGGGGTAACTCGGGGTGTCCGGGAAGGTGTTGACGGCGACCGCGAACGGGATCCGCTGCTCCTCCAGCCGGCCGAGCACGTCGAAGCTCTCGTCCGGGCGGCGCAGGTCGACCATCGCGATGGCGCCGAGCGCGCCGCGCGACAGGTCGTCCCAGAGCGGCCAGAACCGCTGCTGCCCGGGGGTGCCGAAGAGGTAGAGGGCGAGCCGGGGGTTGAGCGTGATCCGGCCGAAGTCCAGCGCGACCGTGGTGGTGGTCTTGCCCGGCCGCCCGGTGAGGTCGTCGATGCCGCTGCTGGCGGCCGTCATGGTCTCCTCGGTGCGCAGCGGCGTGATCTCGCTCAGTGCGCCGACCAGGGTGGTCTTGCCGACCCCGAACGGGCCGGTGACCAGGATCTTCACGGCGCCCTGGACGGACGGCGGCAGGTACTGGGGCTCCGGCGCCGAGGGCTCGGCGGTGCGCGGGTCAGCGGAGTTGGCGGAGGCCAACGAGCACCTCTTCCAGGAGGGTTGCGGGCAGGCGTTCGGCCTGCGGGACGGGCGGGAGCACCTGGACGGCGCCGAGGTCCCAGAGGTCGCCGACCAGCACCTTGACGACGCCGAGCGGCAGCCCGAGGTAGGCGGCCACCTCGGCGACCGACAGCAGGCTGCGGCAGAGGTCCAGGATGCGCTGGTGCTCGCGGTTGAGCAGGGCGTCCTCGGGGAGGTCGGGCCGGTCGGGTAAGGCGCTGACCAGGCTCTCGACGGCGAGCGCGGACCGGGTGGGCCGGCTGCGTCCGCCGGTGATCACATAGGGCCGGACCGGCCCGTTCACCGCCGGCCCCCCGCCGCGTGATCGACGCGCGGCGGGCTGGTGAGGTGGCTGCCGATCCGCTCGACGAGGACCTGCATCTGGTAGGCGACCAGGCCGGCGTCGACCGCCTCGCCGGTCACCACGGCCAGGTGGGCCCCGGCCCCGGCGGCGACCACGAAGAGGTAGCCGCCGCCGTACTCGATGACGATCTGGCGGGTGGCGCTGCCGTGGCCGCCGAAGCCCTGGGCGACCCCGCGGGCCAGCGACTGCAGGCCCGAGCAGGCGGCGGCGAGCCGCTCGGCGTCCTCGCGCAGGATGCCCGCGCTGCGGCCGATCTCCAGGCCGTCGTTGGACACCACGACGGCGTGCTGGACCTCGGGGACGGAGATGATGTCGGCGAGCAGCCAGCCGAGGTCAGGGGTGGTGGTCATGGAACTCTCCGAAGCGCTGGGGGAGCTGGGGGGAAGCGGGCAGGGAACGGTGGGGCTGGGCCTGCGTCCGGGCGGCCGACCGGCCGTCGGCGGTGCCGGCCTGGAACATCGCCATGAACGCCCGGGCATCCTGCGCCGACCGGTAGGGCGGGGCGGGCGCCGGCGGGGGAGCGGCCGGCGAGGCGTGGCGGTTGGAGCGGTCGCGCCGGTGGCTCCGGCGGGGCAGCGGCGGCGGAGCGGCGGGGCCGGCCGGCGGGGTCTCCACCAGGGGGTGTGCGGGGGTCCGCGGATGTCCGCCCGGGTAGGGGGAGGCCGGGTTCCGGTGGGGGTCGGCCGGGAACGCCGGGTCGTCGGGGCCGAGGCCCGGGACGGTCGGCGGGAGCGGCTCGGTGAGCAGCGCGTTCGGCAGCAGCACCACGACCCGGACCCCGCCGTACGGGGAGGGCGCCGAACTGAGGGTGACCCGGAACCCGTACTGCTCGGCGAGCCGGCCGACCGCGGCCAGGCCCAGCTGCGGTACCTCGCCGAGGCGGGACACCTCCAGCGAGGTGCCGCCGGCCAGCGCCGAGGCCGCCTTGGCGACGGCCGGCTCGGGCATCCCGACGCCGCCGTCGTCGATCTCGACGACGGCGCCGTTGTGGACGGGCATCAGCGTGACGAACACCTGGGTGCTGGGCGGTGAGTAGCGGGTGGCGTTGTCCAGCAGCTCGGCCACGGCGTGGATGAGCGCCTCGGCGGCGGCGCCGACCACGGCGGTCTCGATCCGGCTGCGGACCACCACCCGCTGGAAGGGCAGGATGCGCGACTGGGCACCGCGCACCACGTCCTCCAGCGAGACCGGTTCGGGCCAGTGCCGCCCGGCCCGGGCGCCGCACAGGACGGCCAGGGTCTGGGCGAGGCGGGCCTGTTGGGCGGCGGCGTGGTCGGCCTTGAGCAGGCCCTCCAGCAGCGCCGGGTCGTCGTGGGTGCGCTCCATCTCGTCGAGCAGGGCCTGCTGGTCGTGGGCCATCACGAGGATCCGGCGGGCCACGCTGAGGAAGGCCCGCTGGGTGGAGGCGTTGAGTTCCTGCTCCTGCTGGACGGCGGCCAGTTCGCTGCCCCGGCGGGCGAGTTCGACGGCGAGCTGCTCCTGGAGGCGGGCGTTCTCGCGCTGCTGCCGGTCGGCCCGGCGGCGCTGGGTGACGGAGACGGCGCGGTAGCGGGCGGCGGCCACGAGGGCGAGGGCGGCGAGAACGCCGGTTGCCGTTGCACACCACTGAGTCATCGTCACGCCGCGAATTCTAGGGTGATGATCCTACGAAGGTGTGAACGGATCTCGCCAAGTGACCGGATCTCGTCAATATCCCGTCCATACGACGTCAATCCGACCTGCTTCCGGCCCGGCCGCGCCCCGCCCGGGGCCGCTCCCCCGGCCCCGTCGGAGGCTCACTGAACCGGCGAACTCCGGTGCAGCAACAGCAGAGCGACGTCGTCCGGCCGGGAGCGGCGCTCGGTCACGTTGAGGGTCAGCAGGTCGGCGAGGCGCTCCAGGGCGGCGGCCGGGCCGAGCCGGACCGGACCGGCCTGCCGGGCCCACAGCTCCAGCCCGCCGAGCATCCGCTGCACCGACTCGTCGTAGTCCTCCTCGCGGTCCTCGACCAGCCCGTCCGTGTAGACCAGCAGCGTCTCGCCGACCGCCAGGTGCCCGACCGTCAGGTGGTACGGCTGCCCCGGGTCCACGCCCAGCGGTGGGCCGCCCGGCAGGTCCAGCTCGACGGCCGGGGCGTCCGGCGCGATCCGGACCGGCGAGGGGTGACCGGCCCGGGCCGCCCGGACCGTCCCGTCTGCGGGGTCGAGGGTGAGGTAGAGGCAGGTGGCGAAGAGGTCGGTGTCGAGTTCGGACAGCAGCCGGCTGGTCCGGGCCAGGGTGGCGGCCGGGTCGTGGCCGTCGGTGGCGTACGCGCGCAGACCGCTGCGCAGCTGGCCCATCACGGCGGTGGCCTCGGCGTTGTGGCCCTGGACGTCGCCGATCACCAGGCCGATCCGGCCGTCCGGCAGCCGCAGCAGGTCGTACCAGTCGCCGCCGATCTGCATGCCCTCGGTGCTGGGCAGGTAGCGTGCGGCGCTGGCGATCCCGGGCAGCCGGGGCAGGGTGCGCGGCAGCATGGCGCGCTGCAGCTCGGTGGCCCGGTGGTGGTGGGTGTCGTAGAGCCGGGCGCGCTCCAGGGACTGCGCCAGGATGCCGGCGAAGGCGGAGTAGAGGGTGCGGTCCTCGCGGCCGAAGACCCGCTCGGTGGAGAAGGTGATCAGGCAGGAGCCGACCTGTCGCCCGGAGGCGACCAGCGGCAGCACCGCCCAGGACGCCGGGGTCAGTGGCCCGCCGCCGGGCCGGGTGGTGGCGGGCTCGCTGAACAGCGGGGCGGAGCGGGCCAGCGAGTGCTGCATCACGCCCTCGGAGAGGTCGGCCAGCCGGGTCAGCTCGGTCCGGCGCGGGCCGCCGTACACGGTGTGCGAGACGGGCAGCAGCCGACCCTCGTCGACCAGGTCGAGCACGATGCTGGCGGCGCCGAACGCCGGCCGGGCGACGTCGGTCACCGCGGTGGTCACGTCCCGGACGGTGACCGCGCGGGACAGCGCGCGGGTGAGCGCAAGCAGCAGTGCCGAGCGGGCGCCGGCCGCCGGGGCGCCGCCGCCCGCTCCGCCGCCGGCCGCCTCCTCCGCGGGGGCGCCCCCGCGGTCCCGGTCGGCCAGCAGCCCGGCGACCCGGACCGGCCGGCGGTGCACGTCCAGCATCACCTCGCCGGTCTCCTCGATCCGGATCACACCGCCGTCGCGGCGCGGCACCCGGTACTCGATCCGGTACGGGCCGCCGGTGGCGAGTGCCTCGGCGAGGGCGGCCTGGACGTCCGGGAGGTCCTCGGGATGGACCAGCCCGTCCAGGTCGGGTGCGGTGGGCGGGCCGTCGGGCGGCACGGGGCGGTCGACCACACGGTAGGCGGTGGCGTCCCAGAAGGTCTCGCCGGTCACCAGATCGCGCTCGAAGGCGCCGTGCCCGGCGGACCGGACGGCGAGCGAGAGCATCGGGTGGGCCAGTGCGGCGGACCGCCCGTCCGTACCGGCCTCGCCGCCGGGCCCCGGGTGGGCCGTCCCGGCCGGGCGGGTCTCCGCCCGCGCGCTGTCGAGCAGATGGGCGAGCCGGTGGGCGCAGGCGTCGCCGAGCGTCTCCAGCACGTCCAGATCGCGGCGGGGGACGGTGCCCCGGTGGGCGAGGGCGAGGGCGAGCACGCCGACCGGCTGTTCGTCGACGATCATCGGCAGGGCGATCAGCGCGACCATTCCGGTGCCCATACCGGCATTGCGGTTGGGATAGTCGACGCTGGTGCGCTCCGGGCTGAGCAGGTACGGGCGGCGCAGTCGCAGGGCCATCGCGGCGGGCAGCTCGCTCGCCGGATCGATGACGCCGTAGCGCTCGTGGACCCAGTCGGGCAGGCCGTGCGAGGCGGTGAGCCGGAGCATTCCGGCGCTGTCCAGCAGGTAGAGCGCGGAGCCCTCACCGGTGATCCAGCCCGGGCCCTCGGCGAGCACGGTCCCGAGGAGTTCGGCGGCGGTGGTGCAGCCGAGCAGTAACCGGACACAGCGCATCGCGCTGCGCGCGGTGGGGCTGCTGCGCGGGGCCCGGCTCTCGTCCTCGGAGGGGGGAAGCCACGGTGAGGTCAGGTCCATGGGATTTCCCGGCCTTTCCGTCGCCTTGTCGGGCACCCAATTCTTCATACCTCATTTCCGATGCCGGTGAAGGGTGACCCGGACGGCGCACCGGTGCCGGGGTGCGGACGCCGGTGGTGCCCTGCCCGGCCGCTCCGACCGGGTGGTCCGCCGTGGTCCGGCCGACCCGCCGCGCGGGGTGCGCCGGGTGCGGCGCCCGGCCGGGGGAACTCACGGAGCCGGGCGCGCGGTGGGGGCGGGGCTCAGGCCCCGGGCCAGTTCCGGAGGCCGCCGGTGAGGAGGGTGATCAGGCGGTCCTGGGTGTCGGAGAGGTTCTCGGCGAGCTGGAACCCGCCGCCGATCGACAGCGAGGCGAAGCCGTGGGCGACCGAGCGGACGGTCCGGGCGGCGTGGACGGCCTCGGAGCCCTCCAGCCCGTAGCCGCGGAGCACCGCGAGGATCGCCCCGACCAGCCGGCCGCCCGCCCTGGCCAGGTCGTCGTCCGGCTGCGGGGCCTGCGGCAGCGCGGTGTACCGGTGCGGGTACTCGGTGGCGTAGCCGTGGTAGGCCCGCAGGACGGCGGCGACGGCGTCGTCCCCGCCGCGGCCGAGGGCGGCCTCGGCGAGCCGGTCGGCGAGTTCCTCGGTGACCCGGACGGCGATCAGCCGGCGCAGCTCGGCGAGTCCGCCGCTGACGTGCTTGTACAGCGAGGGGGTGGCCACCTTGGCCCGTCCGGCGACGGCGGCCAGGGTGAGGGCCTCGGGGCCCTGTGCGTCGATGAGGGCGAGGGCGTGGTCGACGACCTGCTCGGGGGTCAGTCCGACTCGGGGCATGGTGCGGTCTCCGTGGGCGAGGTAGCGGGCGGGCTCGGGCCGGCGCGGCGCGGAAGGGCGGGCTCAGGCCAGCTCGGCGAGGAAGGGCAGCAGGGCGTCGGCGGTGGCCTGCGGCCGGTCGGCCATCGGGTAGTGCCCGGAGCCCTCGATCATCACCTTGCGGCCGTTCAGCGCGGCGGCCTGCCGGTCGGCGACCAGCTGGGGGTCGGGGAAGTCGGGGTCCTTGGTGCCCATCAGGACCAGCGCCGGGCAGCTCACGGCGGCGGTCCAGCCGTTCGGCGCGGAGTCCCCGCGCACGTAGCCCCGGGTGGCCTGCTTGCGGCCCGGCGTGCGCATCGCGGCGACCAGTCCGTCCACGTAGGCGTCGAAGTCGGCCGGCTTGGGGCCGGGGTACGCCATCTTGCGGTGGTAGAGGCCCCAGGACGCGGGCGAGTGCACCAGCAGGACGCCCATCACGCCGAACATCGCGCGCTGCAGCGCGTTCGGCGGCGGGTTCTCGACGAAGGCGTCCACCAGGACGATCCCGGCGACCCGTTCCGGCGCGTCCCCGGCCACCTTGACCACCGTCGCACCGGCGTAGGAGTTGCCGACCAGCGTGGCGCGGTCGATGCCGAGGTGGTCCAGCAGGGCGAGGACGTCGGTGGCGATCGCGGCCGGCGTGTAGTCGTCCCAGGCGATCGAGGACTCGCCGAAGCCGCGCAGGTCCAGGGTGATCACCCGGTGGCCCGCGGCCACCAGCAGCGGGCGCAGGTGCCGGTACGCGGCACGGCTGTCGAGCATCCCGGGGAGCAGGACGAGGGGGGCGCCGTCGCCCTGCTCGGTGTCGTCGAAGGCCAGCCGGCCGCCGGGGAGGTCGAGGTACTGGGTGCTGGGGGTGAAGGTGCCGGGCATGGGGGCCTCCTCGGTCCGCGGGGCTGTCGGCGTTGCGCCGATAGCCATAAAGCTAAGGCTAATAGCCTTAGCCGTCAAGCCCTCGACCGGTCGGACCCCCGGGGCGGCCCCGGTGCCGCGGCTCAGACCCCCTCCACCTTGAACGGGTCGTGCTCGGCGAGCAGCTTCTCCAGCCGCGCCTGGTCCACCCGGGTGACGATCTCGTTGGTCTCCTGCCGGTCCCGGATCACCTTGGCCAGGGTGAAGGCGGAGGTGACGGTGTAGAGCAGGCCGACCGCGAGGAAGGCGCGGGTCCAGCCGCCGACCGGCAGATAGGCGATGCCGACGGCGAGGGCGCCGCCGGAGAGGGCGAAGGAGAGGACGGCCTGGAGGTGGTACGCGGCCGTGGTGCGTGACTGCATCGGTGCGTTCATGGCGCCAGGATGGCCGCGCCGGGAGTGCCGCACATGAGTAGGAGTACTCAAGTGGGGGACCGTTCGTTGACGTCCCCTCACGTTCGGTGGTGTCAGTTGCCGTCGATCCGCCCAAATCGCCCATCAGGTCACGTACCGCCCGGGTAGTATCCGGTTGTCCCGAACGGACGGCTTGGAATCAGAGGCTCCTAGGATTAACGTTTGATAACGCAGCGCGGTTCGTAACGCCGTACCCAGACGGCACCGTGCGCCGTCGCCTAATCCCGCCGGCCGGCCTCCGGGCAGGCCAGGGAGCCGGGGAACCATGTTCCTTGGGGTGAATCGGCCGGGCCCAGGCCCAGCCGTAGGAGACCTTCCTGCTCCGAACCCGTCAGCTAACCCGGTAGGCGCGAAGGAAGGAAAGGAGCGCGCCTCCGTGGCGTCGTCGCACTCTCCGGCACACCTGCCCGGCTCCCCCGCCGGCACCCAGCTGCTCGACCACCCCTGGCCGCCCGCCCACCCGGGCGAGTTCGGCGGGTCCGGCGCCGAGACCGGGCCGCAGGCCCCCGACAGCAACCGGCACCGGATGCCCCGTCAGACCCGCGGCACCGCCCCGCTGCTCGGCGTCACCGCCGTGGCCGCCACCCTCGGTGCGACCGGCTTCGCCTCCGCCACCCCGGCCGCCGCCCCCGCCGTCGAGGTCCCGGACGAGACCCCGGTCGCGCTCGCCGCGGACCCGGGCCTCGCGCTCGCCGCCCGGATCCAGCAGCAGGCCGACAGCCAGCGCACCGCCGCCGAGGAGGGCGCCCGCCTGCAGGCCGCCAAGGAGGCCGAGGTCAAGCGCGCGGCCCAGCAGCAGGAGGCCAAGCGGGCCGCCGAGGAGGCCGAGAAGGCCAAGCTCGCCGCCATCGAGCTGCCGGTGCGCGACTACCACCTCTCGGCCCACTACGGCCAGAGCGCCTCCTACTGGGCCCACCTGCACACCGGCCTGGACTTCGCCGCCGACACCGGCACCCCGGTCTACGCGGTCGGCCAGGGCACCATCACCTCGGCCGGCTGGGCCGGGTCGTACGGCTACCGGATCGTCGAGACGCTGCCCGACGGCACCGAGATCTGGTACTGCCACCTCTCCTCGATCATCAAGGGCTCCGGCAAGGTCGTCCCCGGCCAGCAGCTCGGCAAGGTGGGGGCCACCGGCAACGTCACCGGCCCGCACCTGCACCTGGAGGTCCGCCCCGGCGGCGGTGCCCCGGTCGACCCGGAGAGCTGGTTCGAGCAGCGCGGCGTGACCCCCTGACCGGCGTCACCTTCTGACAGCCCGCCGCGGTGCCCCGGTCGTCGTCACGACGGCCGGGGCACCGTCGCGTCTCAGGCCCCGGCGGCCGCGTCGGCCCCGTCCGGCCGGTCGGCGGACCCGTGCACGTGCCCGTCCCCGGGCGCGTAGCCGTACTCGTCCCCGTACTCGTCCCCGTACTCGTCGTCCCCGTACTCCCCGGCCTCCTCCGCCTCGCCGGGTGCCCCGGGCAGCTGCGCCAGGTACGCGTCGATCTCCTCCTGGCCCGGCTCCGGGGCCAGCTCCGGGAACTCCTCCACCAGCAGCCGCGGCAGCCCCGGCACCGTCCACTCGCCGAAGAGGTCCAGCGCGGCCTCGACGGCGGCCTCCTCGAACGCCCCGAAGTCCCCGGCCAGCTCGTCGGGCATCGGCCGGCCCTGCGCGGTGAGCTCCTCCAGGTTGCGGTAGCTGCGCCGCATCAGCCCCTGCTCCAGCAGCCGCCGGGCACCGTCGGTGGCCATCCCGACGCTGAGCGGCCGGGCGCCGTCCCAGCCCCCGTCGTCCACCGGGTCCAGCGCGCCCGTCGCCTCCAGCCGCTCGTAGGCGGCCGCCCGGTCCTCCGGCGCCAGCTCCCGGAACGCCTCCAGCCAGGCCCGGACCGTCGCCCCGTCGGCCGGGTCCACCCCGTCCGCGCGCAGCAGCAGCGTGTACAGCCGGGGCCAGGTCACCAGGTCGGCGCGGCGCAGCAGCCCGGCGGCCACCTCGCCCTGCCACTCGGCCTCCGCGTGCAGCCGCTCCTGCCGCTTGGCGTTCAGCCGCTTCGCCGCCCGCTGGTGGTCGATCAGCAGCCGCACCGCGGCGCCGTACGCCAGCGGGTCCTGCTCCGGCTCGGGCTGGACGTACAGGTAGAGCCGCTCGTACAGCAGTTGTTCCACGGCGTCCGAGGTCAGCTCCGGCCAGCCGTCACGCATCCTGCCCTCACCCAGCTCCAGCAGCGCCAGCACCGCCCGCACCGGCGCCTCGGCCACCGGCGGGTGGCCGTGCGCCTGCGCCCAGGCGAGCAGTTCGGCGGTTTTGGTGCGCGGGGCGAGCCGCAGGTCTTCTTCTTCCATGTCACGTAAGGTAACCGGAAAGCCCGGGTAGGGTCGGCAGGCATGGTCCCCGTCCGACTCACCGGCCCCCGCCTGGCCATCCGCGAGTTCCACCACAGCGCCGCCGACGTCGACGCCCTGTACGCGGTGTTCGGCGACCGGGAGGCCACCCGCTACCTCCCGTTCGAGCCGCGTGACCGCGAGGACTGCGCCGACCAGATCGAGCAGTACCTGGAGGAGGCGCAGCAGGACGAGCGGACGGTCTACCGGCTGGCCGTCACCCGCCGCGCCGACGCGGACGCCCCGTCCCGCGCCGTCCCGATCGGCAACGCCGCCCTCACGCTCGGCGGCCACCGCAGCGCCGACCTCGGCTACGCGCTGCGCCCCGACACCTGGGGCAACGGCTACGCGGGCGAGATCACCGGGCTGCTCTGCGACTTCGCCTTCGGCCCGCTCGGGCTGCACCGGCTGGTCGCCCGGGTGGACGTGGAGAACACGGCCTCGGTCCGGGTGCTCACCCGGGCCGGCTTCCGTCTGGAGGGCCGGATCCGGCACGACGTGCACCTGCGCGGCTGCTGGCGCGACTCCTTCCAGTACTCGCTGCTCGCCCACGAGTGGCCCCGGGTGGGGGGTTAACCCCCGGCCCGCTTCACGGGGGAGCCGGATGTCCGCCCGGCCCGGCCTTTGACAGGGTTGTGACGTCAGCCCGGCACGCCACCGAGAAGGACCCGAGGGCCATGAGCAGCAGCCTCAGCACGCAGCGCAGCGAGTACGACCGCGACGACGCGGTACGGCGCACCGAGGAGCCGCCGTACGCCTGGCGGGCGCCGTTCTCGTCCTACTACTACCGGGAGCTCGGCTTCACCCTCACCGCGGTGCCGGTGGCCCTCGCCGGGTTCGCCTTCGCCACCACGCTGTTCGCCTTCGGTGTCGGCACCCTCGTCACCGTGCTCGGCATGCCGGTGCTGGCCGCTCTGACCGCCGGGGCCCGGGGCTTCGGCCGGCTGGAGCGGGCCCGGGTCCGCGGCATGCTGGCGCTGGACGTGCCCGGCCCGAAGCCGGTCCGGGCGCGCCGGCCGGGCAGCTGGGGCGCGATCACCGCGCGGCTGGTGGACGCGGCGGGCTGGAAGGCCGTGCTCTACCAGGTGGTGATGCTCCCGTGGGCGCTCTTCAGCTTCGTGATGTCGCTGACGTTCCTGCTGGTCGGCTGGACGCTGGCGCTCTACCCGCTCTACCACTGGGTCTACCCGAAGTACGTCGGCTGGCGGGGCTTCCGGGTGTTCGACTACTACGACGGCAACGGCGTCGAGCACGTCTACTACGTCGAGGGGCCGCTGCAGATCGCCGGGCTCTCGCTGCTGGGCTTCGTGTTCGTCTTCCTGACCCCGCAGCTGGTGCGCGGCCTGACCAACGTCAACCGGCTCGCCGCCCGGGCCCTGCTCGGCCGCTGACCGGCCCACCCACCGCCCCACCGCCCGGCCCCACCGGCCCCGCCCCGCCCCGGACGCTCCGGGGTGCGGGCGGGGCCGGCCCGTGGTCCGATGACCGCATGGCCGCCCCGACCGACCTCGCCGCCGACGTCCCGGTCACCTCCCGCCCGCTGGACGAGTACTGCGCGCTGTTCGACCTGACCCGGGCCGGGCTCGCGGCCCTCCCCGGGCCGGTCCTCGACTGCCCGGGCGGCGCCGCCGGGCTCGCCGCCGAGGCACGCGAGCTGGGCTGCCGGGTGATCGCCACCGATCCCGCGTACGCCTGGCCGGCCCCCGAGCTCGCGGCCCGCGCGCTGGCCGCCCGCGCCGCCATGGCGGCCGCGATGGCCGCCCGCCCCGAGCTGTACCCGGCGCCCCACCACCGCCCGGCCGACCGCTACCTGCGCAGCTGGGACCGGGCCCGCCGGCTGTTCGCCGCGGACGCCGCCGCCCACCCGCAGCGGTACGTGGCCGCCGCGCTGCCCCGGCTGCCGTTCGCGGACGACACCTTCGCGCTCACCCTCAGCGGGTTCCTGCTGTTCGTCTACCCCGAACTCTTCGGCCCCGCGCAGCAGTTGGCCGCGCTGACCGAGCTGGTCCGGGTGACCGCCCCCGGCGGTGAGGTCCGGGTCCACCCGCTGAACGACGCCGCGGGCCGGCGCTGCCGGCACCTCGACGGGCTGCGCCGCGCGCTGGGCGAGCGCCGGATCGCCAGCGAGGTCCGCCCGCTCCCGGCCGGTGCGGGGCGACTCGGCCGGGTCCTCGTCCTGCGGGCCGCCGACCGCCGGCGCCGGGGCGGCTAGCCCGGCTGCCGCTCCGGCCGGTCGGTCTCGGGCGGGCCGACCGGCTGCCCGGCCGGCGGGCCGACCGGACCGGTCTGCTGCGGGAGGGTGACCTGCGGGGGGAGCGGAGCCGGCGACTCCAGCCGGGAGAGGATCTTCTCCGCCAGCCAGCTCCGGTCGGAGCCGTACGGGATGCCGTCCGGCGCCACCAGCCGGCCGGCCACCGCGTCCCGCAGCCGCTGCGCCTGTGCGGCCGGCAGCCAGGAGAGCAGGCCCCGGGCGGCCAGCAGCGCGTGGTACTGCTCGAAGCCGGAGCGCGGGTGCTCGATCGCCTCCAGCACGCTGGTCAGGTCGGCCAGCGCGGGATCGCCCTGCATCAGGGCGAGCGCCTGGATCCGCCGGTCGTCGGCGCCGTCCGCGAACAGCTCCCGGACCCGGTCCGCGGTGAGCGCCGAGCGCCGGGCCGTCGACCGGACCTCGGCCATCACGCTCTCCGGCCCGGTCGTCGCGTTCGACGGCGGCAGGCGGGCCGGGTCGTCCGCCCGGCCGGTGCTGCCGCCCAGCAGGCCCAGGTGCTGCATCGCGCGGACCCGCAGGTCGTCCGCGCCCACCTTGTCGCCCCGGAGGTCGCGGTCCTGGCCGGCCAGGAAGAGGTCGAGCGCCTGGTCGGCGCCGGAGAGCACCCGGGGCAGGGCGAGCCGGGTCACCAGCCAGCCGGTCAGGAAGCCGAGAACGAGGAAGTAGAGGACCAGCGCGGCCGCGAAGGGGGCCGCGCCCTCGCCGCCGCCCAGCGCGGGGGCCAGCGCCGCGCCGAGCTGGTGCAGCCGCTCGCCGAGCGAGCCGAGCTGGGTCAGGCCGACGCCGAGCAGGACCTTGGTCAGCCAGTCGGAGACCTGCTCCAGATTGGTGTTCGGGGCGTAGGAGCCGTGCGGCTCACCGGCCGGGCCACCGCGCGCCCGGGGCACGCCGAACAGGAAGCCGAGCGCGCCGCCGAGCACCGCCGAGGCCCCGGTCACCACCAACCCGCCGCCCAGCGCCTGCCAGCTGTGCGCCCGGTCGAGGGAGAACAGCACCAGGCCGAGCGCTCCCACCCCCACGAGCGCTCCGGCCGCTCCCCGTTGTGCCGTTCGCAGGGCCGTCGTGCCCCCGGTCCGCCGCGTCCTCGCCATCGCCTACCCCCTGTGGCCGCCCCGCTCCGCTCCGGAACCCGCGCCGACTCTAGCGTCGGAGCGGTGGGAGGCAAACGCTCCGGGGCGCCGTCCGGGCCGATCGGTGCCGGAACAGCAGACAGCCCGTGGGCTGCTCCTCGCTGCAGCGAGGCACCGGGGATGTTCCGGTGAGCCCACGGGCCGGGTGACTGCTTGGAATTCGCCTGCCGGAGGCACGGGGCCTCGTCCTGCGCAGGCAGGGGCGGCTCTAGCGAGCAGCCACCTCACGCATCCTGATGGAACTCAATTCAGGATCACCTCCCTTCAGTGTGCAGCCAGCTTAGGCAGCTCCTCGGAACGGGGGCAACGGATTAATTCGCGGCCGCCGCACCGGTTCCGGGGCGGCTCCGGTGCGGCTCCGGGACGGCTCCCGAACCGGGCCGGGAGCGGCGGGGAGCCGGGGCCCCCGGACCTCGGACCCCGGACCCCGGACCCGGGCCCCGGACATGCGAGAGGCCCGGAGGACGAATCCTCCGGGCCTCTGTGCTACTGAGTAGCGGGGACAGGATTTGAACCTGCGACCTCTGGGTTATGAGCCCAGCGAGCTACCGAGCTGCTCCACCCCGCGTCGGTGAACGCAACCCTACGGGGAAGTCGCCCGGATGGGAAATCAATTCGTCACCGGACCCCGGACCCCGGACCGGACACGCGAGAGGCCCGGAGGACGAATCCTCCGGGCCTCTGTGCTACTGAGTAGCGGGGACAGGATTTGAACCTGCGACCTCTGGGTTATGAGCCCAGCGAGCTACCGAGCTGCTCCACCCCGCGTCGGTGAACGCAACCCTACGGGGAAGTCGCCCGAATGGGAAATCAGTTCGTCACCGGACCGCGGCGGGTGCCCGGGCACGGCGAGCGGCGTGCCGCGCCGTCCTGCTCCTGGCCCAGGCGGCGAAGCAGACCAGGGCGGCGAAGCACGGCACCATCAGCACCGCGTACACCAGCAGGAAGCCGTGCGTGCCGAGGTCGGCGGCGGCGTTCCAGGTGCCGTGCAGGACCATCGACAGCAGCAGTCCGGCCGGGGCGGCGATCCTGGCCAGCCGGCGCCGGCCGGTGGTGAGGGTGATGGCCAGGCCGAGCCCGGTCAGCGCGGTGAACAGCGGATGGGCGAAGGGCGAGAGCAGCCCGCGCAGGACGAAGGTCTGCACCGTGCTGTCGAAGTCCCGCAGGCTGGGCGGTTCCCCGAGGCCGATGCTGTCCAGCCGCTGCTGCTGGTCGTCGGTGAAGGCCCGCCCCAGGTAGAGCGCGTTCTCGGTGAAGGCGAAGCCGCAGGCGGTGATCCCGCCGAGGACGACCCCGGCCGCCAGGGTGCGCGGGCGGGCCCGGGCGCGCGGGCGGTCGGGCGTCGGCGGGTAGGGCCGCAGGTAGGGCAGCGGGCGCAGGTAGGGGCGCGGCCGCGGCCGGCCCCGGGCGTGCGGCAGGGCGGGTCCGCGGCCGTGGCCGAGGGGCAGGCCGGGGCCGGGCAGCCGGCGCAGCACGCTCGCGCACGGGCGGCCGGTGCGGTGGCCGTGGCACCGGATCCGGGTGCCCAGCGGCAGCAGCAGGAGGAGCAGGGCGGCGCCCTTGGCACTCTCCTCGATCACCGGGGTGACCAGGTCGGCGCCCAGCACCTCGCCCAGACTGCCCTGGTGGGCCGTGAGGTAGGTGCTGGTCCAGCCGTTGGCGAGGATCGCGACGGTGGTCGCCGCGAAGGCGCCCCAGCCCAGGCAGAACACGATGTGGCGCAGCGGCACCCGGGCGGTCTGGTTGAGCCAGGCGAGGCCGCCGAGCACGAAGGGCAGCGGGACGAGCGCCAGGCCGAGCCCGACCAGCAGCCCGGTGGTCCCGGTCTGGCGGCGGACCAGCTGGAGGATCAGCACGCCGCAGCCGGCCAGCGCCAGGACGGCGGTGGTGGTGACCGAGGAGAGCACGACCGAGCGGGCGGGGCGCGGCCCCGGTCCGGCGGTGGCCGGCGGGGCGGCGGTGGGCCAGGGCGTGAGCCGGTGGCCCCGGCGCGTCCTGGGCCCCGGGATGGCGCGGGTGCCGGCGGTGCGCGTGGGCATCTCTCGGTCGCCGACGGTCCGGGCGGTGGCCCGGTAGCCGCCGGACGGGCTGCTCACCCGGCACAGGGTAGGCCACGGCACCGGCCCGCCGGGAGGACTCGGGACGAATCCACCCCTGCGGACCGGGCGGCCGGGGCCGGCGGTGAGGCCGGGCGGTCAGGCCGAGTGGTCAGCCCGGCGGCGGGTCAGCGGCGGCGGAAGAGCAGGTCGTGCACCACGTGGCCCTTGGCGATGCCGGCCCGCTCGAACTTGGTGACCGGCCGCCAGTCGGGCCGGGGAGCGTAGCCGGGCACGCTGCCGGCCGGGTGGTCGGCGGGCTCCAGCCAGCCGGTGCCGTCACCCTCGGGGTGCAGGTTCTCCAGCTCGGGCGAGGCGGAGAGCACCTCCAGCATCTGCTCGGCGTACGGCTCCCAGTCGGTGGCGCAGTGCACCAGCGCGCCGGGGGCCAGCCGGGGCAGCACCAGCTCCAGGAAGGAGGCCTGGACCAGCCGGCGCTTGTGGTGCTTCGGCTTCGGCCACGGGTCGGCGAAGTAGACCCGCAGGCCGGCCAGCGAGGCGTCGGGCAGCATGTCGCGCAGCAGGATGACGGCGTCGCCGGCGGCCGGGCGGACGTTGCGCGAGCCGTCCCGCTCCAGCAGGCCGAGCAGGTTGCCGTGGCCGGGGGTGTGGACGTCGGCGGCGAGGATGCCCGTCGCCGGGTCGGCGGCGGCCATCGCGGCGGTCGTCTCGCCCATCCCGAAGCCGATCTCCAGGGTGACCGGCAGACCGCCGAAGAGCTCCGCCAGGTCCAGCGGGCTGCCGTCGATCGCGATGCCGTACGTCTCCCAGCCCCGGTCCAGCGCGCCCGCCTGGGCGTTGGTCATCCGGCCCCGGCGCGGCTGGAAGCTGCGGATGCGTCGCTCGCTGTGCTGGGCCTCGGTGGCCCGGTGCGGGTACATCGGCGCGGGGTAGCCGGCCGGCGCGGCGGAGAGCCGGGCGGACGGCGATTGCTGGGGGATCGGGGCGGTGGCAGTCACAATCACCCGATTCTACGGGGCCGCCGGGTGCGGCCCCAGGGGCTGTGACGCACCTGACGCGGGGCCGGGCCGAGTCCGCCCCGCTCCGTCCCGGCCAGGGCGCGCGCCGGTCGGGACGGGCCGGCTCAGCCGCCCGCTGCGAGGGCGGCCAGCGCCCGGCGGGCCACTTCGCGGCCGATCGGCAGCGAGGCGGTGGCGGCCGGGGAGGGGGCGTTCAGGACGTGCACCAGACGGCGGGTGGAGCGCGGGTCGTCCGGGTCGAAGCCGGCGAAGGCGAAGTCGTCCAGCAGCGCGCCGTCCCGGGCCACCGCCTGGGCCCGGACCCCGGCGACGGCCGGCACCAGGTCCTCGGCGGTGACGGCGGGCAGCAGCCGCCGGACGGCCGCGGTGAAGGCCCGCTTGGAGAGCGAGCGGTGCAGCTCGCCGAGCTCGTACCGCCAGTGCCGGCAGGCGATCTGCCAGGTGCCGGGGAAGGCGAGCGTCCCGGCGAGGTCGCGCGGGCGGACGGTGCGCCAGTCGTACCCTTCGCGGGCCAGCGCGGGCACCGCGTTCGGGCCGACGTGCACGTCGCCGTGGATGCCCCGGGTCAGGTGCACGCCGAGGAAGGGGAAGGCCGGGTCGGGGACGGGGTAGACCAGGCCGCGTACCAGGTCCCTTCGCTCGTGGGCGAGTTCGTAGTACTCGCCGCGGAACGGCACGATCCGCACACCGGGGTCGTCGCCGGCCAGCTGGGCGATCCGGTCGCTGTGCAGTCCCGCGCAGTTCACCAGTACCTGGCCGCGCAGCTCGCCGGTGGAGGTCTGCACGGTCACGCCGTCGGCCCGGCGGGCGACCGCCCGCAGCTCGGTGCCGGTGCGCAGCTCCGCGCCCGCCTCGCGGGCCAGCCGGGCGTAGGCGGCGGCCACGGCGGGGAAGTCGCAGATGCCGGTGGTGCCGATGTGCAGCCCGGCGATACCGGTCACCTGCGGCTCGTACGCGGTGATGCCGGCCCGGTCCAGCTCGGCGACCGGGATGCCGTTCTCCCGGCCGCGCTCGGCGAGGGCCCGCAGCCGGGGCAGCTCGGCGGGGTCGGTGGCGACGATCAGCTTGCCCGTCACCTCGTACGGGACGCCGTGGGCGCGGCAGAACTCCACCATCTCGGTGGCCCCGGCGACGGCGTACCGGGCCTTGAGCGAGCCGGGGCGGTAGTAGACGCCGCTGTGGATCACCCCGCTGTTGCGGCCGGTCTGGTGGGCGGCGAAGCCGGGCTCCTTCTCCAGCAGCGCCAGCCGCAACCCGGGCCGGGCCCGGGTCAGCGCGTACGCCGTGGAGAGCCCGACGATCCCGCCGCCCACCACCAGCACGTCGAAGTCGTACGCCACCGCTCGCTCCTCGTTCGGCCCGGCCCCGCCCGCCGATGCTGTCACGGTGGGCGGGGCCGGTCGAGGGCGCCTCAGCGGGCGTCCGGCTCCAGCCACGGCCAGGTCGCGTCCCGGCCCGCTTCGAGCAGCGGGATCAGCCGGAACGCGGCGTCGCCCAGCCCGCCGAAGGTGTGCCGGTTCGCCGCGCCGCTCGGGCCGTGGCCGGGCGCGTAGCCCGCCAGGTTCCAGGTGTAGACGGGGACGTGGGCCGGCACGGCGGCCAGGGCGTCGCCGCCCCAGTGGTCGCGGCCGGTCTGCTCGTCGGTGACGACGACCACCCGGTCGTGGCCCCGGTAGTGGGTGCGGACGGCCTGGGCGGTGTCGGTGCCGCCGAGGTCGGTGAAGCGGTCCAGGACCCGCAGCACGGCCTCGCCCGGGGCGACCCGGACGACCCGGCTGGTGGTGCCGAACTCGACCAGGTCGGCGTCGGCGGCCCGGACCTTGAGGGCCGTGCCGAAGATCGCCGCCGAGTCGGCCCGGTTGAGCTGGGTCTGCGCGCTCGGCCGGTCGAACATCGAGCCCGAGCGGTCGACCAGGATCAGCGTCCGGCCGGGCAGCGCGGGCACGTTGCCGAGCGAGTGGGAGAGCGCGGTCTCCAGCGCGTGCCCCCAGCGCAGCGACGGCGCGTGCCGGTGCGCGGCGAGGTAGCGGAACGGGAACTGGCGGGAGCGGCGCACCTCGTCCGGGTCGGCGATCCGCCGCGCGACCTCGGCCGCGACCTCGTCCGGGACGCCGGCCTGGTCGAAGTTGCGCAGGTTGCGCACCAGCGCCATCGGGCCCATGGACGGGATGACCGCCGACCAGACGGCCGCGTCCAGCGGGCCCCGCAGCCAGCCGGCCAGTGCCTCCCAGGTCAGCCCGGCCGCGGCGAGCCGCTCGGCACCGCCCTCGGCCGTCACCGCCGCCCGCCGCTGCTCGACGGGCAGGGCGAGCAGTTCGCGGTTGGCCGCGAGCAGCCGGTCGGAGGCGGGCGGGACGGCCTCGTCCGGCCGGTGCCGGCGGTCCAGCGCGTAGCGGAACAGCTCGCCCTGCCACGGCTTGGCCGGGTCGGGCGAGGGGTGGGTCAGCTCCAGCACGTCACCGAAGCGGTAGCCCTTGGACGCGGTGTCGTACTTGAGCAGCGAGCGGGCGTGGTACAGCCGGCGGACGGCGTCCGCGACCCCGCGCTTGAGCGGCTTGGGCAGCGCCCGGCCGTAGCGGGACGTCCAGTAGGCGAGCAGTTCGCCGGGCTCGTCCGCGCGCTGCAGGACGGCGTCGACGGCCTGCCGCGAGTGGCCGGGCGCCCCGGCGTCCAGCCGGGCCCGGGTGAACTCGGCGGCGCCGACCAGCGCGGCCGTGCGCAGGTGCGCGTCGGACCGCAGCCAGCGCAGCAGGCCCGTGGTCCACTCCGGGTCGGTGACGGCGAGTCCGCGCACCAGCGCGGTGTAGCGGTCGTCCCGCGCGCCGCCCTTCTCGTAGAAGGTGTCCTGGCCGACCAGGTTCGCCACCGCCAGCAGGAAGAGCTCGGACCTGGCGTCGCGCTGGAACCCGGTGCCGCCGTTGTGGTTCACGGTGCGCTTCCCGGTGCTGCGTACCGGCGAGGCCGGACTCGGCCGGGCCGTACGGGTGTTGAAACGCGACATGGTGGAAGCTGCCCCCTGCTGGCTGGTGGAACGCGAAGGAGGCACGGCGGAGGAAGGGGTGCCCGAGATCGTGCCGGCCCGGCGGCCGGCGTCGGCGGAGGTGTATGCCTTGTGCTCTACCGGATTGAGCTAACGGCCGCGCTCGCGCGCGGCACGCCCGGGACTCGAACCCGGAACCGCAAGATCCGAAGTAACCCCCGCCTGCGCACCGGGCACCCCCCGGCGCTGTGCCTCCCGAGATCGAGGTGGCGGCGGTGTTGTTGTCCGGTTCACCGCGCCCCGCTGGGGGCGCTCCACGAAGTAACCGCTGCCGTCGCACCGGGAGGTGCGGAAAACCTATTGAGGTATGGGTGTCCAGAGATCGATGGCGGCTGAGGTGACGAAGCTGCTCTGCCGACTGAGCTACACCGGCACGAGTGCCGGCGGCGGGACTCGAACCCGCGACCTGCCCATGAAGAGTGGAAGTAACCTCTGCCTGCGCACCTGGACGAGAGAGACGATAGCCAGGCCTCTCCCGCCGGTGCATCCGAATTACCGCCGGGCCCGCTACGCCGGGGCGACGATCACCGCGCGCGCCCGTTCCGTCAGTTCCCTCACCCGGCGCTCCCCCTGGAAGGGTTCGAGGCGGCGCAGCATCTCGACCACGTACTCGCGGCTGCGCTGCGAGGAGATCCGGCCGGCGACCTCGACGGCCCGCTCCCCGGCCGCGACCGCCGCGTCCAGGTCGCCCGCCTCGGCCTCGGCCATCGCCGAGACGACCAGCCGCAGCCCGTGCGAGCGGACGAACCCCTCGGTGGGCCGGGCCAGCGCCTCCCGGGTGAACTGGCGGACCTTGGAGGGCACTCCGAGGTCGCGGAAGCACTCGGCGGCGTCGGCGGCGAGGCGGTCGTAGGCGTAGAAGTCGATCCAGGCCGGATCGGGATCCCCGGCGCGCGCCCGTTCCAGCGCGTTCTCCGCGGCGCCGAGCGCCGTCGCGCACGCGGCGGCGTTGCGGGCCTTGGCCTGGGCCCGGGCCTCGACCAGGTGGAAGAAGCTCATGGTGCGGGCGGTGGCCAGCCCGCGGTTGCGCTCCAGCGCGGCCTGCGCGAGGTCGACCGCCTCCTCGGCGAAGCCCCGGTAGCCGGCCTGCAGGCTCATCGAGGCCAGCACGTAGCCGCCGAGCGGAACGTCGGCGGCGGCGCGGGCGAGCCGAAGCGCCTGGATGTAGTACCGCTGGGCGGCCTCGTGCTGGCCGGTGTCGAAGGCCATCCACCCGGCCAGCCGGGTGAGTTCGGCCGTGGCACCGAACAGTGCCCGGCCCACCGCGTCGCTGTAGGAGGCCAGCAGCAGCGGCGCCGCCTCCACCCGCAGGCACTCCGGCACCATCGACGAACGCCAGTCCCCGCCACCGTACTTGGAGTCCCAGCGGCGGGCCTCCTGGGCGGCCTCGCGGAGCTTGGCGGCGTCCGAGTGGCCGACCCGGTACGAGCCCGCCTCGGCGGGCGTGCGCGGCGCCTCGCGGGCCACCGAGCCGTCCGCCGGGTTGATCAGCCAGCGGGAGACGGGCGTCGCGTACGCGGCGACCGAGAAGGTGCCGGCCAGGCTGTCGCTCCAGCGGCCGCCGCCGGGGCCGCGCCGCAGGTCGAGGTCGACCCGCCAGAGGTCGGTGGCCGAGCGGACCGCCTCGGACACCTCGCGCGGGAAGGCCAGGCCGAGTTCGGGCGCCGGGTCGGTGTCGCCGAGGCCGATCTCCTCCAGCGGCACCGGCCGGCCGAGCTTGCCGCCGATCGCGGTGGCGATCAGGTGCGGGACCGGGCCCTGCGGGACCATGCCCTTGCTGACCCACCGGGCCACCGAGGTCTTGTCGTAGCGCAGCGTCAAACCCCGTTGCGCGCCCAGGTCGTTGACCCTCCGGGCCAGGCCGGCGTTGCTGATCTGGGCGAGGGTCAGGAGCGTGCCGAGCCGTTCGTTCGGTCCTCGTGGGCTGATGGTCATGGTGGCGGCGGCACCTCCTGCGGCCTTGTGCGCGGGGCCCGGGCGGCACCGGGCCGTAGCTGCTGTACCTAGAGTAGTCGGACGCGTTCCGAGGGTTAAGAGGCCGCATTCCGGATGGCGGGATCGCGCACCCGCCGATCGGCGGCGGGCGCTCCGGCGGGCCCGGGCGGACCGCGCGGACATGGCCGGGGGCGATCGGGCCGGCCGCGCGCCGGAGCGTTGTGCTCCGGTCCCGTGTCGATGTGCGCCCGGCCGTGCCCCCTGGCCCGACCGGCTGGTCGGCGATTCGCTGGTGGTCGTGGGTCGGCCCGCCGTCGAGGACCCGGCGGGCCGGGGGATGCCGCCGTCTCAATCCCCGCGGACGGCGGCGAAGTCCGGGAGGGCATGCGGATGCCCTCCCGGGCCGGACGACGCCTTTCGGCCATCTCGCGATGGCCATGACAAAGGCGGCGAAAGGGCGGTCCGGGCCGGGGAGGGGAAGGCCCGGCCCGCCCGGCCGAGACGCGGCCCGCGCGGCCGCTCCGGCCGGACCGTCCGGTGTGCCCGCCGCACCCCCGGGGGCCCCGCCCGGCGAATCGGAAACGACAACTCCGGTCACGGGACGGACGAGCGGTGGCACGATGTCTCCTGACGGCGCGCCCGATCGCGGCGGCCGGTCGCCGCGGCGCGCCACGGCCCGGCCGGGCCGCCCGCCGGCGGACGCGCCGCACGGTGCTGGTCCTCGTCCGGTGGAGGCGCGATGCGGTGGCTGACGGGCTGGAGCACGGGTGCGCCCCGAGCGGGTGCCCCGGCGCACGAGCCGCCCGGAGCGGTGGCACCGATCGCCGCGCGCCCCCTGTGGACCGGCCCCAACCCCCTCTGGGCGGTCGGCGACTGGCGCCCCGAGGAGATCCGGCTGGTCACCCTGCGCCCCGGCGCCCCCGCCGTCGTCACCACCGGTGCCGGCGCGCCCGACCCGGTCGAGGACACCCCCGCGACCACCCGGCTCGCCGTCATCGGCCACTGCGGCGCCACCGACGCCGAACTCGCCGCCGGCCTCGCCGCCGCCCGCGGCGGCGCCGTCCGCCACCTCACCACCTGGCCCGGCAGCTACACCGTCGTCCTGCGCACCGGCACCCGGTCCACCGCGCTGCTCACCGACCTGGCCGGCGCCCGGCCCGTCTTCCACACCCCCTGGGCCGACGGCACCGCGTACGCCACCGCCGCCCTCCCGCTCGCCGATCTGATCGGCGCCCCGCTGGACACCGGCCACCTCGCCGCCCGGCTCGCCTGCCCGGAGTCCCCGGAGGCGCTCGGCACCGGCACCCCGTACCTCGGCGTGCAGCGGGTACCGCCCGGGCACACCCTGGCCATCCGCGGCGGCCGCCCCTACCTCGCGGCGTACGACGAGCCCGGCGGCGGGCCGCGGCCGCGCGGCGAGGCACCGGCCGTCCGCGAACTCACCCGCGCCCTGCTGGAGTCCGTCCGGTCCCGGGTCCGCACCCCCGCCGCCGGCGCCGCCGGCCCCGGCCGGGCCCGGCTGGGGGTCGACCTCTCGTACGGGACGGCCTCGGCCACCGTCGCCCTGCTCGCCGCCGCCGTCCCGCCCGCACCCGTCGCCGGACCCGCCCCCGCACCCGTGCCCGCCGTCGCCGGACCGGCCGCGGTACCCGGAGCGCGGGCCAGGAACGGCGCGGTCAAGGGCTCCTGGGCCCGGGCGTCCGCCCCGGGCCGGTCCGCTCCCGAGCCACTGGCCGCCGTCACCCTGGGCGAGAGCGAGGGCCCGGCCACCCTGGCGATCGCCCCCCACACGCCCCGGCTGCGGCACACGGTGCTCGCCCCCGGGCCGGACACCCTCCCGTACGCCGACCTGGTGGCCGACCCGCAGACCGGACGCCTCACCGACGAGCCCGGTCCGGAGCTGATCGCCGCCGCCCGCGCCGCGGCCCGCTTCGACGCCGGCGGCACCGACCACCTCACCGGGTACGGGGCCCGCCAGGTCCTGGACGGCCACCCGGCCCGGCTGGCCGACCTCGTCCGGGCCGGCCGCCCGCGCGAGCTGCTGCCCCCGGTCGCCGCCCTGGCCGGCGCCGACCGGGTGACGGCGGGCGTCCTGGCGGGCGCGCTGCGCACCCCGCTCACCGTGGTGCGCGCGGCCCACCGGCTCTCCCGGATCCGCTACGCCGACGCGCTCGACGACGCCGCCGTCCGGCTGACGCTGCGGCACGTCCCGGACGGCGGCGGTACGGCGGGCGCCCGCTCGGCCGACGACCTGCTCTGGTGCGTCCCCGGACCGGCGGCCCGCTGGCTCTCCGACGAGGCGCTCTCCGCGGTCGCGCTGCGGCTGCGGCTGGCAGCGCGCGGACCGGCGCCCGCCGAGCCACCGGGCGTGCGCCGGGCCCGGTACGCCCTGCACCGGCACGCGCGCGGGTTCCGCACGCTGGTGCACGCCGCCGAGCAGCCCGGCCAGCGGCTGCACGCGCCGTTCCTGGACAACCAGGTGGTCCGGGCGAGCCGGCTGCTGCCCGACGACATCCGGCTCCAGCCCGGCGCCCGGCACGCCCTGCTGCACGCCGTCCTCACCGGGGCCGGCCGGACGGACCTGCCGCTCGACTGGGGCCGCGGCCCCCGCCCCGACCGCACCGCCCCCGCCCGGGCGGGCCTGCGGCTCGCCGCCGACGGCATCGCCGAGCTCTTCGACGCCCCGCTGCTCGCCGAGGCCGGGCTGATCGACCTCCCCGCCGTCCGGGCCGGGCTGGCCCGCTGCGCCGACCCCGACGCGCCGCTCGCACCCGGCACCCTGGCCGGGCTCGCCGAGCTGGTCTCCACCGAACTCTGGCTCCGCCGGGTCCGCGCCCGGCGGCACGGCGCCTGCTGGACCGGCCTGCCCCTCGCCCGGCGCACCGCCCTCCCCGCCGCCCGCTTCGCCTGACCCCGACGCGTGCGACCGCGGTGGCCCGACCCCGGTGGCCGGGCCGGGGCGGCCGGGCGGCGGCGCCCGGTTCGGCGCGGCTCGCGGGCGCCGTCCCCCGGGCGGGTGATCATGACGCCATCCCGTCCCGTCCCCGTGGAGGCCGTGGTGACCAGCGCCAGCCCGGATCCGTCCGTCCCCGTCCTGCTCTCGGTGCTCGGCCGGCCGCCGACGGGCCGTCCGCCGGGGGTGCTGGCCGCGTGCGACGGCTCGGACGGTTCGCTCTGGGCGCTGGACCGGGCGATGACCGAGGCCGAGCGGTTCGAACTGCCGCTGTACGTGCTCGCGGTGGTCAACCCGGCCCCGACCGGGTACCCGCCGGGGATGGCCGAACTGGTCCAGGAGAGCGTCGAGACGCTGGTCGAGAGCATGGCGGACGGCCTGCGCCGTGCGGTGGCGGCGGTGCAGCGGGCCCGGCTCCGCCCGTACGCGGGGGAGCTGTCGCTGCACGTGGTGCTCGGCAACGTGATCGAGGTGCTGCTGGCGGCCTCGGCCCGGCAGCACACGCTGGTGCTCGGCACCCGGGGCAACGGCGGCTTCGGCCGGCTGCTGCTGGGCTCGGTCGGCTCGGCCGCCGTCCACCACGCGGCCTGTCCGGTCCTGATCGTCCCCGCGCCCCCGGACCGCTGAGCCGGCCGCCGGGCCGACCGCTGAGCCGACCCCCGGCCGGCCGCTGAGCCGACCCCCGGCCGGCCGCCGGGCCACGGAGGCCGGCCGGGGGCGCCCGGGCACGGTCCCGCGCCGGTCTGGCACGCTCCGCGCCGGAGTGCGCGGCCCGCCGGGAGGTGGGAGGGGAGCGCTCGCGCGCCGGGAATGTCCCGAGATGGTTCATCGTTCACCTATCCCGGAACCCCGCCCTCCCCACCCCTGGAGAACCGCCGCCATGAAGGTCGAGATCTACTCCGACATCGCCTGCCCCTGGTGCTACATCGGCAAGCGCCGCTTCGAGCAGGCGCTGGACGGCTTCGCGGGCAAGGAGGACGTCGAGGTGGTCTACCGGCCGTACCAGCTGGTGCCGGACGCCCCGGCCACCGCGAGCCCGCACCGCGCGTGGCTGGCCGAGCGCTACGGCCCGCAGTCCGTCGCGATGGACGCCCGGGTGGCCGAGCTGGGCCGCGCCGAGGGCATCAGCTACGACTTCGACGCCGCGCTGCACGCCAACACCTTCCTCGGCCACCGGCTGCTCCACCTCGCCGGGACCGAGTACGGCGCGGCGGCGCAGGGCCGGCTGAAGGAGGCACTGCTCAAGGCCCACTTCAGCGACGGGGTGGACGTCGGCGACCGCGCCGCGCTGACCCGGCTGGCGGTGTCCGCGGGCCTGGACGGCGACCGGGTGGCGGCCTACCTCGCGGGCGACGAGGGCGCCGCCGAGGTGAGCGCCCAGCTCGCCGAGGCCCGCGAGCTGGGCATCACCGCCGTGCCGACCTTCGTCTTCGAGGGCAAGTGGGCCGTCCAGGGCGGCCAGGACGCCGAGACCTTCCGCAAGGTGCTGGAGCAGGTCGCCGAGGAGATCGGCGAGCGCCGGCCCGCGCCGGTGCCGGTCGTCGCGGCCGGCGAGGCCTGCGCGGACGGCTCCTGCGCCGTCTGACCGGCCCTACCGGGACCGCCGGCACCCTCCCGGGGCCCGCTTCAGGCACACCTGAAGCGGGCCTCGGCCCAGTCGGACACGTTCAGTGCCGACCAGACGCCGTGCGCCGGTGTGACCACCAGCCGGATCGACGTCTGCCCGGCCAGCGGCACGTGCACCGGCACCGCGTCGTCCCCGGTGGCCAGCGGCGGCGAGCGCCACAGGGTACGGCCGTCGCCGCCCTGCACCGAGAAGACCACGCCGCCGATCGAGGCGGCGATGTCGTCCACCCCGGCCACCGCGTCGAAGGCCGTGCAGCCGCGGTTGAGGTCGATCACCGTGGTCGCGGGTGCGTGCACGGTGATGCCGTGGGCCCGGGGGGTGCCGCCGATCGAGACGCTGTCGCGCTGCCAGAACCAGTCGCTGCCGCGCTGCCGGATGCTCGGGGCCGACGCCGGCACCCGGTTGTTGCCGGGCTTCAGCACGGGCAGGTGGTCGGCCCAGAAGTCGGTCGGAGCCGGCGGTGTGACGGTCGGGGTCGGCAGCGGCGGGGGAGTCGGGGTGGGCAGGACCGGCACCTCGGGGGTGGGTACCGGGGGCGGCGTCGGGGTCGGCACCACGGGTACCGGCGGCAGCGGCGGAGGGGTCGGCCGGGTCGGCCGCGGCGAGGGCGGGGCCGGTGCGGGGGAGGACGCGGCCGGGCTGCTCGGCGCGGGCGGCGGCACGGCCTTCGGCGCCGGGCGCGGTGCGACGGAGGGCGCCGGCGTCGGTGACGGGGTGGCGGAGGGGCTCGGCGCGGGTTCCACCACCGGGACCGGATCGGGGGTGCGCGGCGCCGCGCTCGGTACCGGTGCCACCGGCGGCGGCGCCGGTAGGGCCGGGGAGGAGGCCGGCGGCGCGGCCAGCGGGGGCTTCGGCTCGGGCGAGCCGGTCAGCGCGTAGGCGGCGACGGCGGCCGCCGCCACGGCGACCGCGGCCGCGATGCCCGCCTTGGCCGCCATGCCCAGGCCCTCGCCCGCCGCCGCGGCGGCGCCACCGCTTCCGCCGGCCGCGCCACCCGCGGACCCGGCCGCGGCGCCTGCCGTCGCCCCGGAGGTCCCGCCGGCCGCGCCGCCCGCGGCGGCCGCCGCCGTTCCCGCGGCCGCGCCGCCGACCGCCGCCGCACCGCCCACGGCGGCAGCGGCGGCGCTGAAGCCGCCCACCCCCACCCAGACCAGGACGCCGCCGGGCAGCAGCGCCCGCAGGCTGTGGTTGATCTCGGACAGCTCCAGGCAGGCGGCCGTGCACCGGTCGCACTCCCGCAGGTGCCGGCCGACCTCCGCGGACGCCCGCTTGCGCAGCGAGCCGCGCGCGTAGGCGCCGAGCCGGTTGGCGTACGCCTCGCAGGCCCTGGCCTGGCTGCCCGAGACATGGGCCTGGAGGAAGGCCGCGGCCAGCCGGTCGCGGGCCCGGTGCGCCTGGACGGCGGTGGCGTTGGCGGTCTTGCCGAGCATCACCGCGACGGTCTTGGGGGACTCCCGTTCGACCTCGGTGTGCCAGAGCACCATCCGGTCGTCCTCGGGCAGTTCGGCGTAGGCCTGCATCACCATGCGCTGGTCGGCCAGCGCCATCGCCCAGGCGTCGGCCCCCGGGTCGGCCAGGTCCAGGTCGACGGTGGCGGCCGAGGTCTGCGCGAACGTGCTGAAGTCGTCGACGAGTTGCTCGCGCCGCTCACTGCGGGTCCAGGCCGCGGCGACGTTGCGGACGGCGGTCAGCAGATAGGCGCGGACGGCGAACTCCGGCCCCTTGCCCGCCCGCAGCGCCTGCAGCGTGCGGGCGAACACCTCGCCTGCCAGGTCCTCGGCGGTGAAGCTGTCCCGGCAGCAGGTCCGCGCGTAGCGGCGCACCGAGTCGGCGTGCCGGCGGTAGATCTCCTCGTACGCGGCGTCGTCGCCGGCCCGCACCCGGGCGGTCAACTCGGCGTCGGAGGCCGGGCGCTCGCCGTCCACCGGGTCGGCGGGGGCCGGTACGGTTGGCCGGGCGCGGGAGCCGTCGTCGACGAAGGCCTCCGGGGCCACGCCGCCGCGGCCGGCCGGCGCCTGGCCGGGGACGCGGGTCTGCGGGTACGCGTCGGAGGCGGAGAGGGTCTCGCGGCTGGGCATCCCGGCCTGGTCAGGCACCTGCCCCGACGCGCTCGGCACCGCGCCGGGCGCCTGCCCCGGCCCGTGCCCCGCCCTGCCGGGGCCCCCGTCCGCGCCACCCGTCCCGCCGTTCGGTCCGCCCGGGCCGGAGCGGCCGAAGTCGAGGCCGTAGCCGTAGTCGTTCTGTTCCTCGGCGCTCACAACGGACCCCAGATTCCACGACAGCCCCCGTAGTGCGGCAGAGCGCACGGGAGTGCGTGAGCGCACGGTTCCCCGCTGTACGGCGCCGAGGGCGCGCGAACGGCGCGCATCGGGACATTGGCTCCAACCACGGGCAAAGGATGGCATAGCGCAGAGTTGGGCGGTAGCCGGACCGCCGCGACCCACTCTTCCGAGGGGCCGTCGAGGATGTGTTCGCCCCGTCCGGTGCACCGGCGCGGCGGCGGCCGCACCCGGCGCGCGGCTGAGCCGCTCACGCCGGGTTGATCCTCAACTCCCTTGCCCTCCTGGGCCCGCGGCCACCAGATTGGTGGGATCAGCGCGCCCGGAGGCCGTCCAGCAGGATCCGCAGCAGCCGGTCGGCCGGTCCTTCGACGGGTTGACCGTCCGTCTGCTGGCCGCCCGCCGCCGGGAACGCGCCGCCGAACGCGGCCGACACGGGCGCCGTGTACGGGTCCGCCCCCGGCACGCCGCGCGAGGCGTGCACCGGAACCGAAGCGGTCAGCACCAGCACCACGTCCGCGACCGTCACCCCCGGCCGCAGCTCCCCGGCCGCGCCCGCGCGCGCCACCAGGGCGGCGAGCAGTTGCAGCAACTGCCGCGGGTCCGCGTCGGCCGCGGGCTCTCCGCCGCCCTCCGGCAGCCCGCCGGGCCTCGGCTCGAACCGGTTGCCGAGCAGGGCACCCGCGCCGGCCGGATCCCCCGAGCGCTGCTCGGGCACCCTGCCCAGCTCCTCCGCGTACCGGAAGGCCTCCGGCGGCAGCAGCCGCCCGGCCCCCGTACTCACCGCCCGCGCCAGGTAGCCGGCCAGCGACTCCCAGGCACCACCGCCGCCGTACAGCGACTCCCGCGCCTGGGCGGTCAGCCACGCCACCTCCTCGGCGGCGATCCGCTGGACCAGCACCTCCTTGCTCGGGAAGCGCCGGTACACCGTGCCCACCCCGACCCCGGCCCGGCGCGCGACCTCCTCCATCGGCGCGCCGTAGCCGAACTCGCCGAACACCTCGCGGGCCGCGCGCAGCACGCTCTCCAGGTTCCGCCGGGCGTCCACCCGCAGCCGGGCACCGGACACCGGTCCGCCACCGCCCTGCGGCGGTTCGGCCGGGTAGTGGACCGCCGCGTACGCCACCGCGGCCTGCGGTGGCAGGTCCGCGGGGCTGCGTTGCTCCGGCACCACGCCCTGGCCGACGCGCGGTACCGCCGCCCGGCCCAACAGTCGCTCCTGCTCCATCATCCCAACTCTCCCCCGCAGGTGCCCGATCCCGGACCCTGCCGTCGCCCGCCCCTGCACCCCCCGGTGCAGCTCCGCCTGTCAGAAATGACCCGATGACCCATCGCTCGTAGTCGGTTGTGACGCAAGCCGCGTCCGGGTGACGCCAGACCGCACGCGCACGACGACCGCGCACGCAAGGCCATGCGGACTCCGCCACGACCGGTGCCACCGGGCCGGGACCGCACATCCGGCCTGGCGCGTCGGCACCCCACGGGGCCTCGTCCGGGAACTACCCTTCCCCGGAACACCGTCCCGCAGTCGGGTTTACGCGCCAACACTGGAACTGGCCGTAATGGCCGCTCCACGGTGCGTCGCCGCCAGTTGTCATGGCGATGGCCGCCCCGATGCACAATCCGACCATAGTTCACGGCCGTTCGAAGCCGAAAGTGCGTCAGAAACTCACCCAGGCAGCACATCTGGCACCACGGGGCAACTCCCGCCCCAACCGACCCGGCACGGACGGTGGACAAGAGGCCCTCCGACGGTCCTTCATTGAGGGCGTGGTGGGGGGCACCCCCGGCCGAGGGCCGGGGACAGGTCGCATCGGCAGGAGGTTCGCCATCAGAATTCTGATCGTCGGCGGCGGCTGCGCCGGGATGTCCACCGCGCTGCACCTCCAGCGCGGCCTGCGCGAACGGCTGCGCCGGGGCGAGGCGGAGATCACCGTGGTCGAACCGCAGTCCTACTTGACGTACCACCCCTTGCTCGCCGAGGTCGCGGCCGGCTCGATCGACCCCCGCCACGTGGTCGTCCCGCTGCGCCGGGCCCTGCCGGACTGCCGGGTGCTCACCGCCCGGATCACCCGGATCGAGCACGGCACCCGCCGCGCCTGGGCCGACGCCGCCGCCCGCGGGGAACCGCCCGCCCCGGTCGAGCTCGACTACGACGTCCTGGTGGTGGCCCCCGGCTCGGTCTCCCGGACGGCGCCGGTGCCCGGGCTGGCCGAGCACGGGCTGGGGTTCTCCACCGTCGGCGAGGCGGTGAGCCTGCGCAACCACGTCCTGGAACAGCTCGACCTGGCCTCCGCGACCCGTGACCCGGCCCTGCGCCAGGCCGCGCTCACCTTCGTCTTCGTCGGCGCGGGCTACGCCGGCGTCGGCGCGCTCGCCGAACTGGAGGACATGGCGCGCACCGCCGTCCGCGGCTACCACAACATCAGCCCCGGGGACCTGCGCTGGGTCCTGGTCGAGGCCACCGACCGGATCCTCGCCGAGGAGTCGCCCGAGCTGGCCGCGCACACCCTGGCCGAACTGCGCGAGCGCAGCGTCGACGTCCGCCTGGGCACCAGGCTGGAGTCGGCCGCCGACCGGGTGATGGCGCTCTCCGACGGCAGCCGGTTCGCCGCCCGGACCCTGGTCTGGACGGCCGGGGTGCGCCCGTCCCCGCTGCTGCGCGACACCGACCTGCCGCTGGACACCGCCGGCCGGATCCGCTGTCTGGCCACCCTCCAGGCGGTCGGCCCGGACGGGCGGGCACTGCCCGGGGTCTGGGCCGCCGGGGACTGCGCCGCCGTTCCCGACCCGCACGCGGACGGGGCGCCCTGCGCGCCCAACGCCCAGCACGCCTTCGCCCAGGCCGAGCTGCTCGCCGCCAACGTGCTCGTCGCCCTGGAGGGCGGCCCGCGCGCCGAGGGCATCGTCGAGTACCGGCCGGACCGCGCGGCCTGCTCGACCTCGCTGGGCCTGGGCCGCGCGGTCGCCCACACCAGCGGGGGCGGCCGGCTCACCGGCCGTCGCGCCTGGTGGCTGCACCGGGCCCGGCACCTGCGTCGGCTGCCGAGCGCGGACCGGCGGGTGCGGGTGCTGATGGACTGGGTGCTCGGCGGGCTGTTCTCCCGGGAGGTGGTCTCGCTCGGGACGGTGGAGCACCCGCGTTCGGAGTTCGAGGCCGGCTTCGGCAAGGGCGGCGCCGACGACCGGCCGACCTGAGGGCGGCGCCGGCGGCCGGCTGTGACCGACAAGACGGCCGCGCCCAGCGCGCGCGACTTCCGGAATCGGGCCTCCGCCTGACAGGATCGGCCCGACCGAGTCATTACCCGGTGTGGCAGTCCGCACACAAAAAGTGATGATATGCCTGGTAAACGAGGAAGCGGCCGTCGTTTGAACCTCATGCGCTGGAGCGCCCGGCTCACCGGAGCCCCGTGGCGGACCGCCCCGCCCGCTGGGCGCGGCACCGACCAGGGCACGCCGTCCGGCGACGGCGTGGTCGTCCCCAGCCCCCGCGACCCCACCAGCCTCGTCAGCCCCACCGAGGTACTCGACCCGCAGCGGCCCCAAGACCTGCGCGAGGTGCTGAACCGCATCCCCGCCCCGGTCGCCGTCACCTACGGCCCGCTGCACCAGCTCGGCTACGCCAACCGCGCCTACCGCGAACTCTTCGGCGACCGGCCCACCGGCCTGCCCGCCTGCGAGGCACTGCCCGAGCTCGGCACCATGGGCGTCCTGCCGCTGATGGACCAGGTCATCCGCGGCGGCAGCCCGCGCAGCGTCAAGGCCCGTTGCATCCTCGGGCTCACCGGCAACCGCTACTACAACGTCTCCTGCGTCCCGCTCAGCCGGCACGAGAGCCGGGCCGAGAGCCGGGTGGACGGCCGGCGCGAGAACAGGGCCGAGGGCCGGACCGAGATGGTGGAGGGCGAGGAGCCGAGGGACGCGCTGCCCGCCGGCGTCCTCATCTTCGCCGCCGAGGTCACCGACCAGGTGCTCGCCGCCACCCGGCTGCGCGAGGCCGAACGCCGCCAGCGCGAGGCCGCCGTCACCCTCCAGCGGAGCCTGCTCCCCCAGAAGCTCGACCAGCCAGCCGACCTCCGGGTCGCCGCCACCTACCAGCCCGGTGGCGCGGAGGCCGCGGTCGGCGGTGACTGGTACGACGTCATCGCCATCGACGGCGGCCGCACCGCGCTGGTCATCGGCGACGTGATGGGGCGCGGCCTGCGCGCCGCCGCCGTGATGGGCCAGCTCCGCACCGCCGTCCGGGCCTACGCCCGGCTCGACCTGCCGCCGCACGAGGTGATGCGCCTGCTCGACGGCCTCGCGATGGAGATCGACGCCAACCAGATCGCCACCTGCACCTACGCGGTCTGGGACCCGGAGCGCCACGCCCTCACCTACGCCTCCGCGGGACACCTGCCGATGCTGCTCCGCTGCCCCGACGGCACCATCCTGCGCAGCGAGGAGCAGAACGGCCCGCCCCTGGGCACCGGCGGCGGCGTCCACCTCTCCCACACCCTGCGGCTGCTCCCCGGCACCACCGGCGTCCTCTATACGGACGGTCTGGTGGAGCGCCGGGACGAGGACATCGACCAGGGCCTCGACCTGCTCGCCCGGACGCTCGCCGGGGCCGCCGGCGCTCCCGAGGTGATCTGCGCCCGGCTGCTCCGGGCCATGGGCGTCAGTTCGGACCACGACGACGACGTCGCCATCCTGGCCTTCCAGCTGCCGGCCGAGGAGAGCCTGCCCGCCCTCCCGGAGCTGGGAGCGGCACTTGACTCGACCCCCTGACAGGTCTAGTGTTCTTCGAGCTGCCTGGCTGGGAGCACCGGACACGTATCAACGCGGACGGTCCCGAGGCGGCCAATCCCTGGAAACACCATTTCGGCTCGGTCTGGGCTGTGCGCTGTCATATTGACGGTGTAGCTCATGCCTTATTCGTCATGCCTGTTTATATGGATTGCGGTCGGATTCGCCTTTCGGGGCGGGGATCGGCTAGAGTTTGAAACGTCGGACAGGGCGTCAAGCCCGAGAAGACACCAGCGAGTTGGATGAACGAAGC
>NZ_JBEXYC010000015.1:0-145742 GCF_040630835.1 Kitasatospora sp. NPDC005751
GGAGTGGGAAGTCGGACCGGCCGACTTCCCACTCCGCCGGTCGGGCCGTCGGACCACGGCGTCACCGGCTCGGGGCAGCACCGGGGCAGCACCCGGGCAGGACGACGCAGGGGCGCACCGCCGAGCGGTGCGCCCCTGGTGAAGCCGGTGTCCGTACGAGGTCAGCCGTCGATCGTCTTGCGGAACGCCTCGGCCACCGTGAGGAAGATCGAGTTGCCCTCGACCTCGCCGATCGAGATCCGGACGCCCTCCGGGAACGGGCGGACGATCACGCCGGCGTCGGCACAGGCCGCCGCGAACTCCTGGGAGCGCTCGCCGAGCGCCAGCCAGACGAAGTTGGCCTGCGAGTCCGGGATCTCCCAGCCCTGGGCGCGCAGCCCGGCGACCACCCGGGTGCGCTCCTCGACCAGTGCGTCGACCCGGACCATCAGGGCCTCCTCGGCCCGCAGCGAGGCGACGGCCGCGTTCTGCGCGAGCTGGGTGACGCCGAACGGCACCGCCGTCTTGCGCAGCGCGTTCGCCACCGGCTCGTGCGCGATCGCGAAGCCGACCCGCATGCCCGCCAGGCCGTACGCCTTGGAGAAGGTCCGCAGCACGCAGACGTTGGGGCGGTCGCGGTAGAGGTCGATGCCGTTGGGGACGTCGGCGTCGCGGATGAACTCGATGTACGCCTCGTCGACGACCACCAGGATGTCGGCGGGCACCGCGTCCAGGAAGCGCTCCAGCTCGGCGCGGTGGATCACGTTGCCGGTGGGGTTGTTCGGGTTGCAGACGAAGATCAGCCGGGTGCGGTCGGTGACCGCGGCCAGCATCGCGTCCAGGTCGTGGTCGCCGCCCGCGGTGAGCGCCACCGGGACGGGGGTCGCGCCGGCGACCTGGGTGATGATCGGGTAGGCCTCGAAGGAGCGCCAGGCGAAGATCACCTCGTCGCCCGGGCCGGCCGTGGCGAGGATCAGCGACTGGGCGACGCCGACCGAGCCGGTGCCGGTGGCGATGTGCTCGGCCGGGACGTCGAAGCGCCGGGCCAGCTCGGCGGTCAGCTCGGTGACCGCCATGTCCGGGTACCGGTTGAGCGAGCCGGCCGCCGCGACGGCCGCTTCGAGCACGCCGGGCAGCGGCTCGTACGGGTTCTCGTTGGAGGACAGCTTGTAGGCGTCGGCGCCGGCGGGCTTGCCGGGCTTGTAGGTGGGGATGCCGTCCAGGCTCGACCTCAGCCGAGGCCCCTGCGCTGCCGTTCCACTCACGGTCCTTCTCCTTCTCTCTCCGTCGGGCCCACTGCGTCGGGCCCGCTGGTGCGTCCGCTCCCGCGCCGGACGGGATCGCCGCCGTGCCCCGGGATCTCGCAACGCACCGGACCACCCCGGTCGGGTGCCCTGAACGATACCGACCGCGGCTCACCCGTAGGAGTGAGATGCCCGGTCGGGTTACTGGTGCAGATCAGCCATTCTGCAGGGTTCCTTTGGCACATGTCAGAGGTAAGACGGCTGGTTTCGTGCGGGTATCGAAGGGGCGCACACGGGCTCACTCTTGGAGAAACGTATCTCCAAGGACCCCCGATGCGCCGGTCACAGACCCTTGTCAGGAGCCATACGATCGGTCCGCCATGACAGCAGCAGCCAACCAGAGCGGTCGGCGACCCACCACCTCGCGGCGTCTGGAGCGGGCCGGCATCCGGGATGTGGCAGCAGCCGCAGGAGTGTCGATCACCACCGTCTCCGACGCGCTCAACGGTAAGGGCCGCCTGCCCGACGAGACCAGAAGCCGGGTGCGCGAAGTCGCCGAGCGCCTCGGCTACCGCCCCTCGGCCGCCGCCCGAACCCTGCGCACCGGGCGCTCCGGCCTGATCGGACTGACCGTCACCACCTACGGCGAAGAGCCGTTCACCTTCACCGAGTTCGCCTACTTCGCCGAGATGGCCCGGGCCGCCACCAGCGCCGCGCTCGGCCGCGGCTACGCCCTGGTGGTGCTGCCCGCCTCCTCCCGGCACGACGTCTGGGGCAACATCGCCCTGGACGGCACCGTGGTGATCGACCCGCCCGACCAGGACCCCCTGGTCAGCGAGCTGTACCGGTCCGGCGTCCCGGTGGTCAGCGACGGCAAGCCGGGCAACTGCCCGGTCACCGCCTGGGTCGACAACGACCACGAGGCCGCCGTGCTCGGCATCCTCGACCACCTCTCCGAGGCCGGCGCCCGCCGGATCGGCCTGCTCACCGGCACCAGCACCGACACCTACACCCGGCTCTCCACCGAGGCCTACCTCGGCTGGTGCGCCAAGGTCGGCCAGGAGCCGGTCTACGAGACCTACCCGGCGCACGACCCGGCCGCGGGGGCCGTCGCCGCCGACCGGCTGCTGGCCCGCCCGGACCGGCCCGACGCCGTCTACGGGCTCTTCGACCCGAACGGCACCGACCTGCTCGCCGCCGCCCGGCGGTACGGCCTGCGGGTGCCGGACGACCTGCTGCTGGTCTGCTGCAGCGAGAGCGATGTGTACGCGACCACCGAGCCGCCGATCACCACGCTCTCGCTCAAGCCCCGGCGGATCGGGACGACGGTGGTCAACCTGCTCATCGACGCCATCGAGGGGGTGGACTCCGGGACGGGCGTCGACATCGCCCGGCTCTTCCCGCCCCGCTTCCGCACCGCCGGGACGGGGCCGCCGCCCGGCACGCTGATGCCCACCGAGCTGATCGTCCGCGCGTCCTCCCAACGGCGGAGTCCGCGCACCACCGTCAGCCCGCCGCGCCCGCCGGGCGAGGTGTAGGGGGGCAGACGGGCGGTGCGCGGGCCGGCGCTGGCGGTCGGGCAGCCCGTCCGGGCCGGCCGCCCGGCCCGGTGCGTGGGCCGAGCACCGGTGCGGCGGCCGGTCCCGGGCTCCCGGCTCGGCATGGTCCTGTCACGGACCGGCACGCATCGCCACGGACGGCCGCAGGTGATCATCTTGCGGTCTAGACCATACCTAGCCGGGACAAATCGGACCTGACGGACCGCCCGGCTGACGCTCCGGAGGATTGGATACCCACCAGGTGACGACGCCGGGAGAGTGGTCTTCCTATGATGGGCGAATGACACCCGAGGACCGCTTCCCCGGGCCTGAACACCCCGACTCAGGCCCCCGCCACCAGCCGGACCTCGACGTGCTGCCCTTCGGCACCTACTACGAACCCGAGCCGACCGGGTACGCCGAGGCGGCCTACGAGTCGGAGACCTACAGCGGCTACGGCGGCGCCCGCTACCTCGAACAGCACTGGCCGGCCGCCGGGCACCCGCAGAACACCGGTCACCCGCACGACGTCGGGCACCCGCACGCCGCGCAGACCGAGCACGGGGGGTACGAGCCGACCCTGCCGGACCGGCCCTCGCCCGCGCACCAGAACGACGACCCGCCGACCATCGAACTCGGGCCCCCGCTGCCCGAGCCCGGCCTGCCCTACCACCCGTACCCGGCGCCCGCCCCGAACGAGCCGCCCGGCCCGCTCTACGTGGTCGGCGACGTGCACGGCTACCTCGACGAGCTGCTCGCCGAACTGCGCCACCAGGGCCTGATCGACGCCGAGGGCCACTGGGCCGCCGGGCGCTCGCGGATCTGGTTCCTCGGTGACTTCACCGACCGCGGCCCCGACGGCATCGGCGTCATCGACCTGGTCATGCAGCTCGCCGCCGAGGCCGCCGCCGCGGGCGGCTACTGCCGGGCCCTGATGGGCAATCACGAACTGCTCTTCCTGGGCGCCGCCCGGTACGGCGACGAACCCGTCCAGTCCACCGCCGGTACGGCCTCCTTCCTGGCCGCCTGGCGGCTCAACGGCGGCCAGCAGCACGACCTGGACCGCCTGGAGACGCACCACATCAGCTGGCTCTCCCGGCTGCCCGCCATCGCGCTGGAGGAGGGCCACCTGCTGCTGCACTCCGACACCACCGCGTACCTGGAGTACGGCGACTCCATCGCCGAGGTCAACGACGCCGTCCACCACCTGCTCGCGGACGAGGGCGTCGACGAGTGGTGGGACTGCTTCCGCCGGTTCACCAAGCGCTTCGCGTTCCGCGGCGACGGCGGCCCGACGGCCGCCCACGAGCTGCTCGACACCTACGGCGGCGCGCGGATCGTGCACGGCCACAGCCCCATCCCGTACCTGACCGGCGCGGTGCACGCCGACGACGGCGCGCCGCCGCACATCCCGGGCCCGTACGTCTACGCCGACGAGCTCGCCGTCGCCATGGACGGCGGGGTCACCATGGAGGGGCGGCTGCTCGTCGCACGGCTGCCGATCTGACCTCCCGGCCGCCCCACCGACCCCAGGGCGAACACCCGTTCCCGGCGCCCGGGCCGTAGCGCACGCGCGGCCCGGGGCGCGAAATTCCGGAAACTTACTGTCTGCGCGGCCGTGACCACCCCTACCATCGAGGGCACACCACACCCGGCCGCCCGTGTGACGGCCCGTCTCCCTACCCGTCTCCGTGCACCGCGACGGAGCGAACGGGGTTGGCATGAACGGGGTCCCCATGAACAACGCCCCGCACCTGCTCGCCGAGGACCGCCCAGACTACGAGCGCCTCCTCGACGAAGCACTGCGTGACGGCACCGTCCTCACCGCCCTGCGCACGCCCGGCGCACTCACCGCCGACCAGTTGCGCATCAAGGCCCTGCGCGCCGCCGACGGCGTCGCGGCCGCGGCGGCCACCGAGTACACGCACTACCTCCGGCTCCGCGACAGCCTGCGGGAGACACCACCGCCCGCCCGGAGCGGCGAGCCCAGCGCGCCCGGCCTGCTCACCCAGCTGCGCTCCGCCAACGGCGGCGCCGGGCTCTTCCCGGTGCTCACCGTGCTCACCCCGATCCTGGCCTGGGCCGCCGCACTCGTCCTGCTGCTGATCGGCTACACGCTGCGGGCCGCCGACCCCGAGCTGCGGCTGGCCCGCTCGCTGCTGACCGCCGGCTGGCTGGCGCTGGCGGCCGGCGTGGTCGCGATGGCGGTGGGCATCGTCGGGCTGATCCTCACCGCCCTGCGGGACGGCGCCGGCACCCCGACGCCCCCCGGCACCGACCCGGACCTCGCCGCCGAGCTCGCCGAGGCCCGGCGCGACTGGCAGCGCGCGCTGCGCGAGCGGGCGTTGCTGCCCTACCTGCACACCGCCCTGCGCGCCGACCCCACCACGGCGCCGGGCATACCGGGACCGGGCGCCGGACCCGACACCGCCCACCCCGACGCCACCCGCCCGGACACCGCCCGCCCGGACTTCAGCAGCCCCGGCTACAGCGGGCCGGGCTACAGCGGGCCTGGCTTCACCAGCCCCGGCGCCGAGGGGCTCACCGACCCGCAGGGCCGGGAGCCGCGCACGGCCTCCTTCAGCACCCCGGACTTCACCGGCCCCGGCTACACCGGGCCGGGGTTCACGGGGCCGGACGAGGTCTGACCCCGAGGGACGGGCGGGTGGGCCGGGGCGGGTGGGCCCGGGTGGGCCGCCGCCCGGACCCACCCGGCGTCAGTTCGCCGCGGCCGCGACCGGATCGGCCCCCGCGACCGGATCTGCCCCCGCGACCGGATCGGCGCCGGGCCCCGGCCCCGCGCCGGCGTCCGTCGCGGCGCGGACGAACGCGCGGACCCGCTCGGTGGTGTTGCTCTCCAACCAGACCAGCCCGCGCTCGATCGGCGGCGCGTCGTGGATCGGCACGTAGGCGACGTCCGGGCGGGGGTAGTACCGCCGGGAGTGCTCGCCCACCGGCAGGACGCCCCGGCCCATCGCCACCAGCGAGAGCATCTCCGAGAAGGTGTTGCCGACCGGCCCCTTGGGCACCGGCCGGCCCGCCGGGGTGCGCTCCGGCGTCCGGTCCCGCTTGAACTCGACCGAGGTGACCGCCGGGTACTGCACCACCGGGTGCTCGGCGAGGACTTCGAGCGAGACCGACTCCGCCCCGGCCAACGGATGCCCGGCGGCCACCGCCAGGACCCGCCGCTCCTCCATCAGCGCCGGCCCGCGGGCCATCCCGTCGAACGGGAAGGCCGCGATGAGGAGGTCGACGGAGCCGTCCAGCAGGCTGGCCCGGGAGTTGAACAGCTGCACCTCCCGGACGTCCACCCGGCAGCCCGGGTGGCGCTCGGTGAACAGCCGCACGGCCCTGAGCAGCACCGGCGCGGTCCACTCGCCGAGGAAGGCGACCCGCAGCTCCCCGGTCACCCCGCGCCCGGCGTCGACGGCGCGGCGCACCGACGCCTCGATCCCGGCGGCCAGCGGCGCCAGGTCCCCGGCCAGCCGCTGCCCGATCGCGGTGAGCCGCACGCTCCGGCTGGTGCGTTCGAACAGCCGGGCGCCGATCCGCCGCTCCAGCTTCCCGATCACCTGGCTGATCCGGCCGGTGCTGACTCCCAGGCGCTCGGCGGTCCGCCCGAAGTGGAGCTCCTCGGCGAGGGTCAGCAGCGCCTCGATCTCGTGGCGCTCCCACACGGCCGGCTCCCATCGTTTACTTCCGGTGAACGATCCTGGACCGATCGAGCGTTGATCCCCCGCCCGGGGCGGTCCGATCATGGAAGCACGTCACCCCGCCCGCCCCACCCCCGGGAGTCCCCAGTGAGCGCCGTCCGCGTCAAGGCCTTCGACCACCTCGTCCTCAACGTCCGGGACGTCGAGCGCTCGCTGGACTTCTACGCCGGCCTGCTCGGTCTGGCCCCCGTCCGCGTCGACGAGTGGCGGGCCGGCAAGGTCTCGTTCCCCTCCGTGCGGGTCAGCCCGGAGACCATCATCGACCTGACCGCCCGCGAGCGCGGCGGGTCCAACGTCGACCACATCTGCCTCACCGTCGACCCCCTGGACTGGCAGGAGGTCATCGACTCCGGCGTCTTCACCGTCCTCGAAGGCCCCGTCCCCCGCTACGGCGCCCGCGGCAGCGCCACCTCGGTCTACGTGCAGGACCCGGACGGCAACACCGTCGAACTCCGCTGGTACCCCGAGGACGCTTCCTGAGCGCCGGACCCGGCCCACGAACAGGCCGAGGACACGCCGGTACAGGGGTCCGGCGTGCCCTCGGCCGACATCCGGCGGGGGTGCCGGGGCCGCTGGCGGCCCCGGCCGTACCGCCTACACGTTCGGGTGGACGAAGTCGATGTCGGACTGCCCGGTGTACGCGCGGCTGAGCAGGAAGCGGGCCTCGGACGGCCGGTACACACCGTAGGTGGTGCGGCCGGTGCCACTCCAGTCACCCACGATCGGCAGGTCGCCGGGCGCGCCGAAGCCGGCGGTGGAGACGCTGCCGTCGTCGTGCCGCAGCGCGAAGACACCGAGGCCCTTCAGGCCCTCGGCCGGCCGGTAGATCCCCAGCTGGGTGTGGCCGACGCCGTCCCAGTCGCCCACCACGGGCAGGTCGCCGGCGTCGCCGAAGACGGCGCTGCTGAAGCTGCCGTCGTCGTGCCGCACGATGAACGCCCCGGTGCTCGGACGGTAGACGGCCAGCTGCGCGTGCCCGTTGCCGTCCCAGCGGCCCGGCACCGGGACGTCCCCCGGGTCGCCCATCGGCACGGCGGTGACGCTGCCGTCCTGGTGTCGCAGGCCGAAGGTGCTCGAACCCGGCCGGTAGATGCCCGCCTGGTCGTGCCCGGTGCCGTCCCAGTCGCCCGCGACCGGAGTGTCACCGGCCTGGCCGAGGGAGATCCGCTCACCCTGGCCGGTCGGCGCGTTGGTGGTCAGCGGGGTCAGCGCGCCGTTCCGGTAGAACGCCACCGTGGCGGGCTGCCCGGCGGTCCAGCGGCCGGCGATCGGAGTGGCCACCGAGACCGGGTACGTGATCGAGGCCGAGCGGCCGTGGTCGTCCGTCACCGTGTGGGTGACGGTGTACGTGCCGGGCTTCGCGTAGTAGTGGCGCGCGGTGGTGGCGCTCCCCGCCACCGGCGCGGTGCCGTCACCGAAGTCGAAGCTCCGGGTGGCCACCGGCCACGGACTGACCGTCGCGGTGCCGTCGGCCAGCACCTCCTGGCCGCCCGTGTCGTAGGGCGACAGCGCGAGGGCGGGCCGGACCGGGCCGGGAGCCGCGACCGTGACCCGGGTGGACGTGGTCTTCGTCAGGCCCAGGCCGTCGGTCGCGGTCAGCGTGGCGGTGTAGGTCCCCGGGGCGTAGTCGTGCCGCGCCGGGAAGGTGACCGGGCCGACCGGCGCGCTGCCGTCGCCGAAGTCCAGCGTGGCGGTCGCGGGGGACCAGGGCGAATCGACCCGGCCGTTGATCACGGCGGTCAGCGGCTGCCCGGCCGGCGGGGTCGACGAGACGCTCAGCGACACGGCCAGCGGGTCCTGCGCCTCGACCGCGCCGCGGTCGTAGTAGCCGACACCGGTCCCGGTGTTGGCGACCACCGGGTTGTCGGCCCGCGGCCTGCCGCGCCCGTCGGTGGTCAGCGTGCCGGGTGCGGTCGCGTCGGCCGAGTCGACGGCGGGGGAGTCGGGGCGCGACAGGTCCGCACGGGAGGCGGACAGGTCGTGCGCGCCCTGGCCGGAGGCCTGCTGGAACTGCGCGACCGTGGCGTACGTCCGGCCCGCCCAGCTGTACGGCGTCCGCGTCAGCGTGGTGACGAGGTTGTAGTCCGCCTTGGTCCCCGCGGTCGAGCCGACGGACACCGAGAGGTCCTCGTGTCCGGTGGACGCGCAGCCGCCCCAGCTCGGATGGCCGTTCTCGTCCCCGTCCAGCACGTTGTTCTCGACCGTCGCGCCCGTGGACGCCCCGGCCAGCTCGACCAGCGGCCCGCAGGAGGCCTGGACGGTGTTGCCGGTGACCACCGCGTCCGGAGCGTCGGTGATCCGCACCCCGACGCCCGAGTTGGAGCTGAGGTAGTTGGTCGTCAGGACCGCGTGCCGCACTCCGGCGTCGACCTGGACGCCGCCCGCGTGCGAGGCGCTGATGTCGTTGCGGCTCAGGGTGACGTCACTGCTCGCACCGGTGATCCGCGCGCTCGGGTACCCGGTGCCGACCGTGCTGTCCCAGCCGGAGCTGTAGACGACCAGGTCGTCGATGGTGACCCGGCTGGAGTCGGTGACCAGGACGGCCTCCCGACCGGAGCGCCCGAAGAGGTGCCGGACCACGACGTCGTGGACGCCGGTGAGGGCGACGACGTTGCTGAGGCCCCCGTACTCCCCGAGGACCGTCCCCCGGACGGCCGGATCCTCGGTGTAGGGCGTCCCGACGAAGGTGATCGGCGCCGTCGGCGTCCCGGAGCGGGTGAGCGCGATCGGCTCGTTGTAGTCACCGCCCGCGATGTGCACGGTCTGCCCCGGCCGGACGGCGTCCGTCGCGGCGCCGATGGTGCAGAAGGGCGTGCCCTGGCCCCCCGCGGTGGGCGCGGAGTCGGAGCAGGACGCGGACGTGTTGTCCACGTACAGATCGGTGGCGTCGGCGCTCGCGGTGGCGACCGAGGTGATCGCCCCGGTGACCGACAGGACCAGAACGACTGCAGCCGGAATACGTGCTCTTCGCACGGTGGTTCCCCCAAGATTCACGCGATGGCGCCAGAACGGCGGAGCACACATTCGTGTGATCAACATGCTGCTGTCAAATGCATTCCACCCCCGACGGCGCGCCCGGACACCGCGATCCCGGCGCGGTCGCCCGGACGTGGAAGCGCACCGGCCCGCGACTCCCCCCTTCGGGTCGCGGGAACTCGCGGGCCGTCTCCGGGTCGAGGGCCAGGTTGAACTGGTCCTCCCCGCGGAACTCGAAGCGGGCGTCGGAGAGGGTGTCGTCCCAGACCTGGGCGCCGGGGTGGCCCTTGGCCAGGTCGGCGGCACGGACGGCGATCTTGTAGGTGATGACGCCGGCCTTCACGTCGTCCCGGTTGGGCAGACTCAGGTTGAGTGGCGCCTCCGCCGGTGTGTGGTTCCCCGCGCGGCCGCGCCCCGCGTGTGCGAAGCGCCCTGGACCGTTTCCCGAGACTGCTCCGGACCTCGCCGGGTCGGGCCCGACCGGCGTAGCCTGGGCTTCATCCAGGGCATTCCGCATCCGGTCCCGTTCCGGCTTCGTTCTGGGTGCAGGACAGCACCGGGCGGCGCAGAACCGCCCGGAGGCGGGTCGGGTCGACGTCATGACCACCCAGTACGCACAGTCCGCGAGCCACGGCCTCGCGGTGTCGGACGCGATGGAGCCCTACGAGTACCAGATCGCCGACGACATCACCGTCGACGGGGCCGACGAGATCTTCCGCGGTGCCCACGTCGCCTACGTGCTGGTCCGCGACCACAACGGCCGCTGCGAGGGGCTGGTGACGCGGGCCGGTCTCGATTCGTTCCTGACCCGCTCCTGGTACGCCGAGCGGACCCCGCTGCGCGCCACCGCGCACCAGCGGGGCCCGTTCGCCTGGCCCGGGATGGCCCTCGGCCTGGCGGCGCTGGCGATGAGGATCAAGTCCCTCGCGATCTGGCCGGTCATCGACGACGACGGCTACCTCCTCGGCATCCTCACCGCCGACCGCGTGGCTGGCCTGACGGCCCCTCACCCCATCGCTTGACCGTCCGGACGGGTCAGCGCGGCGCGGTCACCCCGGCGGGCGAACTCCCCCGCCCCGCCGACCTCCGGGGCGACGGCCGCTCAGAGCCCGAGGAGGCGCAAGAACGAGTCGGAAGGACGACACCGAGCCGGTAGGGCTCCGGACGAACACCGAGGCGTAGACCGTACAGGTCACGGCCGATGGCTGACCGCCGTTCGTCCGGGCTCCCCGCTACTCGATGATCCGGGGCGAACGGAACCCGTCAAGCCCGCGCCGCTCACCACCGTTACCAGGTGCAGGCCCGTACGCACGGCCTTGACCGAACCCGCCCGCCCCTAATCTCGGCAGCTATCGGGGCGCCCGGCCGGAGTGGTCACCGCTTGCCGAAAACCCTTGCCACGAGAGCGAATCGGATGCGGCACGACCAGCGAAGTGCCTCCAACTTGGCCCGGAATCGCTACCGTTGCCCCATGACAGATCTGCGCCGGGTGCCGGTTGACGAGGTACTGGAACGGGTCGAGACCGCGTTGGGGACCCAGCTCGATCGTGCGACGGTTGTCCGCAAGCGTCGATCCGTAGGCGCTCGCACCGGGCGCGGCACGTGGGTGCGGATCGAGCGGCGCGGGTTGGACCGGATCGGTGTGCAGGGCGGGGACGGCACGCCCGCGGCCGAGGCACTGGACGGCATCGCGAAACCCGCGTGGCTGGCCGGCCTCGCATGGCGGGACGAGGCCGAGCCGGTGATGTGGCGAGCCGACGAAACCAGGCTTCTACCAGCCGAACCGGCGGGGCCCGCAGTCGTGGCGGACGAACCCGAGCTACCTCCCGGGTGGTGGGCACAGCTGAACGCGTCTCTCGATGCACTCGCTCGGCAGCGGACGAACCGGATCGCCACCCCCGACACGGAGACCATCACGCAGGAGCTGGTGGCCCGGACGATCCATCAAGTGTTCCCAGCTGTCGACGCGACGGTGAGCGAGTGGTGTCCGGCGCATGCGGATCTGAACTGGGCGAACGTGACGGCGCCGGAGTTCTGCGTCTTCGACTGGGAGGACTGGGGGATGGCCCCGCGCGGCCTGGACGCGGCCACGCTGTGGGCGGCGTCGATCGCCGTGCCGGAGCTGGCCGATCGCGTCCGCGCCGAGCGGAGCGCCGACTTCGCGAGCCGGGACGGCACGTTGATGGCGTTGTTCGTCGCGGCGAAGATCCTCGGGCCGTACGGGCATTCCGAGGACCCGCGCCGCGATGGTGCTCGCGCGCTGGCGGAGCAAGCGGTGAAGGAACTTCAGGGGGACTGACACAGAAGCTGCCGGTAGGCCTGGACGACCTCGGTGTCGATCTCCTGGCCCAGGCCGCCGAGCAGTTCCCGCAGGTGCTCGGCGTCGTCGGTGCTGACGGCCACCGCGTCCACTGCGGGCAGCGCGAAGGCGACTCGGAACGCCGCCTGCACCGGAGTGGCAACTGGAGACCGCAGGAACATCCTCGGGTCCACCTTCTGCCAGACAGGTGCGGTGGTGCTGCCACCGAAGGGGCTCATGCCCCACACCGCTGTCGGCCGCCATGCGGTCACCAGTGCCTCGGCAGCGTTGAGGACGCTGCTGCTGACCAGGAGCCCGGAGCGAACCATCAACGTGTCGGGCCGGGGCAGGTCGATGCCGACCAGCAGGCGCGGGTCCCAGGTGGAGATCCCCCAGGAACCGCACAGCCCTCTCTCCGCCGCGTCGGCCAGGACCGCACACGCCTGCGACAGGGTCTCGGCATCCGGAGCGGAGTGCTCGGGGTTGTGCAGGAGCACCGTGTCCGGCTCGCGGCCGAGACCCACCACAGCCTGTTCGACAGCGTCCCGGAGCCGGGCCTGGTCGAGGCTGTGCCCGCCCTCGAAATACCCGACCTTGGTGGAGATCGAGAACCTCGGGAGCAGGTCGCCGGCGCGCGCCGCGAGGGTGCTGTGGGATCGGTGCCCGAGGTAGTTCGAGGCGGTGTCGAGCGCGGTGACGCCGAGGTCCAGAGCGTTGGTCAGGAGGTCGCGTCGGTGACGAGACCGGTGTAGCCCGAGGACAACTCGTCGGTCAGCGGTGCGCACAACTCCTCCTTGATCAGGATCTCCGCAACCTCGTGGATCTCAGCCCCGGCGACGGCCGCGGCCTGGTCGAGCTGGACCGGGCAGCCGCTGAGCAGCAGCCGCAGGGCGGGCAGGGCCCTGGCGGCGAAGGTCAGCTTCTTCCCGGCTGCCCACACGTCCACGACGTCCCCGAGCTCCGCGATCCGGGGCGGGAAGTGGGCGGTGCACACCACTCCGTGGAGCGGGCCGAAGATGCCGAGGTAGGGCACGTGGCGTCCGGGAGTGGTCTGCTGGCTGTGGGCGGTAAGGAAGTCCTCCGGTCCGCGCTGGCCGACGAGGCGGGTGGCGGCTTCCACGAGCGCGCCGCTGCCGGAGCCGGAGCGGTCGAGGTCGAGGCGGAAGACCTCCTGTTCGCGGCACCAGTCGCCCAGCCAGGCCATCCAGGAGGCACCGGTGCGCTTGGTGATGCCGAAGGTGACGTGGAGGCTGTGACCGGCCCCGCTCCCGGTGCGGGTGGCCTGGTGCCAGTGGCCGCGCGGGATGTGCATGACGTCGCCGGCCTGGAGCGTGCCGTTGAAGATCACGGTGTCGCTCAGGGTGTTGTTGGGGTCGGAATCCCGGTACATGGGCGCCGTGCGCGAGGTGCCTCGCACCTCCCAGTCCTTCTCCCCGGAGAGCTGGACGACGATCACGTCGTGGTCGTCCCAGTGCAGCGGGAAGCCGGCGGCGTCGTTGGTGGTGAGGTACGCGTTCACCTGCACCCGCTCGTGCGCCCACCACTGCAAGGCGCGGCAGGTGACCTCCATGGTGGGGTCGAAGACGTTGACCTGGTCCATGATGAGCGTCGCGCCGTCGCGGAGCAGGTCGGCCAGGCGGTGCATGTTGGCCATCGGGATGGACTGTCCGCGCGGGCTGACGGTGTCGGTGAAGTACACGGCCGGGTGGACTTCCTCGCCTTTCTGGAAGGCGCGGAACTGCGGCCGGTTGAGGCTGCGTCGCATCGCGACGTCGAGCAGCTTGTTCGGGGTGAGGATGCGCGACAGCAGCGAGTCGTCCTCGATCTGGCCGAGCGCGAAGCCGTTGCCGATCGGCTCGGAGCTGCCCCAGCCCAAGGCCGTCTCGATGGCGGTGACCAGATGGTGTTCCACTATCTACCTCCATGGGAGCGTGCTGGAAACGGGGCGGGAGCCGCGAAGCCCCCGCCCCCTTGGAGTGACCGGGCCTACTCGACGTCGGTCAGGTTGCCGTCACCGCCGGGCCACGGCGAGTCGCCGGACGATCCGGCATTGTCGGAGCGGAGGCTGTCGTACCGGTCCTGAACGGCGGTCAACTCCTCGACCGCGACCAGCAACCCGCTCGCCTCCGTCGCCGGCTTCTTCGTGGTGTTCTCCACGTCGGTGCTCCTTCCTACATGGCTTCCGCCCACCTCTGGGCGGAAGGTCTGAGGTGTATCGCCCTGTGCTTCGGGCACGTGGGTGTGGAGCTGTGACGGCGCCGACCGTGGGGTTGAAGCGGTCGGCGCCGCCGATCCACCCGGCCGGGATTCCCTAGCGTGGCCAGGTGGAGCTTGAGGGAGCTCAGACGGTCCGCGCGACCGGATCCGGCCGGGCCTGTGCGGCATGGACGAGCACGGAGAGTCGCGCGTCTCCCGTCACCAACTGGTCGGCCGCGATCTCGAACCACACGACCTTCCCGACCCCTGCGGGGTGCCACCCCCACGAGTGCGACAGCCCCGCGACCAGGATCAGGCCCCCGCCGCCGGTCACGATGTCCTGCGCCGAGTCCGGGTTCGGGAGCCGGAGGCTGGTGTCCGTAACCTCCACCCGCAGGTGAGTGCCAGTCCAACGCACCATCACCTTGCAACGAGCCTGCGTGTGCTCCATGGCGTTCGCCAACAACTCGCTCGTGCACAACTCGACATCGCGCAACGCGTCGTCCGACAGCGGCACGCGCCAGAACCGCGCTACGTCGACGACCAGCCGTCGAGCCGAGGCGATGGCCGCTGCATCCGGCTCAACATCCCACTCCTGCGGCACTGGGAACGAAGCTGCCTCGCTCATCAGCACTGGCCGCCCTTCGTACTGGTCGGGTCGTTCCTCCGGGCTCGCGCTCGGAGGACCCCAGGATTTCCGAGCGGGCAGTTCCGGGATAAGGGCCACGTGATTACCCACCATGGGTAAACTCGCGGTCAGTTACGCCACGTGACACCGAGTGATACCTTTCCCGGTGCTGGGGGTGCCGGACATGAGCGATTCCGCACGATCGCCCGGGTTGCCGAGTCGCCTGCTGGCCGACCCCGAGATGGTGGCCGCGTGCAGGGCACGGGACTTCGCGGTGATCTTTCGGCTGGCCAAAGCCCGAGGTGGTTTCCACCCGTCCCGCATCGCGCGGGTGTGCGGGCTGACTCCAAGCCGTGTCGGCGAGGTGATCGCGGGGCGCCGGGAGATCGCCAACATGACCGTCATCGAGCGCATCGCCGACGGCCTCCGAATCCCCGGCCACCTGGTCGGTCTGGCCCCCCGAGCTTGGGAACGCCCGCAGGTCCCGGCTCAGCCCGTGGCGCTACCAGCCCGGCAACGGGCCACAGCTCCTGCGGATTCGGTGCTGCCGAGCCGCGAGCTGGATGACATCCTCGCCATAGCGGCCAGCACCAGGGTCACGCCGACGGTTCTCCGATCCCTTCAGGCCTCCATCGAGGACTACTGGCGACGCGACGACGAGCACGGTGGCGAAGCCCTCCGACCGGCCGTCATGGGCCAACTTCGCTATGTCCTGGACGTTCTGCGCGACACGACCGATCCCAACTACCAGCGCAGCCTGCATGGCATCGCGGCCGAACTCGCGCGCCTCACCGGATGGACCTACTTCGACGCCCGGCAGTACAGCACTGCCCGTGGCTACTTCACCGAAGCTCTGCGTCTGTCGCGCGAGATCGACGACCGCCCGTTCGTCGCCAACGTGCTCTCCTGTCTCAGCCTCCAGGCCACGTACGAGGACAGGGCGCATGAGGCGATCGTCCTTGCCCGGACCGCACAGGACACCGCACGACTCAACGGCGGCACGCCAAGGTTGATGGCCATGCTGGCGATGCGAGAAGCCTTCGGTCACGCCAGCGCGCATGACCGAGAGGCCACCCACCAGGCCCTCGATGACGCACGGCGGCACTTCGAGCGCGTCGATCCAGCAGACGACGACCCGCTCTGGGTCCAGTACTTCGATCAGACGAAGCTCACCGTCGACACCGGCATCGCGCTGGGCCAGCTCGGCGACACCGTGGCCGCCGAACCGCTCATCCAGGAGGCGCTACGGGCCGAAGCAGCCGCCAACCTGCGCGGCCGCGCGTTCCACTCCTACTGGCTGGCCCGCACCCAGCTCCAGCGCCACGAGATCGACTTGGCCTGCACTACGGCTGGCCAAGCCCTTGCCCTGGCAACCGAGGTCGGATCCCCGCGCGTGCTCGCGCACCTTCGGGAGTTCCGCCACCTACTGACCCCCTACCGCAGCAACCGGCTGGTCGCCGAACTATCGGCCCGCATCCAGGAGATGAGCGCCTGACTACAGACCGGCCTCATCAAGCAGCAGGTACAGCACACCGACCAGCGAACCGCTGCTCACGATCTCGCGTCGGTCGATCATTCCGCGCAGCTCGGACAGCGGGATCCACTCAATCCGATCCGACTCGTTGCGCTCACTCGGCGGCCCGGCGTACTCGACGGCGTCGGCCCGGAAGATGAAGTGCTCCGAGTCAGTGATCCCGTTCGCCGGCTGGGCATAGATCAGCGGCTTGACCTGCTCGACGGTCCAACCCGTCTCTTCCAGCACCTCGCGGGCGGCGGCCTCCGCCGGGGTCTCGTCTGCCTCGATCAACCCCATGGGCAGCTCCCAAGCCCACGAGTCGGTGATGAACCGGTGCCGCCACATCATCAGCACCTGCTTCTGATCGTTCACCACCGCCGCCACCGCCAGGTGCCGCAGCTTGAGCACATGATGCTCCCACCGGTTCCCGTCCGGCTGCTCGACGTCGACCAACCAGACGTTCACCCAGGGGTTCTCGTAGATCGGACGTTCCCCGTGGATCTTCCACTGCATCGCTGCGGCCCCTCTCCGTGGACCTTCAGCATGTCAGAGACGGGCGGCCCGCCGATTGCTTTGACCAATTCGCGTCAGACCGACGAATACCAGCGGGTGCTGGCCTCTCCGCGAGGCCACTCGCTCAGAAGCTCTCGTACGACCACCCGTTCACCAAGCGTGAGCGCGCAAAGCTCCACAAGGGCCGGCGCTTGAACCGTGAGCGTATGGACTTCCTCTTGATGATGCCTGGCAACATCCGCATCGTGATCGAGGCGGACGGTAAGCAGCACTACGCCAAGGGCGACGTCGCAGCACCGCAGTCGTAATCCGAGATGGTGGCCGAGGATCGAACCCTCCGACTCAAGGGGTATGAGGTCTACCGGTACGGCGGCTACGAGTTGACTCAGGATCCTTCAGCGGCTGCCAAGTTGCGTGAGTTCTTCGACGGTCTTGAAGCCAGATACATCGGTACATCGCTGTCATGACCGATGCGCGCACCACCGGGAAGAGGCCAACATGCTGCTCCGTCCCGCGCGTGAACTGCTCTGTGGCAGTGTGACTATGAAATCGGGTGCGCCGTCCAAGGCGCCCGAGGAGACTCACAAGCATGGACGCATCTGACGAGACGATGAGCTTCACGGATCCGCCGGCGTGGCCTCATGCAGAGGCTGACCTTCTGCATGAGGAGCCTGACTGGCAGGCCGTGGCCTGTCTCGACTTTCCTCGGGATCGCTGGCTTGGCTACCTCCGCGGCTACGCGAAGGCCGCGGAGATCATCGTAGACGAGGTCATGTCCACTGGGCGGGGCCAAGACACGCTGATCTACCCCTTCGCAATGTGCTGGCGACACTACGTCGAGCTTCATCTCAAGACCTTGATCGAGCTGGCGAGCGTCTATCTCGATGAGCCACATGAGCTGGTGCGGAGCCACAGCATCGAGGTCCTGTGGCGCAGGGCACGGCCACTTCTGGAGCGTTCGTTCCCTGGCGATGACCAAGCGGAGCTGGACAACACGGAGCGTGTGCTCTTCCAACTCCATGGCATGGATCCGAGCTCCGAGGGCTTCCGCTACCCGGTCCGCAACAGTGGTGATGCCACGCTCGACGGCGTTACCCGCATCCACATCCGTCACTTCCACAACGTGATGGTGGGCATTGCCGGGGTACTCGACGCCGCCGATACAGGCATCCGAGAGATGACGGACAGGAAGCATGAGATGGCTGGGTACAACCTCTACGGCGGCTGAGGTCAGGACTGTCCCGATCCCTGGCGAGCCGTCGCCGGGTAGGGCGTCCTGGGAGGCCCTACCCGTCTCGGGGGACGGATGCGGTAACTCGGTGGGGGCCAGAAGCCGAACGGAGCTCCTGGCCCCCACCGAGCGCGGTGGTGTGTGGTCAGTCCGCCATCGGCAGGTAGACCTTGTTGCCCTGGGCCTTGAACTCCTCGGACATCGCCTTCATGCCCTCGACCGCGGCCTCGTCGTACTCCGGCGAGGCCGCGCCGGCGCCGAACTTCTCATTGATGGATTTACTGATCTTCATCGAGCAGAACTTCGGGCCGCACATCGAGCAGAAGTGGGCCGTCTTGGCGGGCTCGGCGGGGAGGGTCTCGTCGTGGAACTCGCGGGCCGTCTCCGGGTCGAGGGCCAGGTTGAACTGGTCCTCCCAGCGGAACTCGAAGCGGGCGTCGGAGAGGGCGTCGTCCCAGGCCTGGGCGCCGGGGTGGCCCTTGGCCAGGTCGGCGGCGTGGGCGGCGATCTTGTAGGTGATGACGCCGGTCTTCACGTCGTCCCGGTTGGGCAGGCCCAGGTGCTCCTTGGGGGTCACGTAGCAGAGCATCGCGGTGCCCCACCAGGCGATCATCGCGGCGCCGATGCCCGAGGTGATGTGGTCGTAACCGGGGGCGACGTCCGTGGTCAGCGGGCCGAGGGTGTAGAACGGCGCCTCGTCGCAGATCTCCTTCTGGAGATCCATGTTCTCCTTGATCTTGTTCATCGGGACGTGGCCCGGGCCCTCGATCATCACCTGGACGTCCCGCTCCCGGGCGATCCGGCCCAGCTCGCCCAGCGTCTGCAGCTCGGCGAACTGCGCCTCGTCGTTGGCGTCGGCGATCGAGCCGGGGCGCAGGCCGTCACCGAGCGAGAAGGTGACGTCGTAGCTCGCGAGGATCTCGCAGAGCTCCTCGAAGTTGGTGTAGAGGAAGTTCTCCCGGTGATGGGCCAGGCACCAGGCCGCCATGATCGAGCCGCCGCGCGAGACGATGCCGGTCTTGCGACGGGCCGTCAGCGGCACGTACCGCAGCAGCACGCCGGCGTGCACGGTCATGTAGTCGACGCCCTGCTCGCACTGCTCGACGATGGTGTCCCGGTAGACGTCCCAGCTGAGCTCCTCGGCCCGGCCGTCGACCTTCTCCAGCGCCTGGTAGAGCGGCACCGTGCCGATCGGGACCGGGGAGTTGCGCAGGATCCACTCCCGGGTGGTGTGGATGTTGCGGCCGGTGGAGAGGTCCATGACGGTGTCGGCGCCCCAGCGGGTGGCCCAGGTCATCTTCTCCACCTCCTCCTCGATCGAGGAGGTGACGGCGGAGTTGCCGATGTTGGCGTTGATCTTCACCAGGAAGTTGGTGCCGATGATCGACGGCTCCACCTCGGGGTGGTTCACGTTGACCGGGATGACGGCGCGGCCGCGCGCCACCTCGGCGCGGACGTACTCCGGGTCCAGGCCCTCGCGCAGGGCCACGAACTCCATCTCCGGCGTCACCACGCCGCGCCGGGCGTAGGCGAGCTGGGTGACGGAGGCGCCGGACCGGCCGCGCAGCGGGCGGCGCGGGCGGCCGGGGAAGACGGCGTCCAGGTTGCGCAGGTTCCCGCCGCGCGGCGAGGTGTGCTTGATCCCGTCGTCCTCCGGGCGGGCCTCGCGGCCGTCGTACTCCTCGACGTCGCCGCGCTGGCGGATCCAGGCGTCCCGCAGCGGCGGCAGGCCGCGCCGCACGTCGGCCTCGTAGGCGGGATCGGTGTACGAGCCGGAGGTGTCGTAGAGCGGGACGGTCCGGCCGTTGGTCAGGACGACCTCGCGGTACGGGACCCGCAGGTCGGGGCGGGACCCCTGGCGGTAGGCCTTGCGCCAGGCCGGGGTCGGGTAGCCGGTGGCCGCGCTTCCGGCGGCCTGGTTCCGGGCAGACTGCGGCTGTGCGTCGAACGTGGTCATCAGACCCTCTACTCCCTACGCCGGCATTACCCGGTCAGGTTCCTGCGGTCGACGCAGCGGTCGGCACGTCCAGTGACGTTCCGGTCAGCGCCCTCTCAGCCCGGTGCTCCGAGCTCCCGTGTCCGCAGGCGGTGTTGCCTGCGCATGACGTCCAACACCGTAGCGAGCGGATCGCCGCTGGTCCAGAGGGGGTCCCGGGCGGCGCTCCGGACCACGGGGCGCCGCGGCGCTCCGGGGCGGGCAGACTGGCAGTCACGCGGGGCGGGCGGCGAAGGAGGAGCGCAGTGATCGGGAGCACGGGGCGGGTCAGCGGAGCGGTGGGCGCGGGACTGGTCGGCGAGGTGATGGTGCACGTCCCGGAGCGCCGGGGCACGGAGGCGTTCCTCGCCTATCTCGCCGTGCCGGGTGACCGGTTGTCGGTCGGGACGCCCGTGGTGGTGATCGAGTACCACCCGCCCCGGACCGTCTACGTGGCACCGATCCTGCCGTGACAGGGTTGTGACGGACGGTCATGTGCGATCCCTTCTCCTCCGGGTGCCCCGGGCGGACAATCCGAGTCGGCGCATCTCATGCGCCGAAAGGGGGAGTTGAACCATGGTGTTCGTCATCATCGGGACCGCCGCCGGGGTACTGCTGGTGGGTGTCACGCTCTTCAAGCTCATGTGGCGGGTCGCCGAGCCCAACGAGGCCCTGATCATCTCCGGCTCCCGGCACCGGACCGAGGGGGTCGGGGACGGCCTGGGCTTCCGGATCGTCACCGGGCGGGGGACCTTCGTCACGCCGGGGCTGCAGGGCGTCCGCCGGCTCTCGCTGGACCTCAACGAGGCCGAGCTGGACGTCGAATGCGTCACCACGCAGGGCATCCCGGTCCGGGTCAAGGGCGTGGTGATCTTCAAGATCGGCGACGACGACGTCTCCATCGCCAATGCCGCCCGGCGATTCCTGGACCAGCAGAAGCTGATCAGCCAGCGGGTCCACAACGTCTTCGCCGGCCACCTGCGCTCGATCGTCGGCGGGCTCACCGTCGAGGACATGATCCGGGACCGCGAGCGGCTCACCGGGGAGACCAGGGCCGCCTCCGGGCTGGAGATGGAGAAGCTCGGGCTGATCATCGACACCCTGCAGATCCAGGAGATCATCGACCCGACCGGCTACATCAAGAACCTCGCCATCCCGCACGCCGCCGCCGTCCAGCGGGACGCCCGGATCGCCCAGGCCGCGGCCGACCGGATGGCCACCGAGGCGGAGCAGGAGGCCGCCGCCCGCAAGGCCGAGGCGACCCGCAACAGCGCCATCCAGCAGTCCGCCTACCAGGCCGAACGGGACACCGCCAACGCCCGCGCCCAGCAGGCCGGGCCGCTCGCCGAGGCCGCCTCCCGGCAGGAGGTCGTCGTCCAGGAGACGAAGGTCGCCGAACTGGAGTCGCGCCGCAAGGAGCAGCAGCTGCAGATCGAGGTCCGCAAGCCGGCCGACGCCAAGGCGTACGAGACCCGCACCCGGGCGGACGCCGACCGCGACGCGCGGATCTCGGCGGCGCAGGCCCAGGCCCAGGAGACCGAGCTGAAGGCGGCCGCCGAGGCCGGCCAGGTCAGGATCGCGGCCCAGGCCGCGGCGGACGCCACCAGGCTGCGCGCCCTGGCCGAGGCCGAGGCGACCAGGGCCACCGGACAGGCCGAGGCCGCGGCCACCGAGGCCCGCGGGCTGGCGGACGCGGAGGCCGCCAAGGCGATCGGGCTCGCCAAGGCCGCCGGCATCCAGGCCCGGGCCGCCGCCCTCGCCGAGAACCAGGACGCCGTGGTGGCACAGGAGTTGGCGGAGAAGTGGCCGGACATCGTGCTGGCCGCCGCGCAGTCCTTCGGCAACGTCGAGCACATGGTGCTGCTCAACGGCGCCGACGGGGTGGGCGAGCTGTTCGCCAAGGCGCTCACCATGGGCGGGACCGGCCTCGGCCTGGCCCGCCAACTGCTCACCACCCTGCACGGGCCGGGGCAGCCCGGCCCGGCGCCGGACACCGCGGCGCCGGGCGGAGCCGCCGCACCGGCGGTGGCCGGGACGGCCGCGGGCGGCGCGGCCGTCGTGGTGCCCGTCCAGCAGATCCCGGTCGAGGAGTGACGGCTCCCGGCCCGGTCGAGTAGCCGCCCGCGCCCACCTGAGTACCCGTACTCAGGTGGGCGCGGCGGCGCCGGCCGGAGCATGGGGGCATGCACCCTCCAGCCACCGCGCGGATCGGCATCACCGCCGTCGGAGCCCACCTCCCCGCCCACCGCCTGACCTCCCAGCAGCTCCAGGACGAGGTCACCGCCGGCGGTCGGCTCCGGCTGCCGGAGCGGATGTTCGAGAAGGCGACCGGGATCGTCACCCGGCACTTCGCGGCCGAGGGCGAGTACGCCTCCACGCTGGCGGTCGGCGCCGCCCGGCGCGCCCTGGCGGCCCGCGGACTGGACCCGCTCGACCTCGACCTGCTGCTGTACGCCTCCGCCACCCGGGACGTCTGCGAGCCCGCCACCGCCCACCTCGTCCAGGCCGAACTCGGTTCCCGGGCCCACGCGCTGGACGTCAGCAACGCCTGCAACAGCTTCCTCAACGGCATCGACCTGGCCCGCGCGATGATCCTGGCGGGCCGCGCCCGGCGCGCCCTGGTGGTCACCGGCGAGACGCCGAGCCGGGCGATGCGCCGCGATCCGGCCGGTCAGGAGGACTTCCGGGACGGCTTCGCCGGGTACACCTTCGGCGACGCCGGCGCGGCCGTGGTCGTCGAGGCGGTCGAGCGCGGCGGCATCCTGGACATCGAGACCGAGACGGCCTCCGAGCACTGGGCGGCCGGCGGCATCCCCGGCGGTGGGTCGCGCCACCCGCGCGGCGACGAGTACAGCTACTTCCGGGGCGGCGGAAAGGAGTTGCGCGGGGTCTTCGAGCAGATCGGCGGCGCCATCCTGACCAGGGTCGCGGCCCGTACCGGCCTCGGCTGGGACGACTACGCGCGGGTGCTGGTGCACCAGGTGACCGTCCCCTACCTGGAGCGCTTCGTCGAGCTCACCGGCGTGCCCGCGGAGAAGCTGGTCCTCACCGTGCCGGAGCTGGGCAATGTCGCCAGCGCCACCCTGGGCATCCAACTCGAACGAACAACCCCGGAGTTGAACCCGGGGGACAAGGTGCTGCTGATCGGCCTCGGTGGCGGCGTCAGCCTGATGACGATGGTCTGGGAGGCGTCATGAGCACCGGGACGGACCTCTGGGTGGTCGTGCCGGCCTACCAGGAGGAGGCCAGGATCGAGCACACCCTGGCCGCCCTGGCCGCGCAGCGCGACCGCGCGTTCACCCTGCTGGTCGCCGACAACGGCTCCAGCGACGCCACCGTGGCGAAGGTCCGGGCCTTCGCCGCCCGGGCGCCGTTCCCGGTCGAGGTGCTGGTCGAGCCGGAGAAGGGCGTCGGCTCGGCGATCGACACCGGCTTCCGATACGCCATCGCGCACGGCGCCACCCTGTTGGCCCGCACCGATGCCGACTGCCTGCCCGAACCCGGCTGGACGGCGGCCGCCCGGGCCGGGATGCGCGCCTGCGGCGGGCTGGTCTGCGGCCGGGTGACCGCCCGCCGGGACGAGCACGGGCCGGCCGGGCGCGCGGTGTTCCTGGTGCTGGTCGCGCTCGGCGCCCTCTTCGGCCGGATCCGGCCCGCGCACCGCCGCCGGCACGGCTACCTCACGCCCTACCGGATGCACGCCGGCAACAACATGGCGATCACCGCGGAGCTGTACCGGGCCGTCGGCGGGATGCCGCGCCGGCCGTCGCCCACCGACCGGATGTTCATCAACCGGGTGCGCCGCCACACCACCGCGATCGTCCACCGCCGCGACATGGTGGTGCAGAACTCCACCCGGCGGATCCGCGCCTACGGCGTGGTCGGCACCGCCCGCTGGTACCTGGAGCGCGGCGCCGGCCGGCGCTCGGTCGACGTCCGCTGAACCGGCCGCACGCCCGGAAAACCGCGCACCCGCTGGCCGCGCACCCCCGGAACCGGGCGCCCGGAGAACCGAGCGCCCGGAGAACCGACCACCGCAACCCCGTCGAGGAGGGCCCCGTGCTCGACCGGCTCGCCCACGCCCTGCGCACCGTCCACCCCGACCGGCCCGCCGTCCTGGGCCGCGGCCGCACCGGCGGCACCAGGGTCCTGATCCGCCGCGGCGAACTCGCCGACCTGGCCGACCGCTACGCCGCCGCCCTGCACGCCCGCGGCCTCGGCCCCGGCGCCACCCTCGGCGTCGCCGTCCGCCCCGGCCCCCGGGCGCTCGCCGTCCTGCTCGCCGCCCACCGGCTCGGCCTGCGCGCCGCCGTCCTCGACCCGACCGCCGGGCCGGACGTGCTGGCCGCCCGGCTCGCCCTGGCCCGGCCGGACCTCGTGCTCGCCGACGCCGCCGCCCAGGCGGTGGCGGGCTGGGCCGGGCCGCTGGCCCGCCGCGCCGACCTCGCGCTGCCCCGGCTGTCGGCGCTCGGCCCGGTCGCCACCCTGGGCCGCCGGCTGCCCGGCTGCGCCCCCCGGCTCGCGGTCACCGGCGGCGCCGCGCCCGCGCCCCGCGACGGCGGCGCGGACACCGACGCGGTGATCGTCTTCACCTCCGGCACCACCGCCCGCCCGCGCGCCGTCGTGCACACCCGCGAGGGCCTGGCGGCCGGTCTGCGCACCGTCACCGACCTGGTCGACCCCCGCCCGGGCAGCACCGTGCTCGGCGGCACCTTCTTCGTCCTGGTGCCCGCGCTGGCGGCCGGCGCCGCCGTCGCCCTGCCGGCCCGGCGCCCGCGGGCGCTGGCCGGCCAACTCGCCCGGCTGGCACCGGCCCACACCTACCTCACCCCGCCCGCCCTGCGCGCCGCGCTCGGCGCCGGAGCCCGCTTCCACGGCCGGGTCTGGACCGGCTCCGCGCCCGCCGACGCCGCCCTGCTGCGCCGGGTCAAGCAGGCCGGCGCCGACCAGGCCTGGGGCGTGTACGCGCTCACCGAGCTGTTCCCGGCCGCCGCCGTCGAGGAGGCCGGGAAGAGCGCCCACACCGGGCCCGGGGACCTGGTCGGCGCACCGCTGCCCGGGGTGCGCACCGGCCTCACCCCGGAGGGCGAGCTCCTGCTCACCGGCCCGGGCGCCCGGCACCGCTACCTCGGCGAAGAACCCGACCCCTGGGTCCGCACCGGCGACCGGGCCACCCTCGACCCGGACGGCCGGATCGTGCTCGCCGGGCGGCTGAAAGACATGGTGCTGCGCCGGGCCGAGAACATCTACCCGGGCCTGTACGAGCCCGCGCTGCACCTGCCGGACGTCGAACTCGCCGTCCTGGTCGGGGTCCCGGCCGCCGGCGCGCCGGGCGACGAACGGCTGGTGGCCCTCGTCCAGCCGCGTCCCGGCGCCGATCCGCGGCGGCTGCGCGCCGCCCTGAGGGACCCGCTCGACCGGATGGGTGGCGCCCGGCCGGACGCCGTGCTGTTCGGGGAGGTCCCGCTGGCCGGGCGCTCCCGCAAGCCCGACCGGGCGGCGGCCGCCGCCCACTGCGCACGGGAGCTGTCCGCATGACCACCGACCGCGGCACCGGCCGCGCACCCGCCCCCGCGCCCGCCCGCGCACCCACCCCGACGCCCGGCCCCACGTCCGCCCACGCACCCGCCGCCCACGCACCCGCCGCCGCCGACCGGGCCGCGCGCCGCCGCGACCGCCGGGTCTACCTGCGCAGCCACCCCGTGCTGTTCGCGCTGCTCTGCCTCACCCGCCGCCGCCCGGTCGTCCGGCTCGGCCGAACCGTCCTGGTCCACGGCACCGAGGCCTACCGCGAGGCGCTCACCCGCGTCCCGCTCGACCGCACGGCGGCCGGCACCACCGGCGGGGCCGCCGCCCGACTCAGCGGCGGGGGGCTGCTGTTCGACCAGGAGGGCGTCCGGCACCGCGCCGCGCGACGGGCGGTGGCGGCCGACCTCGGCACCGGAGCACTCGACCGGATCCGCCCGCACTGGCAGGCCGTGCTCGCCGAACGCGTCCCCGAACTGGCCACCGGTTCACTCGAACTCGTCACCCTGGCAGAGGAGTTGGCCGGAGTGACGGCGGCCGCGCTGACCGGCTCCGGCGCCGACCCGCGCACCCTCGCCCAGGCCTGCGCCGCCGTCGCCGCGGCCACCGCCCGGGACCACCTGCCCGGCCCTCGGCTGCCCGGCCACCGGAGGGCCGGAGCCACCGCCGCCGCCAGGGCGGCCGACCTCACCGCGCTGCTCCCGGACCCGCTCGACGCGATGCTCACCGTCGCCGCCGTCACCACCACCGTCGCCGCCCTGCCCCGGGCCGCCGCCTGGTGCGCCGACGCCGGCCTCTGGACCGGGGTGGACGCCGGGACGGCCCCCGGCCTGGCCGCCGAACTCCTCCGGCTGACCGCGCCCTCGCCACTGCTCCCCCGGGTCACCGCCGCCGACGCCACGCTGGCCGGCTGCCCCGTCCGGGCCGGCGACCGCCTGGTCCTGGTCGCCCGGCACGCCGCCGGGGCCCACCGGACCGGACCGGCCCCCGGCCCGGCCGCCACCCAGGCCGTCTTCGGCGCCGGCCCGCACGCCTGCCCGGGCGCCGGCCTCGCCCGGGCCCTGCTCACGGACGTGCTGCTCGCGCTGGCCCCGCACCGCCCGGTGGTCGTCCGGGCCCGGGTCGACCGGCGGTCCGCGCTCCCGGGCTACGCGGAGCTCACCGTCCGGCGCGCACCGGAGCCCGGGGCGGCCCGTCCCACGACACCCGAGCGGCCTGAGGAGTCCCGATGCGGATAGCCGTCACCGGCGCCGGCGGCTTCTGCGGCTCGCACGTCGCCCTCGCCGCCGCCGCGCTGGGCCTCGACGTGCTCTGCTACGGCCGGTCCCCCGGCCCGGTCGGCCGCCACGTCCACTGGGACGCCACCACCGGCGACCCCGACCTGGCCGGCGCCGACCTGGTGGTGCACTGCGCCGCGGCCGTCGCCGACCTCCCCCGGGGCTCCGCCGGCGAGGCCGGGCAGTACGCCGTGAACGTCACCGGTACCGCACGGCTGCTGCGCGCCGCCGCCGGCCGTCCGGTGGTCCAGGTGAGCAGCGCCAGCGTCTACGACCCCCGGATCGGCCGCTCCTGGATCATGGAGCACCACTCCACCGAGGGCGGCCACCTCAACGCCTACGGGCGCACCAAGGCGGCCGCCGAACGGCTCGCGCTGGAGGCGGGCGCCGTCGTCCTTCGCCCACGCGCCGTCTACGGGCCGGGCGATCCGCACCTCGCGCCCCAACTGCTGGCACGGGTGCGGCGCGGACTGCTGCTGCTCCCCGGCGGCGACGTCCGGATCAGCCTGACCGCCGTGCAGAACCTCGCCGACGCCTGCCTGGCCGCCCTGGGCCTGACCGGCGGCCGCGCCTGGACGCCCGGCGCGTACAACATCGCCGACGACCGGCACTACCGGCGCGACGACGCCGTCCGCCGGGTGCTCGCCGCGCACGGCGTGCGGGCCCGGATCGGCCACGTGCCGGCGCCGCTCGCCCGGCTGGCCGCCCGGACCGGCCGCGTCCCCGGGCTGACCCCGTACGCGGTCGACCAGCTCGCCACCGGCGTCACCCTCGACCTCGGCCGGTCCCGGACCCAGCACTGGCGGCCGCTCTGGGACCTCGACACGGTCCTGCTGCTCGACCGGGCCACCGCCGCCGCCCGGGGCGCGTCCGCCGACGACTGACGCCCGCACCCCCGAGGGGGTACGGGCGTCCGGGACCGGCGGCTCAGCTCCTGGCGGCCTTCTTCACCAGGATCACCACGGCGGCCGCGATCCCCACCACCACCAGCAGCTTGATGATCAGGCTCAGCAGCGCGCCCACCACGCCGAAGACGAATCCGATGATGTTCCAGGCCAGGATCAGCACCAGCACCGGAACGACGATGTTGCGCACCCACGAGGGCAGCGACTTCCAGAACTCAGCCATGTCCGTTCCTTCTCTCCCCTCGGGCCGGCTGCCGTCCGGTGCCGCATCCCGCTTGCTTCGATACTTCGATCGTACGGTGACGCACGGGTCGGAACGAGGGCCGATGGCCCGGAGAGAACCCGGAGATCACCCCTACTCCGGCCCCCGGGGAGACCCGGGGGAGGACGCCCGAAAGGGCACCCGGGAAGGCTCCGGAAGGGCTCGGGGGAACGGCCCGGACGCCGGCCCCGGAGGGTGTCAGACCGGCCAGGTCTCGCCGCGCCAGGCGGCGTCCCAGAACATCCACTCGTACCGCGAGGTGGTGGTGAAGTGCTCCACCACCCGGCGGCGTTCGGCCGGGGAGATCTCCTCGCCGAGCCGGTCGGCCAGCGCGAGGACGCGGCGCACCACGGACTGGAAGGCCTCGTCGCCGTAGGTGGCGATCCACTTGGCGTAGAGCGGGTCGGGGGAGCCCTCGGCCAGCAGCCGGTCGCCGACCCGGGCGTAGATCCAGTAGCAGGGCAGCACGGCGCCGACCGCCTCCGCGAAGGAGCCGCCGTACACCGTGGCCAGCAGGTAGCTGGTGTAGGCCCGGGTGGTGGGCAGCACCGGCTCGGCGGCGGCCTGTTCGGCGTCGGCGCCGAAGGCCGTCATGAACTCCGCGTGCATGCCCTGCTCGGCCGCCAGCGCGCCGACCGCGTCGTCCGCGAAGGCCCGCACGTCCTCCTCGCCGGGCGCCTTGGCGGCGCAGACGGCGAGCGCGCGGGCGTAGTCGCGCAGGTAGTGCGAGTCCTGGACGACGAAGTGGCGGAACGCCTCGCGCGGCAGGGTGCCGTCGGTGAGGCCGCCGATGAAGGGGTGGTCGAGGATCTCGGCGTAGATCGGCTCGATCGCCGCCCAGAGTTCTTCCGTCAGGCTCAGGCTCATGCCCCGACCCTAGCCGGACCGCCCCGGGCCCCGGCCGTCAGTCCTCCGGCGGGGAGAACACCACCAGGACCCGCAACTCCTCGGTGACGTGGTGGAACCGGTGGGGCACTCCCGCCGGGACGTAGACCACGGTGCCGCGGGCCACCGTGGTGGTCTCGTTCCCGACGGTCAACTCGGCCCGGCCGCTGACCACCTGGTAGATCTCGTCCTGGGCGTGCGCGGTCTGCGGGTCGGTGGCGCCGGGGGACAGCGCGTAGAGCCCGGCGGACATCCGCGGCTCGCGCAGGAAGCGCAGATAGGCACCGTCGTTGGCGGCGCGCTCGGCGTCGAGTTCGTCCAGCCGGAACAGCTTCATCGGGGGTGCCCCTCCTCGTCCTTGGCCCGGGTCCAGGGGGCATTCAACACCAAACATGCCGGTCGGGCGCTTCCCCCGCCCCGACCGGCCTGGGACGCTGGCCCCATGAAGGGTTTCGTCATCAAGACACTTATCAACGCGGCCGCCATCTGGGTGGCCGCCTGGATCGTCTCCGGGATCACGCTGACCGGCGACGACTGGCAGAGCAAGACCCTGACGGTGATCGCCGTCGCACTGATCTTCGGCGTGGTCAACTGGCTGATCAAGCCCGTGGTCAAGCTGTTCTCGCTGCCGCTGTTCATCCTCACCCTGGGCCTGATCACCTTCGTCATCAACGCCCTGATGCTCTGGCTGACCTCCTGGGCCTCGGACAAGCTCGACCTGGACTTCCACGTCGACGGCTTCTGGGCGGCGCTGTTCGGCGCGCTCATCATCAGCCTGGTCTCCTGGGGCCTCAACCTGGCGCTCGGCGACGACGACTGAGCGACGCGCCGCGGTCCGCGTGCCCGGGCGCGCGAAAGGGGCCCGCACCCGGTTCCGCACCGGGGCGGGCCCCTTCGTCCCACCGTCGCCGGCGGGCGACCGGTCACCGCTCGCAGCCCCCGAGGATGTCGGCGAGCTGCGCGTCGATCTCCCCGCCGGTCAGCTCCCGGCCCCTCGGCACCAGCCGGTCGGTCCGCGCGAGGAAGGCGGTCAGCGGCGCCGCGCAGGCGCGCAACCGGGCATGTCCTTCGGGGGAGCGCAGCACGACGCAGACCTCCGAGAGCTCCTCGCCGGCCGGGTGGACGTGCACGTCGCCCTCGCCCGTCGGCCGGTCGACCCCGTCGAACAGCAGCTCCCGGGCGAAGACCCAGGTGACCGGGGCGTCGCCGGGCAGGTGGAAGGTGAGGCGGACCGCGAACGGGTCGGCGGGGTCGTACTCCAGCTCGGCCACGAGGCGGAAGGAGAGCTCGGTGGAGACCACGAGGCTCATCACCAGGTGACCCTGGACTGTGCTGTGCTGCATGGCGCCAGTACCTCTCGTTCTGCCCGGCCGGGTGGCTGGTCGCTCATCGCAGCACAGGCCGGGCGCGGCTGCAATCACTCTCCGACCGTTCGATCGACAAATTCCTTTGGATTGAAGGTAACGGTGGAGATCGGTTCGATATTTTGAAGATCAGGTGAACATTCACCTTGGCTATCCAAGATCCATCGGCGCTGTGAACACGCCCCGAACGGACGCACCCGAGCAGGTCCGAGTTTCGGGCCGGTCGGCGTGCGGGAGACTCCCGCACAACGCTCCAGCCCCGGAGGTGGCCATGCGCACCCCGCCCCGACCCGTCGTCAAACGCACCGCGCGGGCGATCCTGCTGGAGCTGGACCCGGCCGATCCCCATGGACCGGCCTCGATCGTGCTGATCAAACGCACCCGGCCCGGCTCCCCGCACCCGTACTGGATCACCCCCGGCGGCGGGGTCGAGAGCGAGGACCGCACGGTCACCGACGCCCTGCACCGCGAGGTGGACGAGGAGCTCGGCGGCAAGGTCGTGGACCTCGTCCCCGCCTTCGTCGACACCATCAGCCACACCCACCACGACGACGGCACGCTGCTCCACCCGCACGGGGTCAAGGTCCAGCACTTCTTCGTCTGCCGGCTCGCCTCGATGGACCTCGACCGCCGGCACGGGCCGGAGGTGGACGAGCCCAACGGCGAGTACGAGGTGGTCCGGGTGCCCTTCACCCGGGAGGGCGTCACCTCGGTCAACGTCGTCCCGCCCAGCCTGCGGGCGTACCTGGCGGCCAACATCGAGGGCGTCCGGGCCCTGCTCGCCCCCGACTTCGACTGACGGGCCCGGGGCCCAGGGCAGGAGCCGGAGCCGGGCGGTCCGGCTCCCGGCTCAGCCCGCCGCCAGATCGCCGACCAGGTCGTGCCGGATCCGCTCGGGCGCCACCCCGGCCCGCAGCAGCACCCCGGCGCCGCGCCGCACCATCGCGGCCGGCCCGCCCAGAAAGGCCTCCCGGTCCGCCCACGGTCCGAACCGGCCGACCACCTCGGGCAGTTCACCGGTGAGCATTCCGCCGCCCGGCACCGGACCACCGGCCTGCGGCCCCGGCCCGGACAGCACCGGGTGCACCGACAGCCAGCGGTGGCGCTCGGCCAGCGCGCGCAGCGCCGCCAGCTCGTAGAGTTCGGCGGCCCGCCGGGCCCCGTAGAAGACGTCCACCGCGCGGCCCGCCGCGCCGTACTCGGCCACCTCCTCCACCAGCGCCTTGATCGGGGCGATCCCGGTGCCGCCGCCGAGGCAGAGCAGGTCCGCCCCGGACGTGTGGTCGACGGTCATCGTGCCCGCCGCCGGGCCCAGCCGCAGCACCGAGCCCGGTGCGGCCCGGTGCACCAGCGCGTTGCTCACCCAGCCCGCCTGGACGGCCTTGACGTGGAGGGTCAGCAGACCGTCCGGCCGGGGCGCGGAGGCGAACGAGAAGTACCGCCAGACCCGCGGCCACCAGGGCGTCTCCAGACTGGTGTACTGCCCGGCCCGGTACGGATAGGCCTGGTCGGGGCGGAGGGTGAGCACCGCGACGTCCGGGGTGCGCAGCTCGTGCCCGACCACCTCGGCCTGCCACCAGGGCGGCGAGGTACGGGCGTCATCCTCGGCGGCCTCGATCATGATCGAGGAGACCAGCCGGTAGACCCGCCGCCAGGCCAGCTCGGTCTCGGCGTCCCAGCGGCTGCCCGAGTACCGGGCCAGCGCCGCCACCAGGCACTCCCCCACCGGTCCGTAGTGACCGGTCAGGGTGCCGTACCGGCGGTGGCCGCGCCCCAGGGCGCTCAGGTAGCCGCGCAGGCCCTCCGGGTCGCCGGCGCTGCGGGCGGCCATCAGCAGCGCGCGGAAGAGCCGGTCGCGCTGGACGTCCATGGCGGCCGGGAAGAGCGCGCGGACCTCGGGGTGGTGCAGGAAGATCAGCGCGTAGAAGTGCGCGGTGGCCCGGTCGGCGACCGGCTCGACCACGGCCAGGCTGGCCCGGATCAGCTCGATGTCCCGGGCGGTGGGCGGCTGCTGCGCGGCGGCGGCCCCGGGGCCGGACACGGCGGCGGGCGCCGGCTCGGTTGCGGTCGCCCCGCCGGCCACGGCGGCGACCGGCGGCCGGGCGGGATCGCCGCCCACGGCGGTCCAGTTGAGGCCGGGGGCCCGGGTGAACAGCGGCTCGATCGCGGGCACCGGCGGCCCGGCGGGCGTCGACGGCGCCGGGATCGCGGGCGGCCGGGCCGGCGGGTCGGGGATCGCCACCCGCAGCGCCGCGGCGGGGGCCGGGACGAGCGGAGCCACCGGCACCGGGGCGGCGGGGGCCGGGACGAGCGGAGCCACCGGCACCGGGGCGGCGGAGACCGGCGGGAGGTCCGGCGGGTCCAGCGGCATCGGCGGGACGGCCGCCGCCGCGGTCGGCACGGTGTCCGGGGCCGACTCCGGGCCGGAGTCCGGCATCCCCGGGACGGCCGCGGCTGCCGCCGAGCCGTGTCCGGTGCGGACCAGGAGAGTTCTGCGTGACTTCACCGCAACGTTTCGAGTACCCAAGAGAATCGTTTCGCCTCCGGCCGGCCTGTGCCACCACCTGGCTTGTTCCTGCTGACGCCTAGGCAGCGTGGCACGCCCGAAGTGCTCATCCGACAAATCGCGCGAAGGCCGGACACCCGCCCCCCGTACGCGCTACTCTCGCTCGATCTGCGGTCGCCCTGGGTGTCCGGGCAGCCACCCAAGGCGACCGCCCGGACGCCGGTCACAACTGCCGCAGCAGCATGCCCGGTTGCTCGACGCAGTCCGCGACGAACCGCAGGAACCCGCCCGCGGTACCGCCGTCGCAGACCCGGTGGTCGAAGGTGAACGACAGCTGGGTCACCTCGCGCACCGCCAACTCGCCCTGGTGAACCCAGGGTTTGGCGACGATCCGGCCCACCCCGAGCATCGCCGCCTCGGGGTGGTTGAGGATCGGGGTGGAGCCGTCCACCCCGAACACCCCGTAGTTGTTCAGGGTGAAGGTCCCCCCCGTGAGCTCGGCCGGGGTGAGCGCCCCGGTCCGGGCCGACTCGGTCAACCGCGCCAGTTCGGCGCCGAGTTGCTCGGTGCTCAGCCGCTGGGCGTCGCGCACCACCGGAACGACCAGGCCCCGCTCGCCCTGGGCGGCGAAGCCCAGGTGCACCGCGGAGTGCCGGAGGATGCCCGAACCGTCCTCGGTGACACTGGAGTTGAGCTCGGGGAAGCGGGCCAGCGCCACCGTGCAGATCCGGGCGAGCAGCGCCAGCACGCTCACCTTCGGACCGGCGGTGGCATTCAACTGCCTTCGCAGCGCAATCAGTTCGGTGGCGTCCGCGTCGACCCAGCAGGTCGCCGCCGGGATCTCCCGGTGGCTGCGGGTGAGCTTCTCGGCCACCGCCCTGCGCAGACCGCGCAGCGGCACCACCTCGGCCCCGGCCGGCGCGGTCGCCCCGTTGGACACCGGCACCGCCGCCGGCGCACCGCCGGGGGCCAGCGCCGCGATCGCCCGTTCGACGTCCGCGCGCATGATCAGACCGTCCGGCCCGCTGCCCGTCAGTGCCGCCAGATCGATCCCGTGCTCCCGGGCCGACCGCCGGACCAGCGGCGAGATCACCGGCACCACCACCGGCGCGACGGCCACGGCCACGGCCGGCGGAGCGGCGGTCGCCACCACGGCCACCGGCGCGGCGACGGCCGTCGGAACAGGCGCCGGAGCGATGGCCGGAGCCCCGACCCGGCGGCGCCGGCCGCCCTTGTCCGGCTCCGCGACCCCGTACCCGACCAGCGGACGCTCCACCTCGGCGGACGGGGACGGCGCGCCCGCGGCGGGCGACACCGCGACCGTCACCAGCGGTGCGCCGACCGCCACCTCCTCACCCGGCTCGCCGTACCGGGCGGTGACCACCCCGCCGTACGGGCAGGGCACCTCGACCACCGCCTTGGCGGTCTCCACCTCCACCACCGGCTGGTCCACGGCGATCACCTCACCGACCTCGACCATCCAGCGCACCACCTCCGCCCCGGTGAGCCCCTCACCGAGGTCGGGCAGCGTGAACTCGCGTACGACCGGCATCATCCTCAGGCCTCCCACTGCAGCCGGGCGACCGCGTCCAGGATCCGGTCCACCCCGGGGAGGTGGTGGTGCTCCAGCATCGGCGGCGGGTACGGGATGTCGAAGCCGGTGACCCGCAGCACCGGGGCCGCCAGGTGGTGGAAGCAGCGCTCGGTCACCCGGGCGGCGATCTCCGCACCGGTGCCGCCGAAGCCGGTCGCCTCGTGCACCACCACGGCCCGGCCGAGCGAGCGCACCACCCGGCAGACCGTCTCGTCGTCGAACGGGACCAGGGTGCGCAGATCGAGCACCGCGAGGTCCCAGCCCTCGGCCTTGGCCGCCTCGGCCGCCTCCAGGCAGACCGGCAGCGAGGGGCCGTAGGTGATCAGCACCGCCGACGTCCCGGTCCGCCGCAGGACGGCCCGGCCGATCGGCTCGACCGGCGCCGCCGGGTCGAACTCCGCCTTGCCCCAGTAGAGCCGCTTGGGCTCCAGGAAGACCACCGGGTCGTCCGAGGCGATCGAGGCCCGCAGCAGCCCGTAGGCGTCCGCCACCGTCGCCGGGGTGACCACGTGCAGCCCGGGGGTGCTGGTGTAGTAGGCCTCGGAGGCGTCGCTGTGGTGCTCGACCCCGCCGATGCCGCCGCCGTACGGGATGCGCACGGTGATCGGCAGCGGCAGCCGCCCGGCCGTGCGGTTGCGCATCTTGGCGACGTGCGAGAACAGCTGCTCCAGCGCCGGGTAGGCGAAGGCGTCGAACTGCATCTCGACCACCGGGCGCAGCCCGTACATCGCCATGCCGATCGCGGTGCCGAGGATGCCGGCCTCGGCCAGCGGGGTGTCCAGGCAGCGGTCGGCGCCGAACTCGGCGGTCAGGCCGTCGGTGATCCGGAAGACGCCGCCGAGCGCGCCGACGTCCTCGCCGAGCACGTGCACGGCCGGGTCCGCGCGCAGGGCGTCCCGCAGCGCGGAGTTGAGCGCCTGCGCCATGGTGGCGGTGCGCGGACCGGCCGGGGCGGGTCGCGCGGCGGGCCGGCCGAGGGTGGCGGCGGGCGACGGTTGGGCGGTGTTGCTCATGGGTGCTGCACCTCGGCCTCGGCGGCCAGCTCGGCGGACAACTGGGCTGCCTGCTCCCGCAGTTGCGGGGTCGGCTCGGCGTACACATGGGCGAACAGCGCCATCGGGTCCAGCTCGGCGTCGGCGTGGAACTCGGCCCGCATCCGGGCCGCCAGAGCCTCCGCCTCGTCGGCCGACTCCTGCACCAGGGCGTCGTCCAGCAGGCCGATCCGGCGCAGGTGCCGCTCCATCAGCAGGACCGGGTCGTGCTCCCGCCAGGCCGCCACCTCGGTGTCGTCCCGGTAGCGGGTGGCGTCGTCGGCGTTGGTGTGCGCCTCGACGCGGTAGGTGAGCGCCTCGACCAGGGTCGGGCCGCCACCGGTCCGGGCCCGCTCGACCGCCTCGGTCAGCACGCTGTGCACGGCGGGCGCGTCGTTGCCGTCCACCAGCCGGCCCGGTATCCCGTAGCCGACCGCCTTGTGGGCGAGCGTCGGCGCGGCGGACTGCGCGGTGAGCGGGACGGAGATCGCGTACCCGTTGTTCTGGACCAGGAAGACCACCGGGGCGTTCAGCACCGCGGCGAAGTTCAGCGCCTCGTGGAAGTCGCCCTCGCTGGTGCCGCCGTCGCCGAGCAGCGCCAGCGCGACCACCGGGTCGCCGCCGAGCCGGGCGGCGTGCGCGAGGCCGACGGCGTGCGGGGCCTGGGTGGCCAGCGGGGTGCAGAGCGGCGCCGTCCGGGTGGCCAGCGGGTCGTAGCCGGTGTGGGCGTTGCCGCGCAGCAGGGTCAGCGCCTCCAGCGGGTCGACGCCGCGGGAGACCACCGCGAGGGTGTCGCGGTAGCTCGGGAAGAGCCAGTCCTGCTCGCCGAGCGCCAGCGCGGCGGCGACCTGGCAGGCCTCCTGGCCGGTGGACGCCGGGTAGACGGCCAGCCGGCCCTGCTTGGTGAGGGTGGTGGCCTGCTGGTTGTAGCGGCGGCCGACCACCAGGCGGCGGTACAGCTCGCGCAGCAGCGCGGGGTCGTACTTCTCCAGCTCGGGGGTGCCGAGCACGCGGACCGGTGAGGCGTCCGGAAGCAGCGGGGCCGGGTCGCTGCGCGGGGCGGTCGCCCCGGGCAGCCAACCGGGCACCGCCGTGTGGTGTCTGTGATCGAGAACGGTCATCTCGGGCACCTCCAGGGGTAGCGGGGGCTCCCTACCGATTGTTCGGTCGTCTGTTCATCTTGACCAGAAGCGTGACAAGGTGGTGGACAATCGGCCCGGGTGGCGGTCGACTGGTGGCAGTGCGTCCAATCCGTGGGGGTGGGGGTCATGTCGGCTGAACAGACGTCCAGACTCGACCGTGTCGACCGGGCGATCCTGCGGCTGCTGCAGCAGGACGGTCGCGCCTCGATCCGCTCGGTGGCCGAGCGGGTGCACGTGTCCCGGGCGAATGCGTACGCCCGGATATCCAGGATGGTCGAGGACGGCGTCATTCGCGGCTTCACCGCCCGCGTGGACCACGAAAAGGCAGGTCAGGGCGCATCCGCCTACGTCACCCTGAAGATCGTGCAGAACTCCTGGCGGACGGTCCGCGAGCAGCTGCTGGAGCTGCCCGGCGTCGCGCACATCGCGCTGGTGGGCGGAGACTTCGACGTGCTGCTGCTGGTGCACACCGCCGACAACCACGCGCTGCGCGAACTGGTGCTGGGCAGCATCCAGTCCATCCCCCAGGTGCTCGGCACCCGCACCATGCTGGTCTTCGAGGAGACCGACCAGGTGCCGCCCCTCTGATTGGGCGCCCGCTCGCCTCCGGGGCGCTCGACCCGGCGCCGACGGTCGGCGCTCAGTGTCCTCGCCCGCTCGCCTCCGGGGCGCTTCGACCCGGCGCCGACGGTCGGCGCTCAGTGTCCTCGCCCGCTCGCCTCCGGGGCGCTTCGACCCGGCGCCGACGGTCGGCGCTCCAACGCCCCTCGTTCCTCGGGGCGTCCTCGCTTCTCCCTTTCGGCACCGGCGCGCCCCTTCGGCTCGGGGCGCACTGGGGCGGGGTGGCCGTTGGGAGCCCGGCGGAGCGCCCCCTGGGCCGGGTAGTGCCGGGGCGGGGCGCCCGTTGGGAGCCCGGCGGAGCGCCCCCTGGACCCGGGCAGTGCCGGGGCGGGGTGACCGTTGGGGGACCGGCGGGCGCCCCCGGGCCCGATGAGGGCCCGAGCCGGGTGCCCTTTCGGGACGGGTGGGTGGCCCTTTGGCGCGGACCTTCCGGCCCCGGCCCCTCCCGGTGCTACCGGGCGCGGAGGCCGTCGAAGGCCAGGTGGACCACCGCGTCCGCGACGCCGTCGGCCGCCTTCACGCCGGGCCGGTACCACTCCACGATCGAGTTGATCATGCCGAAGAGCAGCCGGGTGGCCAGCCGCGGCTCGACGTCCGCCCGCAGCGAGCCGTCCGCGACGGCGGCCCTCAGCAGCTCGGCCACCTGGTGGTCGAAGTCCCGGCGGCGCTCCAGCGCCCACTGCTCGGTCACGGTGTTGCCCCGCACCCGCAGCAGCAGGGTGACGTACGGCAGCTCGGTGAGCAGCACCTCCGCGGTGCGCCGCACCACGTGCTCCAGCCGCTCCACCGCGGGGCCCTCGACCGCGCCCGGTTCGGCGAGGATGCCGAAGAGCCCGTCCAGGGCCCGCCCGACGGCCAGCCGGAGCAGCTCCTCCTTGCCGCGGACGTGGTGGTAGATCGAGGACTTGGAGATCCCGGCCGCCCGGGAGAGGTCCTCCATCGAGGTGCCGTCGTAGCCGCGCTCGTTGAAGACGTCGACGGTCACCGCGAGCAGCGACTCCACGGTGTAGGCGGTACGCGTGGTGTGATCGGCCATCCTCCGAGTATCCCCGGCCCCGCTGCGCCCGATGCGCCCGGGTCCATTGGTCCGCACCAGCGGCGCGGCCGACGGCCTAGAATCTGCGGACCAGCGTCCACGGCCAGCAGGGTGGGGTCCAGTCTCATGAGCGCAATACCGGCAGTCGCCTCCGACGTGCCCGAGCAGCGCAGCGAGGAGCCGGGGGACGCGGCGCGGGCCGACTGGCGCGAGCGCGGCCGCGCCCTGGTCCTGCGCTTCGGGCCGGCCGTGTGGTGCTACGCGGTGCTCAAGCTGATCGGCTTCACGGTCTTCATGAAGCTGCTCTCCTTCTCGGGCGACTACGTCAAGAAGCACCCGCGGTTCGGCGGCGGCGCGAACCCCTGGGACGTGCTGGCCAGCTGGGACGGCTGGTGGTACCAGCAGATCGCCCAGTTCGGTTACCACCCCGCGCTGGTCCCCGTCCCGGGCGGCCTCCCCGGCTTCACCGTCGAGCAGAACTCGGCCGCCTTCTTCCCGCTCTACCCGGGGCTGATGCGGCTGGTCTCGGACGGCACCGGGCTCGGCCTGTACGGCGCCGGGATGCTGGTCTCGGTGGTGGCCTCGCTGTTCGCCGCGGCCGGGATCTACGCGGTGGTGGACCAGCTGGCCGGCCCGCGCGCGGGCGTGATCGCGGCCGGGCTCTGGGCGATCGCCCCGGGCTCCGGCGCCGAGTGGGCGCTCTACTCCGACTCGCTGTTCGTCGCGCTGGCGGCCTGGGCCTGCTACTGCGTGATGACCGGGCAGTGGATCGCCGCCGGTGTGATCACGCTGGTCGCCGGCCTCAACCGGCCGACCTCGGCGGCCCTGATCGGCGCCGTCGGCCTGGCCGCGCTGGTCGAGCTGTACCGGCGGGGGAGCGGCGTCGCCCGCCCGGTGGCCGCGATGCTGCTGGCCCCGCTCGGCCTGCTCGGCTACGTCGGCTGGGTGGGCTGGCGGACGGGCGAGTGGGGCGGCTACTTCAAGCTCCAGCACGACGCCTGGCTGCACTACTTCGACTTCGGCCACGGCACCTTCGAGGCGATCCGCGGCGTCCTGCTGGGCCGTTCGGACTACCCGTTCGCCTGGCCGGTGACCGACCTGCTGGCCACCCTGATCGTGCTGACCCTGCCGGTGCTGATCGTGCTGCTGGTCCGGCTGCGTCCGCCGCTGGTGCTGACCGCCTACACGCTGGCCACCATCGTCTCGGTGCTGGGCAGCCTGGGGATCTTCGGCAACACCTCGCGCTACCTGCTCCCGGCCTTCCCGCTGCTGATCGCCCTGGCGGTGGCCATGCGCAAGCTGAGCTGGCCGGTGCTGGCGACGGTGCTCGGCACCGGCGCGATCGCCTCCGGCTGGTACGCCGGGTACGTCATCTTCGAGCTCGGCATCCCGTAGACCGGTACCCCGCTCCGCCCCGGGGGCGCGTCCGCTGCGGACGCGCCCCTGCGCGTTCTCCGGATCCGATCCGCACACCCTCTTGAGCCGACCGATCGTTCGGTTACTCTGTGACGTGTCCCGTCCTCCCCTCTGAGGAGCGCACACCATGTCCGCAGCGGTCACCCACCCCCTCGTCGCCGAGCTGGTCGAACGCCACCAGGCCACCCTGGACGCCGCGCTCGCCGCCGCCGCGTCCCGCGACTACTGGTCGCCCTACCCCGAGTTCCCGAAGGCCTACGGCGAGAGCGGCGCCGCGGACGGCAAGGCCGCCTTCGAGGCGCTGCTGAACCTCCCGTTCGCCCTCGACGGCCACCCGGCCGACGGCGACCTGATCGGCGGCGAGGCGTCCCCGTACGGCGTCGAGATGGGCATCGGCTACCCGCACGCCGACGCGGACACGCTGATCGCCGCGCTGCTCGCGGCCCGGCCCGGCTGGGCCGCCGCGACCCCGCTCACCCGGGCCGCCGTCTGCCTGGAGATCCTGGCCCGGATCAACGCGCGCTCGCACGAGTTCGCGCACGCGGTGATGCACACCACCGGCCAGGCCTACGGCATGGCCTTCCAGGCCGGCGGCCCGCACGCCCAGGACCGCGGTCTGGAGGCGGTCACCTACGCCTACGCCGAGCAGACCCGGCTGCCCGCCAGCGCCGGCTGGACCAAGCCGCAGGGCAAGCGCGACCCGCTGGTGATGACCAAGGAGTTCACCGTCGTCCCGCGCGGCCTCGCGCTGCTGATCGGCTGCAACACCTTCCCCACCTGGAACGGCTACCCCGGTCTGTTCGCCTCGTTGGCCACCGGCAACCCGGTGCTGGTCAAGCCGCACCCGCGCGCCGTGCTGCCGCTCGCGCTGACCGTGCGGACCGCCCGCGAGGTGCTCGCCGAGGCCGGCTTCGACCCGAACCTGGTCTGCCTGGCCGCCGAGCACGAGGGCGGCACCGTCGCCCAGACGCTCGCCGTCCGCCCCGAGGTCAAGCTGATCGACTACACCGGCTCGACCGCCTTCGGCGACTGGCTGGAGGAGAACGCGCGCCAGGCCGAGGTGTACACCGAGAAGGCCGGCGTGAACACCGTGGTCGTCGACTCCACCGACGACTACCGGGGCATGCTGGGCAACCTGGCCTTCTCGCTCTCGCTCTACAGCGGCCAGATGTGCACCACCCCGCAGAACCTGCTGATCCCGCGCACCGGCATCGACACCGACCAGGGCGCCAAGTCCTACGACGAGGTGGTCACCGACCTCGCCGGCGCGATCGAGGGCCTGCTCTCCGACGACGCCCGCGCCACGGCCGTGCTAGGCGCCGTGGTCAACCCCGGTGTGCTGCAGCGCTCGGTCGCCGCGGCCGGCGGCGAGTACGGCGAACTCGCCCTCGCCCCGCGGGTGGTGACCTCCACGGAGTTCCCCGGCGCGACCGTCCGCACCCCCGCGCTGGTCAAGCTGGACGCCGACAAGCCGGACGACCGCGCGGTCCTGCGCGACGAGTGCTTCGGCCCGGTCTCCTTCGCCGTCGCGGTGGAGTCCACCGCCGCCGCGGTCGAGCTGCTGCGCGACACCGTCCGGACCCAGGGCGCGATGACCGCCTCCGGCTACACCACCTCGCCCGAGGTCGAGGCCGCGCTGGTCGAGGCCGCGCTCGACTCCGGCGTCTCGCTCTCGCTCAACCTCACCGGCGGCGTGTACGCCAACCAGACCGCCGCCTTCTCCGACCTGCACGGCACCGGCGCCAACCCGGCCGCCAACGCCGCCTACTGCGACGGCGCCTTCGTCGCCAACCGGTTCCGCACCGTGGAGATCCGCCGCCACAGCTGAGCCGATCCGGTTCCGGGCCCCGGCGGTGCCACGCCGGGGCCCGGTTCCGTCCCGCGGGAATTCACAGCCCCGCCCGCGCCAGCGATGATGGAGGCCGGGAGGGCGCCCGGACCGGCGTCCAACCTCCGTCCGAGCACCGGGAGCTGACACATGACCGCGAAGCAGACCGTCACCGACGTCCTGATCGTCGGGGCCGGACCGACCGGCCTGCTGCTGGCCGGGGACCTCGCCACCGCCGGGATCCGGGTCACCGTCCTGGAGAAGCGCGACACCGAGTCCAACCTCACCCGGGCCTTCGCGGTGCACGCCCGCAGCCTGGAGCTGCTGGACGCCCGGGGCCTGGCCGACGACCTGATCGCCACCGGCCGCCCGCTCAGCTCGCTGCGGCTCTTCGACCGGCTCCGGGTCGACCTCGCCGCCCTGCCGAGCCGCTTCCCGTTCGTCCTGATCACCCCGCAGTACCACACCGAACGCCTCCTCCAGGAGCGCGCGCTGAAGGCCGGCGCGACCCTCCTGCGCGGCGCCGAGGTGGTCGGGCTGCGGCAGGACGCCGAGGGCGTCACCGTCGAGACCCGCCCCCGCGCCCGCAGCGGGGAGGCGCCCGCGGACGGCACCACCGAGACCCACCGGGCCGCCTACGTGGTCGGCACCGACGGCGTCCGCTCCACCGTCCGCGACCTGCTCGGGATCCCCTTCCCCGGCGAGTCGGTGGTCAACTCCGTCGTCCTGGCCGACGTCCGGCTGGACCGCGCGCCCGACGAGTTGCTGACCGTCGGCGCCGGCGAGGGCGGCTTCGCCTTCCTCGCGCCGTTCGGCGACGGCTGGTACCGGGTCATCGCCTGGGACCGCGCCGAGCAGCACGCGGACGGCGCCCCGCCCTCGCTGGAGCGGATCGCCGAGATGACCCGCACCGCCCTCGGCGAGGACTACGGGCTGCACGACGCCCGGTGGAGCTCCACCTTCCACAGCGACGAGCGGCAGGTGCCGAACTACCGCTCCGGCCGGGTCTTCCTGGCCGGCGACGCGGCGCACTGCCACTCCCCGGCCGGCGGCCAGGGCATGAACACCGGCCTCCAGGACGCCGCCAACCTCTCCTGGAAGCTCGTCGCCGCCGTCCGGGGCCATGCCACCGACGCCCTGCTGGACACCTACCAGACCGAGCGGCACCCGGTCGGCAAGTCGGTGCTGCGCACCTCCGGCGCGCTGATCCGGCTCGCCCTCGCCCAGTCCGCTCCCACCCGGGTGCTGCGCGGCGCCCTCACCACGCTGGCCGACCACCTGGACGTGGTCGCCGAGCGCGGCGCCCGGACGGTATCCGGGATCGGCATCCGCTACGCGGCGCCGAAAGACGCCCACCCGCTGGCCGGCCGGCGCGTGCCGGACCTGCGGCTGACCGCCCTGGAGGAGGCCCGGGAGGACGGGCCGGCCGCGCCCGAGCGGCTCTACGAGGCACTGCGCGCGGGCACGTTCGTGCTGGTCAGCAATGACCAGCTGCCCGCCGCCGAGCCGTGGGCGGGCCGGCTGCAGACCGTCGCGCCGGCCGACCCGCACGGCAAGCTGCGTGACACCGTGCTGCTGGTCCGCCCCGACGGCTACGCCGCCTGGGCCGCCGTCGACCCGGGCCAGGGCGAGGTCCGCGCCGCGCTGGCCCAGTGGCTCGGCGCCCCCGACCAGAGCTGAGGACCGCGTGCGGGGGCGGTTCACCGCCCCCGCCGCCGGCCCTAGGCGCGCGCCTTCTCGTAATGCCGGGCCGCTTTCGCGCGGTTTCCGCACACCGCCATCGAGCACCACCGCCGGCGGCCGTTCTGCGATGTGTCGAAGAAGTGCAGAATGCAGGCCTCGTGGGCACATTTCTTGATCCGGAGGGTGCCCCGGGCGAGCAGGTCGAGGAAGTCGTCGACCGCCAGCCAGGCCGCCAGCCACTGCGGCCCGTCCACCTCGACGTGCGCCGCCGGCCCCGCCGGACCGAGCTCGCGCCGCAGCCGCCCGTGCCGCAGCACCTCGTTCAGACCGGCCGCCGCGGGCGCCGTCACCTCACCCCGGGCGTCCAGGTCCCGGACCGCCGCGGCGAGCGCCTCCCGGGCCTGCCGCAGCGCCACGAGCCCCGCGTCGTCGGCCTCGCAGCGGTCCGCCAGCCCGGCGGAGGAGAGCCAGACCCCGAAGCCGTCCGGCCGGTCCAGCAGGTCGTTCACCGGGCTGCCCGCCCACCGCGTGTTGAGCAGGTCGAGCGCGAGCGGCTCGCCGGTCAGCGGGCGGGGGTCACGCGGGTCTGCCGTCCGGTCGGTCATCGGATACTCCCTCGGTCTCGCCCGGTACCCGATTCTACGTCGCCCGCGGCCGCCGAATCGGGGCGGTCCGGAGCGTGAATTCCGGCCGTTAACTGTATGAAGACGCCTCCATTCCGTTCTCCACAGTTGACTGTTCTTTAGCAACGAATTGCTTGACCATAAGCCAATTCCCGGAACCGCTCTGTCATGTTCTAGCCAGCGTTTCACCCCAGAGACGCCCTGGCCCCTGCCGGCCCCCACATGCCGGCCAGAGGAGGATTCCGTGCGCCCTCGCTCCCTCGCCCTCGTCGCGGCACTCGCCGTCCTGCCGCTGTCCGCGGTCTCGCTCGGCGTGACCGCCGCGCAGGCCGCCCCGGCCCCCAACGCCGCCGCGCCGCGCGTCTCGCTGCCGAACACCGTCACCCCCGCGGTGGCCCGTTCCGAGAAGAAGGGCGACGTCCCCGCCGAGCAGCAGCTCTCCGTCGCGGTCAGTCTGAAGCTGCGTGACACCGCCGAGCTGGACCGCTTCCTCGCCGCGATCGCCACCCCCGGCGCCCCCGAGTTCGGCACCCACCTGACGCCGCAGCAGTTCACCGACCGGTTCGGCCCGACCCAGGCCGCCGTCGACCAGGTCCGCGGCTACCTGACGGCCCAGGGCCTGACCGTCTCCGCCGTCAGCGACAACCGCCAGGTGGTCGACGCGCACGGCACCGCCGAGCAGATCGCCAAGGCCTTCGGCACCCACGAGAGCGCCTACCTGGACCCGCAGCAGCAGCGCACCTTCTTCGCCAACGACGCGGCGGCCTCCGTGCCGGCCGACCTCGCCGGCGTGGTGCAGGGCATATCCGGCCTGAACAACCACACCGTCCGCACCACCCGCAACGTGAAGCCGTCCACGCCGGCCGCACCGAACGCGGTCACCGCCGCCCCCAGCGGCTTCGGCCCGAGCCAGTACGACGGCGCGTACAACCTGAACAAGACCGGCGCCGACGGCACCGGCGTCAGCGTCGCGCTCTGGGAGTTCGACGGCTACAGCTCCAACAACCTGAAGACGTACGACAGCCAGTACGGGCTCACCGGCCCGGCCGTCTCCACCGTGTCGGTGGACGGCGCCAACTACGACTCCTCCCCCGGCGAGGGCCAGGGTGAGGTCGAGCTGGACAGCGAGATCGTGCGCGGCGTCGCCCCCAAGGCGACCCAGCTGGTCTACGAGGCCCCCAACAGCGACCAGGGCGAGATCGACATGGCCGCCAAGATCGTCGCGGACAACCGGGTCTCGGTCATCTCCATCTCCTGGGGCTCCTGCGAGCCCGACACCACCGCCTCCTCCATGACGGCGGTCGACAACTCCTTCAAGCAGGCCGCCGCCCAGGGCATCTCGATCTTCTCGGCCTCCGGCGACGACGGCTCGCGCGACTGCACCCGCTCCACCAGCGGCTCCTCCGTCAAGGCGGTCGACTTCCCCGCGTCCAGCCCGCACCAGACCGGCGTCGGCGGGACCAACCTGAAGGTCTCCGGCAGCGCCTACTCCTCCGAGAGCGCCTGGAGCACCGCCGGCGGCGGCGTCTCCACCGTCTTCGCCAAGCCGAGCTGGCAGACCGGCACCGGGGTGAGCGGCACCATGCGCACCGTCCCGGACGTCTCCTCCAACGCCGACCCGGCCAGCGGCTTCGCCATCTACACCGCCGGCGGCTGGCAGGTCTACGGCGGCACCAGCGCGGCCGCCCCGCTCTGGTCCGGCTACGCGGCGCAGTTCAACCAGAAGGCCAAGGCCGCCGGGCAGCCCGTCCTCGGTGAGGCCAGCCCGCGGCTGTACGCCGTCGCCAACGGCAGCGGCTACGGCACCACGTTCCACGACGTGACCACCGGCAAGAACCAGGACTTCTCCACCAAGGCCGGCTACGACCAGGTCACCGGCTGGGGCAGCCCGATCGCCGACGCCCTGGACGCGGCGCTGCTCGGCGGCACCACCACGCCGCCCACCGGCGGCTGCACCGCGGCCCAGCTGATCGGCAACGGCGGCTTCGAGACCGGCACCGCCGCGCCGTGGACGGCGTCCACCGGCGTCGTCGACAACGCCTCCGGCGAGGCCGCGCACGCCGGCTCCTGGAAGGCCTGGCTGGACGGCTACGGCAGCGCCCACACCGACACCCTGGCGCAGACCGTGTCGATCCCGGCCGGCTGCAAGGCCACGCTCTCCTTCTGGGTGCACGTCGACACCGCCGAGTCCGGCTCCACCGCGTACGACAAGCTGACCGTCCAGGCCGGCTCGACCACGCTGGCCACCCTGTCGAACGCCAACGCGGCCACCGGCTTCGTCCAGAAGTCCTTCGACCTGTCGGCCTTCGCGGGCCAGACGGTGACGGTCAAGTTCACCGGCACCGAGGACGCCTCGCTCAAGACCAGCTTCGTGATCGACGACGCCGCGCTCAGCGTCTCCTGATCACCTCCGCGACCCCACGCCGTCGGGGCGGTCCGCACCGGGACCGCCCCGACGGCGTGTTTCCGTTCTGTTTCAAGATCGATAACCCTGTGGCCCACCCCTCGTGACCACTGTCATACGCACGACTGATGACGTAGCCTCTCGACCGTGCATAGGGTTCCCCACAGCTCGGTGAAGCCGTTCACGGCGCCCTCCGGCGCCGGACCGACCGCGCCGAACCCGCTTGCTGGGGAAGGTAACCGCATGGGCTCACAACACCCCCAGGACGCCCGGCTCCGGCTGGTCGGACCGCGCCCCGGCGCGCCCGCACCCGCCGCCGTGCCCCCCGCCACGACCGTCACCACCGCCGCGACCGCCACCACACCCGCCGCCGCCCCGGGCGCCGGCCGGCCCGCCCCCGCCGGGGGCTTCGCCGACACCCTGCACCTGGCCATCGAGGCCAGCGGCCTGAGCCTCGACCGGATCCGCGCCGCTCTCGCCCAACGCGGGGTCAGGGTCAGCGTGACCACGCTGAGTTACTGGCGGCGCGGCCGCAGCCAGCCCGAGCGGGCCAGTTCGCTGCGCGCCGTCCACCTGCTGGAGGAACTGCTCGGCCTGCCGCACTCCACCCTCTCCGCCCTGCTCGGCCCGCCGCGCCCGCGGGGCCGCTGGGCCGCCGCCGCCAACACCGCGCACCTGCGGCTGGAGGACGTCTGGCCGGGCGAGCAGCAGATCGCCGAGGTCTTCGCCGAGCTGGACGCCCCGCCGGTCGGCGAGCTGGAGCGGCTCTCCATCCACGACTCGTACTACGTCGACGCCGAGCGCCGCGGCAACCTGCTGCGGATGCGCCAGGTGGTCCGCGCCACCGTCGGCGGCGTCGGCCGCTGCCTGGTGGTGCACAAGGCCGACGAGGAGGCCACCGGCTGCCCCGAGATCACCTCGGTCCGGCACGGCCGCCTCGGCCGGGTCCGCCGCAGGCCGAAGGCCGGCCTGGTGGTCGGCGAGCTGATGCTGGACCGCCCGCTCGGCCACGGGGACAGCACGGTCTTCGAGTACGAGGTGGAGATCCCGCCCGGCGGCCCGACCATGGAGTACAGCCGCCGGTTCGCCATCCCGGTGCGCGAGTACGTGCTCCAGGTGCACTTCGACCCGGCGGCCGTGCCCGTCCACTGCGAGCGCTACGACCGCGCTCCGGGCGAGGACGTCGACCGCCGCCGCGAGCAGCTGTGGATCGGTGCCTCGGCCAGCGCCCACGTGCTCGCCCCCGACCAGCAGCCCGGCCACGTCGGCATCCGCTGGGAGTGGGAGTAGCGGGGCGCACCCCGCGGCGGGGCGCCGGGCGGCGCCCCGAATCAGGAGCTCACTCGTGGCTCAGCCCGCCGCCGAGGTACATCACCGCGACCCCGCCGACCACCAGCACGGCCCCGATCAGCGAGGCCGGTTTGACCGGCTCGCCGAACACGACCGCGCCGCCGACCAGCGCCCCGACCGTGCCGAGCCCGGACCAGACGGCGTACACCGGGCCCACGTTCAACGACTTCAGCGCCTGGGCCAGCAGCACGAACGCGGCGACGTAGCCGATCGCGACCACCACGCTGGGCGCGAGCCTGGTCAGTCCGTGCGAGGCCCGCAGGGCCAGTGTCGCCGTCACCTCGGCCGCGATGGCCGCTCCCACCAGCAGGTACGCCGTCATGTCCGTCCCCCGTCTCGTTTCGGATGACCTAGCTTCTGCCGCCGGCGAGGTCGACCAGCAGCTTGCGCAACTCACGGTGCAGCCCGTCGTGCGGCGGGCTGAGGTCGAGCAGGCGGGCCGACCACCAGCCGTCCACGGCCATCCGCACGAGGGTGGCCACGGCCGGGTCCAGGCCGTCCTCGACGAGCCGCCGCTGCCAGCGCTCGTAGCGGGACCGCAGCACGTCGAGCAGTTCCGGGCCGCCGGCCGCGGCGAGCAGCGCCACCGGCACCTGGTCCGCCCCGCTGGTGTCCCCGGCCGGTGACTCCTCCGGGATGCTCGCCTCCAACCAGGCGAGCGCGAAGGCGCCGGGAGGCGCCTGCGGCCCGGGCAGTACGGCCTCGAACCGGTCCGCCAGCCGCTCGACGACCCCCTGGACGAGCGCCCGCTTGTTGGGGAAGTGGTGCAGCAGCCCACCCTTGCTGACGCCGGCCTCGACGGCCACCGCGTCCAGCCGCACCGCGTCCAGACCTCCCCGCACCAGCAGCCGCTCGACAGCGTCGAGCAGATGATCACGCACCGTTCCGTCCCTCTCTCCGCGTCACGGACCGTCCAGACGGTCGGCGCCCACCCTAGCAGAACCGATGTGACTCGCCGGTAATTCCAAGTGGCCCGAAAGGGACGGGTGTTGACAGCCCGGAATGGAGCGTGCTTACGTTTCCTCGGCCGAAAACAGGCGAGATCCCGGGGATCGCCGCCCGGCCACCTCAAGATTCATGCGCACGATGATCGAAGAAGCGGCGCCGGGATTTTTCTCCGCGCCAGGGGGAACGCTGTTCGACATCCACGGGGGATCATGCGAGACATACGGATTCGACGATGTCCGCGCAGGCCGGCAGCCCACGAGCACTAGCTGACAACACGTCAACAAAGCTGAGGCGTGGGCTGTTCGCGCCGCGTCAACACACCGTCGGCTCATCCGCCATGCCCGGTCGTGCTTCGACGACCACGCCCGGGGCCGCTGCGCAACGACGCGCACCGCCCCGGGGCAGGCTTCCGCACGGCCCCGTCCGATGCGGCCGGCCCGGCCATGCCCAAGCGGCGGGTATTCCGTTCAAACCAGGGTCAAAATTCGCGTGAACCGATGCGTCGAATACGCCGATCATCGAATTCGAGGGAATCTGGTGGACATTTTCTCCAAGGTATCCGACTACCGTGCTGCCCGGGATGCCATGGCGGCGGGGATCTATCCCTACTTCCTCCCGCTCACCGGCCACGAAGGCACCACGGTCACCCTGGGTGACCGTGAGCTGGTGATGTGCGGCTCCAACAACTATCTGGGTCTGACCTCCGATCCCCGGGTCAGAAAGGCGGCCGCCGACGCGCTCGACCGGTACGGCCCGTCCTGCACCGGATCCCGCTTCCTCAACGGGAACCTCGACCTGCACGACCAGTTGGAGAGCGAACTCGCCGACTTCTACGGCAAGCCCGCGGCGGCCGTGCTCTCCACGGGCTACCAGGCCAACCTCGGCACGATCAGCGCCCTGGCCGGCCGCGGCGACGTCGTCTTCGCCGACCGCGACGCGCACGCCTCCATCGTCGACGGCTGCCTGCTCAGCGGCGCCAAGCACCGGCGCTTCCGGCACAACGACGCCCGCGCGCTGGACCGCGGCCTGGCCGCCGTCCCGGCCCAGGCCGGCAAGCTGGTCGTGGTCGACGGCGTCTACTCGATGGAGGGCGACCTCTGCGCCCTGCCGGAGATCGTCGAGGTCTGCGAGCGCCACGGGGCCCGGCTGATCGTCGACGACGCGCACGGCCTCGGCGTCCTCGACCAGGGCCGGGGCACCTGCTCCCACTTCGGCCTCACCGACCGGGTCGACCTCATCACGGTCACCTTCAGCAAGTCCCTGGCCTCGCTCGGCGGAGCCGTCGTCGGCGACGACGACGTCATCCACTACATCAAGCACCACGCCCGCAGCCTGATCTTCAGCGCCTCCGCGACCCCGGCCAGCATGGCCGCCGCGCTGACCGCGCTGCGGATCCTGCGCGAGGAGCCCTGGCGCCCCGAGCGGGCCCAGCAGAACGCCGACCACCTGCGGGCCGGCCTGCTCTCCCTCGGCATCAGCCCGGGTGAGAGCAGCACCCCGGTGATCCCGCTGCGCACCCGCGGGGTCGTCGACACCCTGCTGCTCTGGCGCCGGCTCATCGACAAGGGCGTCTACACCAACCCGGTGGTGCCGCCGGCCGCCTCGCCCCGACTGCGGCTCAGCCTGATGGCCACCCACACCACCGAGCACCTGAACCGGGTGCTGGACGCGCTCAGCGACGAGACGGCCATGTTCCTGCGCGACGGCGAGCCGGACGCCACCGACGAGCTGGCCGAGCTCGCGGAGCTCGCCGACTCGTCCGCCGCCCGGCCGTGAACCGGACGCCGGACCCCGCACGGGGCAGCCGGGCGGGCGCACCGGGCGGCCCGCCGGCCGGCCCCGGGGCGCCCCTGGCGCCCGGCCCCCCGACGATCGCCGCGCTGGCCGGCGGCGCGGCCGGTGCCGTCCTCGGCGCCGGCCTGCCCCCGGCCGGCGGCGGCGCGCCCGACTGGCCCTGGTGCGCCGCCGCCGCGATCGGCGCCGCGCTCACCCTGACGGCCGCCCTGCCGCGGCGCCGGACCGCGGCCGCCCTGCTGCCGGGCCCGCCCCACCGGGCCCCGGCGGCCGGGCTGCTGCTGCTCGGCGCCGCCCTGCCCGCCTCGGCCACCACCGCGAGCCCCGTCCTCGCGGCCGTGGTCACCGCCGTCGCCGCACTGACCGTCGCGGTGGCGCTCGGCCCGGACCGCCCCGCCGCCCGGGCGCCCGTGGTGGCCCCCGCGGTGTTCGCCCTGGTCGCGGGCGTCGCCGCCGGGGCCACCGCCCCCTCGGTGTCCGCCGGCGTCCTCGGCACCCTGGCCGGCCTGGCCGGCCTCCTGCTCCTCGCCTGCGCGGCACCGGCCTCGCAGCCCTCGGAATCCGACCACATCAGAAGGAGCCAGCCATGAGTCGCCTCGGACTCGCCGCGCGTGCCCTGCGCCTCACCCTGAGCCGCACCCACGCCGACACCACGCCCGACTACGACGCCGCGAGTTCCAGCTACGACAGCTACTTCAGCCCGGTGATGGGGGTGCACTCGGTCGCCGCGCTGAACGAGGTGGAGATCCGCCCGGGCGATGACGTCATCGAACTCGCCTGTGGCACCGGACACCTGACCCACGAGATCGTCCGCCGGCTGGAGGGCCGCGGCTCGGTGCACGCGGTGGACAAGTCCCCCGGCATGCTGGCCGTGGCGCAGGCCAAGATCCTCCCCGACACCCTGCGCGCGCCGGAGCTCGACGTCTCCCTCCAGGAGGGCGACATGGAGGAGTTCCTGCGCCCCCGCCCGACCGCCTCGGCGGACCTCGTGGTGGTCGGCTGGGCGATCTGCTACAGCAAGCCGGTCAAGCTGCTGGAGCAGATCAGGAGAGTCCTGCGGCCCGGCGGCCGGGTGGTGGTGATCGAGACCCGCGGCGACGCGCTCAAGACCCTGATCACCCAGCTGGAGAAGGTCTTCGCCGCGGACCCGTCGCTGCTCACCGGTCTGGTCCGGGTGAACCTGCCGAAGGACGCCGCCACGGTGGCCCGCTGGTTCACCAAGGCCGGCCTGACCGTCGACGTCCAGCGCGACGGCCACCAGGTACTGCCCGCCGACACCCCGGAGGCGGCCCTGGAGTGGGTCCAGCGCTCCGGCGCGGCGGCCGGCTTCAAGGACGCGGTCGACCACCGCCGCGAGGACCACGCGCTGGAGCTGATCCGCGCCGGCCTGGCCGAACACGTGGCCAGGAACGGCACGCTGGAGCTGCGGCACACCTTCGCGGTGGTCACCGGCACCAGCCCCAGCACCCCCTCGGCCGGCACCGGCCCGGGCGGGCGCCACCGCGAGGGAGTCGGCACCGCATGACCACGACCGTCACCCCCGCACCACCGGAGACCACCCACGGCGCGGTGCAACGCCGCCTGCTGCGCCTCGCCGGGGTGCTCACCGCCCGCCCGAAGACCGTGCTCGCCGTCTGGGCCGTGGTCATCGCGGTCTGCTTCCCGTTCGCCTCGCAGCTGAACGACGTCCTGACCAGACAGGGCGCCTCCAAGGTCGTCCCGGGCACCAGCAGTGCCCGGGCCGTCCAGCTCGTCGAGCAGTCCTTCCCCGACCGCTCGCAGCGCGAGTCGATCGTCGCGATCGGCGCCCCGGACGTCCGGGGCGAGCAACTGCGCAAGCTGCTGGCCGAGCTGGACGGCCGGATCGCCGGGAAGGAGCGCACCGGCGAGGTCCGGCAGTCCGTCTCGGCGTACACCCTCTACCGGGACTCCACCACCGAGTACCTGCGCCAACTGCGCACCCAGGTGGACCGCGACCTCACCGCCGCGGGGGCCGGCACCTCCCCGGAGGCCCGCCGGCAGGCGGTGGACGCGGCGGTGGCGGCCGGCCAGGTCCCGGCCGGGCTCGCCGACCTGGCGCAGCGGGGGGTGGCCGCCGACGACGCGGCGCTGCCCGGTCTCGCCGCGGGCTTCGCGGCCGCCACCGACTGGCGCTCCTTCCCGGTGCCGGTGCCCGCCGACGCCGTGAACCGCCTGCTCGCCGAGGACGGCCGGGCGGCCCTGGTGACGGTCAGCTTCGCCAAACAGGCCGGGCACGATCCGGACGTGGACTGGCTGCGCTCGGCCATCGACGGCTCGCTGCGCGCCGTCGGCGCCGGCCCGGACGTCGACGCCCACGTGACCGGCGAGCTCGCCCTGATCAAGGACACCTACAAGAAGGCCGAGGACGACAACGCCCTGATGGAGACGGTCGCCTACGCGATCATCTTCGTGGTGCTGCTGCTGTTCTTCCGCGCCGTGGTGCCCGCCGTGCTGACCGTGGCCGCGATCGGGCTGGCCATGACGGTCAGCCAGGCGGCGCTGTTCGCGCTCGGCCACGGCGTGACGCTCACCCAGTTCACCATCACGATCATGAACTTCGTGATGCTGGGCGCGGGCGTCGACTACAGCATGCTGCTCTCCTCGCGCTACCGGCAGGAACGGCTGGCCGGCCGCCCGCCGAAGGAGGCGGCGGTGCACGCCACCGCGCACGCGGGCGAGTCCATGCTGCTCGCGGCGGTGGCCGTGGTCCTCGCCTTCGGGGCCACCCTGCTCTCCCCGGTGGACTGGATCCCGCCGCTCGGCTACGGCGGGCTGATCGGCATCCCGATCGTCCTGCTCGCCGCGCTCACCCTGACGCCGGCCCTGCTGGTGCTGCTCGGCGACCGGTTCTTCGCGCTCGGCTGGCGCCCGCTGAGCGATCTGGAGCACGAGAGCGCCCTGGGCCGGCACCTGGCCAGGGCCGCCGACCTGGCGCGTCGCCGCAAGGTGGCGATCGTGCTGGTGTTCGCCGTGATCACGGTGCCGTTCGCGGTGATCACCGCCCAGCACCGCTCGACCGCCGACCCGGTGGCGCTCAGCCCGGCCACCGACTCCAAGGCCGGCTTCGAGCTGGTCGCCGAGAAGTGGGGCGACGCGGCCGTGCTGCCCACCCTGGTGGTCACCCGGCCGGCCGCCGGCGTGGTCGACCCGGCCACCCACCGGCTCACCGCGAGCGGCCTCGGCTCGGTGACGGCGCTCACCGACCGACTGGCCGCCGTCCCCGGCGTCGCCCGGGTCTCCGCGGTGACCAGGCCGTTCGGCAGCCCGCTGCCGGCCGCCCAGGTCGACGCGCTGACCGCGGACGTACGGCGGGACTACCTGGCCGACGACGGCGCGCTGCGGATCGTGGTCGAACTCGCCGACCCGCCCTACTCCGAGGCCGCGGTCGCCACCGTGGACCGGATCCAGGACGTCACCGAGGGCGCGAAGGACGTCGGGGCGCTCCAGGTCGGCGGCGCCACCCAGGTCGACCGCCAGTACGGCAACGCGCTCAACTCCAGCTTCTGGCAGATGATCGGGCTGGTCTCGGTCGGCGTGTTCGTGATGCTGGTGGTGGCCCTGCGCTCGCTGCTGATCCCGGTCCGGCTGATCCTCACGATCATGATGAGCAACGTCTGGGCGATCGGCATCACCGTGCTGATCTTCCACTTCTGGCTCGACCGGGCGATCATCGACGACCTGCCGATCTTCCTCACCGTCCTGATGATGGGGCTCGGCATGGACTACGAGATCTTCCTGGTCACCCGGGTCCGCGACCTGGTGCGCGGCGGGGCCGACCAGGAGAGCGCCACCATCGGCGCGGTGGTCGACACCGGCCGGGTGATCAACGCGGCGGGCCTGGTGATGGCCGGCAGCCTCGGCACGATGGTGCTCTCCTCCACGGTGATGCTCCAGGAGTACGGTGCCGGCCTCGGCCTGGCCGTCCTGCTGGACGCCACCCTGATCCGGATGCTCTTCGTCCCGGCCACGCTGCTGCTGTTCCGCCGCTACAACTGGTGGCTCCCCTCGCTGCGCCGCGCCCCCGCGGTGGCGGAGGTGGGCCCGCGATGACCGCGAACCGTCCGGTGGCGGCGCCCGCGCCCCCCGAGCCCGCCGCCACCGGACGGGCTCGCACCCTGCACCGCCTGCGCGACCGCCACCGCGCCACGCCCGTCGCTTCGGCCGCGCTGCTGTTCGCGGTGCTGGCCTCGGTCCGGATCGCCGGCGCGTTCGCGATCCCGCTGATGGTCCTGTCGGTGGGCCTGAGCGCGCTGGTCCTGACCGTGCTGGACCGGCCGGACCGCGCCGCCGCCGGGCTGCGCCGCTTCCGGTTCGGGCCCGCGGCGGCCGGCACCGCCCTGGTGGTGCTCGCCTACGCCGACACCGTCTTCGCCACCCGCGCCGCCTTCGGGCGGGGCGGGGGCAACTGGACGTCGCTGATCCCGGAGCTGTTCCGGCAGCTGGCACCGGGCGCCCCGGTGGTCGCGGGCCTGGCCATGGTGGTCTGCATGGGCGTCCTGGTGCCGCTGGTCGAGGAGGTCTGCTACCGGGGCGTGCTGTACCACGCGGTGGAGCGCGGCCGGGGCCCGGTGGTGGCGATCGCCGCCACCTCGGCCGCCTGGGCGCTGGTCCACCTCGGCGACTACGGCCTCAACCCGTTCGACACCCGGGTGATCACCGGGGTCCTGCCGTCCGTCTTCACCATGGGCCTCGCACTCGGCGTCTGCCGCGCCTGGACGGGCTCGGCGCTGGCCAGCGCCGTCGCCCAGGGCACCGCCAACCTGCTGCTCCTCGGCTGGGTCCTCTGGGCCCTCTAGGGCTTGGCCGACGAGCGCCGGACCGGCCCGTCCCGCCGCCGTCGCCCACCCCCCTCCGCTCCGCTCCGGCCGCTCCGGCCACGTCACTCCGGACCCTCCACGGTGAGGCAGGTACCCCCATGAGAATCGCGGTCACCGGCCCGATCGTCATCGACAACCTGATGACCTTCCCCGGCCGTTTCACCCACCAGTTGCTGCCCGCCCAGCTCAAGCACCTGTCGCTCTCCTTCCTGGTCGACGACCTGGAGGTGCGCTACGGCGGCGTGGCCGCCAACGTCGCCTACGGGCTCGGCCGCCTCGGCCGCCGGCCGCTGCTGCTGGGCGCGGCCGGCCGGGACTTCGGCGACTACCGGGACCGGCTGACCGAGGCCGGGGTGGACACCTCCCTGGTCCGGGTCTCGACCGAGCTGGCCACCGCCCGCTACACCAGCACCACCGACGCCGACCGCAACCGGATCACCTCCTTCCACCCCGGGGCGCTGGCCGAGGACGTCAGCCCGGGCCCGCCGGGCTGGACGGAGGGCGTCGGGCTGGTCTTCCTCGGCCCCGCCGCGGCGGAGGTGATGGCCGCCCGCGCCGCCGAGTGCCGGCGCCTCGGCCTGCCGTACCTGGTGGACGTGGCCGGCCGGACGGAGGAACTGGGCACGGCCGGCGCCGAGGCCGTGCTGGCCGGCGCCGACTGCCTGGTGACCAACCGGCGCGAGCGCGGCCTGCTGCTGGAGCACACCGGGTGGACCGCCGAGGAGGTGCTGCGGCGGGTCGGCAGCTGGGTCACCACCCTCGGCCCGGAGGGCGTCTGGATCGACTACCCGGACGAGCCCTCGCTGGCCGTCCCGGCCGCCCCGATCTCCCGGCTGCCGGACGGCGCCGGCGCGGGCGGCGCGTTCCGGGCGGGCTTCCTGGCGGGCCGGGCCGACGGCCTGCCGGACGACGCCTCGGCCCGGATCGGCTGCGTGCTGGCGGCGTACGCGCTGGAGTCGGCCGGCAGCCAGGACTACCTGTTCACCGCCGAGGCCTTCCAGGACCGGCTCGCCGAGACCTACCTAACCACTACCGATGCCAGTACTGGTTGACGGGACATCAGGCTAACCACTACCGTCTCTTGTAAAGGTTAGGGAGCGGGCGCCTCCGGGCGCCCCGGCCACGGGAGTGATCAGCCATGTCCAGCACCGCCACCAGCACCCTGCAGACCGGCCACATCGGCCTGAACGTCACCGACCTCGACCGCTCGACGGCGTTCTACCGCAGCGTCCTCGGCCTGGAGCTGGTGAAGGAGGGCACCGACCCCGAGCGCCGCTTCGCCTTCCTCGGCCGCGACGGCCGGCTGGTGGTCACCCTCTGGCAGCAGAGCGCGGGCGCCTTCGCCACCGCGGCGCCCGGCCTGCACCACCTCTCCTTCCAGGTCGACAGCCTGGACGAGGTCCGCGCGGCCGAGCGGCTGCTGCGCGAGCTGGGCGCCGGGTTCGCCCACGACGGCGTCGTCCCGCACAGCGAGGGCGCGGCCTCCGGCGGGATCTTCTTCACCGACCCGGACGGCATCCGGCTGGAGATCTTCACCCCGCAGGGCGTGGACGCGACCGGCGCCACCGCCCCCACCGGCACGGCCCCCACCTGCGGGTTCTTCTAGGCCCGCCCGACCGGATCGGGAGGCAGCCGCCATGACGGACAGCAGCAGCACGCCGTACCACCCGGGCGAGCGCGCGGTGCAGGCCCGGGCCGGCCGCACCGAGCGGGCCGACCACTCGGGCCGCGCGATCGGCCGCACCATCCCGGCCGTGGCCGCCCGCTTCCTGGCGGAGCGGCGGGTGCTGGTGGTCGGCGCCGCCGACGCCGCCGGCCGGCTATGGGCGACCCAGCTCACCGGCGGCCCCGGCTTCCTGCGCGCACCCGACGAGCGGACCCTCGCGGTGGCGGCCCGGCCCGCCGCCGAGGACCCGCTGGCCGCCGTCCTCGCCGGGCCCGCCGAGGTCGGCACCATCGCCCTGGACCCGGCCGGCCGGCGGCGGATGCGGCTCAACGGCCGCTCCGCGCCGGACGGCCGCGGCGGCCTGGTGATCACCGCCGACCAGGTCTACGCCAACTGCCCCAAGTACATCCAGCGCCGCAGCCCGCTGGAGCAGCCGTCGGCCGGCGTCCCGCACGTGGTGGCCGCCGGCGCGGTGCTCTCCACCGCCCAGCGGCTGGCCGCGGCCACCGCCGACACCTTCTTCATCGCCACCGCCGGTCCGGACGGCCGGGTGGACGCCTCGCACCGGGGCGGCAACCCCGGCTTCCTGCGCGCCGTCGGCCCGGACCGGCTGCGCTGGCCCGAGTACGCCGGCAACAGCATGTTCATGACGCTGGGCAACCTGGAACTCGACCCGCGCGCCGGACTGCTGCTGCCCGACTTCGAGACCGGCGGGGCGCTGCTGATCACCGGTGAGGCCCGGACCGACTGGTCCGACGCGGCGGCGGCCGGTCTGCCGGGGGCCGAGCGGGTGGTCGACCTCACCGTCACCGGCGTCGTCGAACTGGCCGACGCCACCCCGCTGACCTGGACCGGCCCCGAGTACTCCCCGGCCAACCCGCCCGCCGCCGCCTGACCGCCGCCGGGCGGCCCGCACCCGTCCGGCCACCACCGCCGGGAGCTGACCGCCCGTCGGAGCGGCCGCCGTGCCACCGCCAGCCGTTCCCCCGCGCCACGCCCGGACCGCCGACCCTCCGTCACCCGGGCGGCGCACCCCGCCGCGCCGAGCACCCGTCCGGTTTGGGAGTTTGGTCGGACAGCACGCGATACCGGCCTGGGCACGTCCCTCCTGTCGTGCCATCAGGACTGACCGGGAAAGAGGCGGAGAATGACCCCCACCGAGCAATCGGCCCCGTTGCTGGAATTCGACGAGGTCGAACCGGACGAGGACTGCATATGCGGCGGCTGCCGGGCCCGCAGCCGGGCCCGGCGGCACGCCGCGCCGGTGCACGAGGGCGGGCACGCCGCGGCCCGGAGCGTCCGCCGCCGCGCCGCCGTCCTGGTGGCCGCGGTCGGCACCGCCCTGGGCGGCGGGGCGGCCGGGGCCGCGGCGGCCCCCGCGCCGACCCCCGGGGGCGCCAGCGCCGCCCAGCCGCCGACCACCCCGCAGGGCGGGGTGAGCGGCCTCTACGGCGAGGAGCCGGGCGCCCGTTCCCCCGCCGCCCCGCGGGCCACCGCGGAGCCGCTCACCAGGGCCGCGATCGTCGAGCGGGCGCAGAGCTGGCTCGCCCAGAAGGTCCCGTACAGCATGAGCCGCTTCTGGTCCGACGGCTACCGCCAGGACTGCTCCGGCTTCGTCTCGATGGCCTGGGGCCTGGACAGCAGTCAGACCACCTGGACACTGCCCGACTTCGCCGACCGGATCACCAAGGCGGACCTCCAGCCCGGCGACATCCTGATCTACAACAACCCGGCCAACCCCCAGGCCGGCTCGCACGTGACCCTCTTCGGCGGCTGGACGGACTCCTCCCGCACCCGCTACCTGGCGTACGAGCAGACCTCCCCCGGCACCACCCGGCGGGACACCCCGTACGCCTACTGGAGCAACTCCGCCTCGTACCTCCCGTACCGCGCCAAGGCGCTCTCCACCACCGGCAGCAGCAACGACGGCGCCGCCTCCGCGTCGACCGCCTTCCCGGGCGCCGACAAGTTCGGCCCCGGGGCGAACAACGCCCACGTCACCGAGCTCGGCCGGATGCTGGTCGAGCGCGGTGGCGGCCGGTTCTACACCGAGGGCCCCGGCCCGCGCTGGGGCGAGGCCGACCGGAAGGCCACCGAGGCCTTCCAGCTCGCCCAGGGCTGGCGCGGCAGCGAGGCCGACGGCCTGCCCGGCAAGGACACCTGGAACTACCTGGTCGCCCACAAGGGCCGCGACATCCCCGCCGCCGCCACCCGGCTCCCCCCGCCCCCGGTCACCCCCGGCGGCGACACCGCGGTGCCCGCCTTCCCGGGCGGCGACCGGTTCGCCCCGGGCGCCGACAACGCGTCCGTGACGCGGCTCGGCGAGCAGCTGGTCCGCAGGGGCTTCGGCCGGTTCTACACCGAGGGCCCCGGCCCGCGCTGGGGCGAGGCCGACCGGCTGGCCGTCCAGGCCTTCCAGCTCGCCCAGGGGTGGAGCGGCGCCGAGGCGGACGGCTACCCCGGGCCGGACACCTGGCACCGGCTGTTCGCGCCGTAGCCCTCCCGGTGCCCGCCCTACCGGGCAAGGCCGGGCGGGCGGCCCGACATCCAGTGGAAGAGACCCATCGCCACGCTGGTCGCCAGGTTGAAGCTGGAGACGCCGGGCTGCATCGGCACCGCGACCAGCCGGTCCGCCCGCGCCTTCAGCTCCGCCGAGACCCCGTGCCGCTCGGTACCGAAGGCCAGCAGCGCGTCGTCCGGCAGGGCCACCGTCCGGATGTCCGAGCCCTCGGGGTCCAGCACGTACAACGGGCCGGCGGGCAGCTCGGGCAGCTCCAGCCGCTCGACGGCGGTGGCGAAGTGCAGGCCGGCGCTGCCCCGCACCACGTTCGGGTGCCAGGGGTCCAGGTCCCCCGTGGTCACCACGCCGGTGGCGCCGAAACCGGCCGCCAGCCGGATCACCGCGCCCACGTTGCCCAGGTTGCGCGGATTCTCCAGCAGCACGACCGGCGCCGTCCGGGGGCGCCGGCCGAGGGCCGCCAGGTTGGCCGCGCTGGTCGGGCGCCCGGCCAGCGCGATCACCCCGGTGGGGTGCGGCCTGGGCACCAGCGCCCGCAGCGCCGCCTCCGGCAGCTCCACGGCCAGGGCGGCCACCGCGGGGCCGACGTCCTCGGCCAGCTCGGCGGCGAGCGCCAGCAGCGCGGCCCGGTCGGCGGTCAGCACCTGCCGGACGGCCCCGCCGAAGCGCAGCGCGTGCTTGAGCGCGTGGAACCCGTCCAACAGCACCGTGTCCGGCGCCGCCGCGCCCGCCCGCCACTCCCGCACCCGCTCGTCGTCCATGACGCCCACTCTGCCACCCCCGCCCCACCGCCCCCGCCGGGGCGGCCGACCGCCGGCCGAGGCCCGCAGGTGCCCGGCCCGCCACGCCGCTCCGACCGGCGGCTCCGAACGGCGGCTCCACGACGTGCCCGCAGCGTGCCCGCCGGCCCGCCGGACGGCCACCGCCCGACCGCCCGCGGCTACCGCGCCGTGGACTCCTGCGCGCGCTGCGCCGGGGTGGCCGAGGCGCCCCCGCGCAGCGCGCGCTCCAGGTCCTTCAGCGCCTGGAGCAGCAGCCGGCTGCTGCTCCGGACGACATCGCGCTGGACGCTCGCCGGCGCCTGCGCCAGCCGGTCCTCCAGCCCGCGCTGCGCCTCCCGCACGGCGTCGAACTCCACCGGGCGGTCGGTGAGCAGCGCGGCCGCCGCGAGCGCGGTGGCCAGCCGCAGTTCCTCGGCGAACTCGGCGGCGCCCGGCACCGGGTCGGCGTCGGCGGTGGGCAGGTGGGCCTCCAGCAGCACGGCGACCCGGCCCAGGTGGCCGACCGCCGCCCGGGCCCGGTCCAGCTGGCGGCGGCTCACCCCGGGCAGCCCGGAGGCGTGCCGGCCGGGCTCGGCGTCGGCCCGCTGCATCGCCTGGAGCAGCTCGGACCGGGCCTCCCGGGAGTCCAGCAGCGCCGAGCGGACCTCCCGCCCGCGCGGGGCGCCCGGGTCCTCGTAGACGGCGAGCACCGCGGCCGCGTAACGCCCGGCGGCGGCCAGCCACTCGGCCAGCCGCTCGCCGAGCCGGGCGGTCTGCCAGGTGGGGAAGAGCGCGTAGGCGAGCAGCGCGACGGAGCCGCCGAGGAAGGTCAGTCCGACCCGCTCGAAGGCGGTGACCAGCGGGTTCCCCTCCTGGAGGCCGAGCAGGAAGACGACGTACGAGGAGATGCAGACCGTCATCAGCGCGTAGCCGGTGCGCAGTGTGAGGTACGCGCCGCCGATGCAGAGCACCGCGAGCGCGGCCAGCACCCACTCGCCGGGGTGGGCCAGCTGCACCACCAGGGTGGAGACCGCGACGCCGACCATCGTCCCGGCCAGCCGGGCCACGCCCCGGCTGTAGGTCTGCGCGAAGTCGGGCCGCATCACCATGGCGGCGGTCATCGGGGCCCAGTAGCCGTGCTCGAAGCCGAGCAGCCGGGCGAGCAGGTAGGCGAGCACCACGACCGCGGTGATCCGGACCGCGTGCTGGAACACCGCCGAGTGCGGCTGGAGCTGGCGCCGCACCGCTCGCAGGGCGACCGGCAGCATCCGGGAGAGCGGCGGTTTGAGCAGCGCCCCGCCGGCGCCGACCACCGGCGTGCTGATGGTGTCCTCGTCGCCGCGCTCCAGGGCGTCCGCGGCCTTGCGCAGCAGCCCGGCCAGCCGGCGGGCGGCCCGTCGGCTGGCGCCCTGCAGCTCCGGCCCGTCGGCCGGGGCGGCCAGCGTGAGCGCCGGTGCGGAGCGGGGCAGCTGCAGCGGATCACCGGTGCGGACGGCCCGCGCCAGCGCGTCCATCGCCTCGGCGGCGGCGGCCAGCACGGCCCGGGCCCGGTCCCGCTCGGGCCCCTCCTCGGGGGCGCCGACCTTGGGGTCGGCGATCGCGGCCAGGGTCGGGCGGACCCGCTCGGCGATGCCGCGCAGCCCGCGCAGCTCGGGCGGCCGGCGGCGGTCCTGCCAGGGCGTCAGCGCGGCCGCGTGCCGGGCCGTCATGAACGGCGCCGGGTCGACGTGCGCGGTCGGGTCCTGGCGCAGCCGGCGGGCGTAGTCGGCGAGTTCGGCGTAGGTGTCGGCGAGCGCCTCGCGCTGGGCGGTCCAGCTGCCGATCGGCCAGAACGTGATGACGGCCGCCTGGACGACGCCGCCGAGGGCGCAGACCAGCCCGTGGCCGAGCGCGGCGGGCACGCTGACCGGGAGCTGGACCACGACCAGCATGACCGAGAGGGTGTTGGCGGCGACCACCCCGGCGGTCGGCCCGATCGCCCAGGCGAGGCCCGCCCCGAAGGACCAGACCGCGAGCAGCACCGGGAACGCCCCGTACACCCCGGCCGCCAGGTACCCGAGGAAGGTACTGGTGCCGAGACCGATCCCGGCCGCGACGGCGAGCGTGGGCCGGGGGCGGAAGCTGCGCTGGAAGGTGGCCGTCCCCGCGATGAACGCGCCCATCGCGGCCGAGGTGGCGAGCCGGGGCCCGCCCAGGGCCAGGGTCGGGAAGAGCACCAGGGCGACGGCGACGGCCCCGCGGGCCGCGCGTTTGGGGTCGGTGAGCGCCCGGTCCAGGGTCAGTCCGGTCCGCGCGGTGTCTCGGAGTGCGGCAAACCAGGACATAGCGGTCAGCTTAGGGGAGCGGCTCCGTCCGGGAGCGGAGGCTCCCGGCACGCGCCACCAGGCTCCGGGACCGTACCGCCAGGCCGCCGACGCGCGCGGCGGCCCAGCGCAGCACCCCGGTCGGCAGGAAGACCGCGTCCGCCGCGACCATCGCCAGCGAGAACACCGGCAGCCCCAGCAGCACCGCGATCCCCAGGTGTTCGGCCATCATCACCGCCAGCAGCACGTTCTTGATCCGCCGGTCGACCAGCGTGAACGGGAACGCCACCTGGAGCAGCACCGTCCCGTAGGAGACCAGGAAGACCGGCAGCAGGGCCGAGCCGACCAGCCCGGACAGCCCCGGCCAGGGCGTGAAGTAGTCCAGGTGCAAGGGGTAGTAGAGCGCGGTGCCGTCCTGCCAGCGCGAGCCCTGCACCTTGTACCAGCCGGCCGTGGCGTAGATCAGCACCACCTCGGCGGCGATCACCAGCATCGCGCAGTTGTGCACCATGTTCGCCAGCGCGTCCAGCACCGCGCGCGGCTCGCCGTCCGGCCGCAGCCGCCCGAGCAGCCACCAGAGCCCGGCCACCGCCCACAGGCCCCAGAACACCGGCGCCCAGCCGACGTGCGGGAAGGTCGCGGCCGTCCAGGTCAGGCTGTCCCCGGAGAAGTCGCCGAGCTGGCAGACCAGCAGCACCGCCCCCAACACCGCCCAGAGCAGCACCCCGCTCCGCCCGGGGGCCGGCCGCCGGGCGTCCAGCGACCAGACCCGCGCGCAGCGGGTGAAGACCAGGTAGACGGCCATCAGGTGGACGACGTTGTCGCCGCCGTCGCCGAGGAAGACGTTGCGGTTCTGCAGCGACAGCACGGTGACCAGGAACAGCACGGTGCTCGCCCTGGTCCGCCAGCCCAGCAGGACGGCGAGGGCGGCCAGCACCGCCAGGTGGTAGACCAGCTCGAACCAGAGCCGCCCGCCGAACCACGGCAGCACCGTCAGCGCGCCGTTGTCCGCCAGCAGCCGCTCGGCCAGGTCGAGCGACCACGGCGAGGTGTCGCCGTAGAGCACCCGCCGGTGGGGCCACTCGCGCAGCAGGAAGGCCAGCCAAACCAGGCCGAAGCCGATCCGCACCGCGGCCGCCTGGTGGCGCCCGAGCGCCTGACCGGTGAAGGCCGCGAGGGCCCGCCCTAGGGCGGCGCGGGGGCCCGCACCGGGCCGTCCGGGGGCCGGGAGCGCCGGCGCCTCCGGCCGCGGCTGCCGGGGGATCCCGTCGAGCAGCTCCGGCCCGACCGTCGGGGGCACGTCGCTCACCCGAGCCCCCGGAAGTCCTCGTCGCCCACCGGCCACCACGGCAGCTCGCGGACCTTCGGCGCGGGCGGCGCGGCCTCCCCGCTCCAGTCCGGCGGCGGGACGGTGGCGGCCGTCACCCGGAACTCGATCTGCAGGATCCGCTCGCCGTCGACGCTCCGGCCGATCCGCTGCAGCGCGATCCGCTTCAGGTACTGCTCGGCCAGCTTGCCGCGCGGGTTGGTCAGCGAGTCGTCCTGCGCGCTGTGCGAGCCCTCGTAGAAGTCCCAGGCCCGGCGGAGCAGGTTCTGGTCGGCGTGGCTGGGCGCGGGGTTGCCGCGGATCGCCGCGACGTCCCGGGCGGTCAGCCCGGTCCAGTCGTGGGTCCTGGTAGCACCGCCGTCCGCGACCGTGCGCACCCGGGCGTCCAGACTGACGTTCTGCTGGAGCGGGTTGGGGGCGAACAGCTTCCAGTTCTGCTCGAACTCCGGGTAGACCAGGCCGTCGACCTGCTCCCGGTACTCCCGGGAGGCCGAGTTGGCCGGGGCCACGTGCAGGAACACCGCGGCGAGGAAGAGCCCGGTGCCCGCGACCAGCACCGCGCCGGCCACCCCGAGCACGGCCAGCGCCGGCCCCGACCAGGGCCGCCCGGCGGGCGGCGCCCCGGTGTCCTCGGTCCCGGCCATGGCATCGTCTCCCCAGCCTCCGGCCGGGAGGGGTCCCACCCTGCCGGACGTACGCCGCCGGTCCCGTCCCGGCTCGGTCGAGCGCCCATCCTGCCCTACCCGGGCGCCGGCGGTCCCGGCGGCGGCGGGGGAGGCGGCCGCACCGCGCCCCCGGAGGACGGACTAGAGGACGAAGGCGTCCCGGCCGTCGCTGCTCACCATCGGGCGCCCGGCCGACTCCCACGCGTACATCCCGCCGTCCACGTTGACCGCGTCCCGGCCGTTCTGCACCAGGTACTGGACGACCTGCGCGGAGCGCCCGCCGACCCGGCAGAGCACGTAGAGCCGCTCGTCCGGCAGCTCGGCGAGGCGGGCGATCACCTGGCCCATCGGGATGTGCAGCGCGCCGTCCACGTGGCCGGCGTCCCACTCGTCCTGCTCGCGGACGTCCAGCAGGGCGGCCTCGGCGGGGACGGCGGCGGCTTCGGCGGTGGGGATCTGCGGGAACATCGTCTGACTCTCCTGGGGCTCGGTCCGGTGGGCCCCATTGTCTCCCACCGGCTGTCCGCCGAGCAGCCGTTCCAGCTCGGCCTGCTGGGCCGCGGCCTTGGCCAGCAGCTGGTCGGCGAGCTCCTCCAGCAGCCCGTCCGGGTCCTGCGGGGCGAGCGCGAGCAGCTGGCCCATCGCGGTGTTCTCCAGCCTGACCTGCTCGGTGGCGGTCTCGGCGATCTTGGCGGTGAGCCACTCCAGCCGCCGGCGCAGCCAGCCGAGCCGGTCCGGGGCGTCCACCGCGGGCGCCGCCTCGGGGGCGGTGGACCACTCGGCGGCCAGGCCCTCCAGGGCCTCGGTGTCGCCGTACGCGTAGGCCTCGTTGACCCGGGCGATGAAGGCCGCCCGGCGCAGCTGCTCGGCCGGGTCGGTGGTCAGGTCGGGGTGGGCGCGACGGACGAGCTCGCGGTAGACCCGCTGGGCGTCCCGGCCGGGCCGCACCCGGGCCGGCGCGGCCGGCGGCGCGGTGGCCGCGTCCTGCTCCTGCACGCTGTCGAACAGCGCGTCCAGGTCGGGGAGTTCGTCCACCCGCAGGCGCGCCTCGGCGGCCCGCCGGAGGTCCTCGGGGTGCCCGGTCCGGGTGGCCACCGTCTCGGCGATCAGCGCGTCCAGCTCGTCCAGCCGGGCGTAGAGCGGGCCGAGCAGCTGATGGTGGATCAGCGCGAAGTTGTCGATCTCGACCCGCAGCGTCTGCGTGTCGACGTCCATGGTCAGCCAGGCGAGTTCGGCGGCGGCGACCCGCTCCTCCAGCTCCTGCTGCTCCGGATCCGTCCAACGGGCGGGGCTCTGCGCGGTCACGTCTCGCCTCTGTCTCGTCCTGCCGGCTCGTCCTGCTGCCGTGCCCTCCGCCGTACCGGGAGCGGCACGCCCGCCCCGCGGGGCGGCCCGGCCTGCCACCCTACCTCCGTGCGCGCTGCTCCTCCCGGGTGGACGAGGAGCGCGGCCGGCGGCGCACCCCCGTGCCGCTCAACTGATACTGATGAATCTCCCCGTTTCGCTATCGAGCCCGGCCCGGTCCGTGCTTCGCTGGTACGCACAGCGTGCCTCCTCCAGAGAGACGGCCACCTCCAGGCGTGGCGGCCAGGCGGGAGCAGACCGAATCCATGGTGGACGAGCCCAACTCAACACCGCGTCCGGCGGCCGGCACGGCCGGGTCCGGGGCCTTACCGGGCGACCAGCCCTCAGGGGTGGTCGCGCTGGTCCGGCTCGCCCTCGTCCTGGTCGACCGGACGGGCCGGATCGCGCAGTGGAGCAGGTCCGCCGAGGAGTTGTTCGGGCACCGCGCCGACGTCACCCACGACCGCCCCGCCTCCGGCCTGCTGCCGGCCGTCGAGCCGCGCAGCGTCCCCGGCCCGGCCGCCGCCCCCGCCGTCCGGCACCGACGCGACGCGCTGGACACCCTGGCCGAGCTGACCTCCGGCGGCCGTCCGTGGGCCGGGCAGATGCCGGTCGTCGACCGCGAGGAGCACCTGCGCGACGTGCTCTGGTGGGCCTATCCGCTGGCCGGCCGGACCGGCGGGCTGCTGGCCCTGGCCGCCGACGCCCGCCCGCTGCGCTCCACCGGGCCGCGGCTCGCGCTCGGCGAGCGCCTGCTGCCGTTCGCCGCCACCCCCGCCGCCCGGGGCGGCTTCCACCGGCTCACCGCCGCCCTCACCGCGCCCGGCCGCCCGGTGCCCGAGCCGCTCGCCCGGCTGCTGCCGGGCGGCTCCGGCGACCGCCCGGCCGCACTGCTCGACGCGCTCGCCCGGGCCGGTCTGCCCGCCCTGCGGCTGGACGCCGGCACCGTGCTCCCCGTCCTGCCGGCCGATCCGCAGGCCGGCACCGCGCACGCGGCCGCGGGCATCGGCCGCCGCTACCCGACCGCCCAGCAGCGGGCCGCCCGGCTCGGCCCGCCCCAGCAGCCCGAGCAGCCCGCCCCCGGCCGGCGGCCGGCCGGTCCACTGCCCGTCCAGCGCGAGGCCGCCGACCGGCCCGCCACCCCGGCCGCCCGGCCCGCCGGCGCGGCCTCGGCGGCCGCCCCGGCCGTCCCCGCCCCGCCCCGAGGAGGCGCCACCATCGAGCAGGCCGCCGTCGAGTCGTCCGCCCCCGGGCATCTGGTCCACCGCGGTGACCAGGCCCCGCCCGGCGCCGTCCCCTCCCTCGCCGAGGCACCGTGCGGCACGGGCGCCGCGTCGGGCGCCACCGCGTCGGGCGGCCGGCTCTCCCCGTTCCTGACCAACGGCCAGGCCGGGGAGCAACTGGCCCTGCTGGGCGAGGTCGGTGGCAAGGTCGGCACCACCCTGGACCTCGGCTTCACCGCGCGCGAGCTCTGCCAGGTGCTCGTCCCCCGGGTCGCCGACTTCGCCTGCGTCGACCTGGTGGACGGCCTGATCTCCGACTCCGAGCTGCCCGAGGCCCGGCCGGACGACGACACCATGCTGCGCCGGGTCGCCCTGGCCAACAACGACTCGACCGGCCAGTGGGACCACGTCCTCGCCGAGGGTTCGCTGGTCGCGATGCCCCGGCACACCCCGCCCGGGATGGCCCTCCAGCTGAACCAGCCGGTCCTGGTCCCGGTAATCAGCGAGGACGTCGCGGTCGACTACGCCGCCGCGCTGGGCGGTGTCCGGCTCGCCCCGGTGGTCTCCGGCCGCTCGATGCTGGTCGTGCCGCTCTCCGCCCGGGGCACCGTGCTCGGCATCCTCAAGCTGCTCCGGCTGCCCGACCGTGCCCCCTTCGACGAGGGCGACGCCGCCACCCTCAAGGAGCTGGCCGCCCGCGCCGCGCTCTCGCTGGACAACGCCCGCCTGCACCGCGCCGAGTCCAAGGTCGCCACCGTCCTGCAGCGCTCGATGATCCCGACCCGCCCGCCGCAGATCCCCGGCGTGCAGATCGCCCACCGCTACCTGCCGGGCGACTCCAAGGCCGAGGTCGGCGGGGACTGGTTCGACGCGATCCAGCTGCCCGGCAGCCGGGTCGCCCTGGTGGTCGGCGACGTGATGGGCCACGGCCTGCACTCGGCCGCCGCGATGGGCCGCTTCCGCACCGCGATGCAGACCCTCGCCGCCCTGGACCTGCCGCCCGGCCAGCTGCTGCGCCACCTGGACAACCTGGCCCAGAAGCTCGGCGACGACCATCTGGCCACCTGCCTGTACGCGGTCTACGACCCGATCAACCGGACCTGCGAGCTGGCCAGCGCCGGCCACGTCCCGCCGGTGCTGGTGCACCCGGACGGCACCGGCGAGCTGCTGGAGATCCCGGCCGGCGCGCCGATCGGCGTCGGCGGGGTCCCGTTCGTCGCCAAGACCATCGACGTCTCGGACGGCTCGATGCTGGTGCTCTGCACCGACGGCCTGGTCGAGGTCAGGGGCGGCGACATAGGTACCGGGCTGGCCGCGCTCTGCGGCAATCTGATCGACCCGCAGCGCAGCCCCGAGGAGGCCTGCGACGTCGTCCTGGACCGGCTGCACTCGGACGACCGCAAGGACGACGTCGCCCTGCTGGTGGCCCGCTTCGACGGCGTCGCGCCGACCGAGGTGGCCACCTGGGACCTCACCGTGGACCACCGCGAGGTCAGCCGGGCCCGCGCGCTGGTGCGCGAGCAGCTGACCGGCTGGCACCTGGAGGGGCTCCGCGACACCACCGAGCTGCTGGTCAGCGAACTGGTGACGAACGCCGTCCGGGTCGCCCGGGACCGCGTCCAGCTCCAGCTGATCCGGGTGGACAAGCTGCTGGTCGAGGTCAGCGACGACAACCACAACCTGCCGTCGCTGGAGCCCGCCGAACAGCTCGGCGAGACCGGCCGCGGCCTGACGCTGGTCACCAAGCTCGCCGAGCGCTGGGGCACCGCCCGCAAGGCGGTCGGCAAGGTGGTCTGGTTCGAACTGCCGCTACCGCCCACCGGCTGAGCGCCGGGGGCGGGCCCCCGCCCGCGCCCGGCCGACCGGCCCCGCCGGACAGCTCCCTCACGCCCCGCACCGGCCCCCGGCGTCCCCTAGGGGATCGCCGCGCCCGCCGACCGCCGGCGCCGGGCCTCCGTGGCCACCTCGATCGAGGCGGCCGCGGCCACCGAGGCCGCCGCGCCGACCCCGGCCAGCACCCGCGGCCAGAAGTCCCCGAACACCTCCACCGAGACGGCGATCAGCAGCGCGGTGATCACCGCGACGACGTGCTCCAGGCCCGCCAGGTTCGGCAGCACGACCGCCTCACCGACCATCAGCGCGACCACCACACCGGCCGTGAACCAGGCCCGGCAGCGGAACGCGATGCAGATCGCCAGCGCCACCACCGCCGCCGAGGGACCGGTGTCCCGGACGTACGCCACCCACTTCGGGAAGCCGAACATGTGGTCCGGACCGATCGCCACACCGACCCGGGCGAACAGCGTCCCGGCCAGCGTGCAGGCGTAGGCCACCACCAGGGTGAGCCGCCGCCCGAGCACGATCTCGGCGATCCCGAAGACCACGAACACCTGGGCCAGCGCCCCCCAGACCGGCAGGTCCAGCGCCGGCACGTACAGCGAGAGCGGTGTGCGCAGCAGCGAGACGTCCAGCGGCAGCGCCGCCTTCACCACCCCGATCCGGGTGACGAACCGCTCGCCGCCCGGCAGGTGCTGCACGATGCTGAACAGCAGGATCAGCGCGGTCGCCGCCGTCGACAGCGGAACGGCGGCGAACTTCTTCGCCACCAGCCGGTCCCGGACCGTCCCGAACAACGTCCCCCACTCGGCGACAGCGGCCGCACCGGCAATAGCCAGCGGCCCCTTTCGCACGCCCCCCGCGTGGGTCCTGTAAATCACAACCGTCTCTCCAAATCCCCGAAGCCGCGAACGCCTTCTCGACCACTCCAACATTAGAAGCCGGTTAATCAATCCACATCGGCATAAAAGTGGAGCGGCCTCATCCTCTGGGGGGAGAGAAACCCCGATGGCTCCCCCCATCCGGACGACCGGCCCCCTCCGCCCCCCGGCGGAGGGGTTACCCCTTCCCGTCCCGCGCGGCCGCCGGCGGGCGGGGCGCCGTGCCGGCGCTCCCCGCGTGCCGGCGACGGAACAGGGCGGGCAGGCTCGGCGCGGTGATGAAGCCCTCGGCGCGCGCGCTGGCGATGCCGATGCGCGGAATCTCGCTGCTCTTCTCGAACAGCAGATAGCGCGGTTCCCAGATCGGCCGGTACTTGGCGTTGGCCCGGTACAGCGATTCGATCTGCCACCAGCGCGAGAAGAAGCCCAGCACCGAGCGCCAGAGCCGGAGCACCGGCCCCGCGCCGAGGCGCGATCCCCGCTCGAAAACGGAACGGAACATTGCGAAGTTCAACGACACCCGGGCCAGCTGGACCTCCTCGGCGCGCTGCAGGAGTTCGATCACCATGAACTCCATCAGGCCGTTCTCGGTGTCCCGGGCCCGGCGCATCAGGTCCAGCGAGAGCCCGTCCGCGCCCCACGGCACGAAGCTCAGCAGCGCCTTCAGCTCGCCGTCCCCGTCGTGGCACTCCAGCATCACGCAGCGCCCGTCGCCCGGGTCGCCGAGGCGGCCGAGGGCCATCGAGAAGCCGCGCTCGGTCGCGCCGTCGCGCCACTGGTCGGCCTTGGCCACCAGCTGGGCCATCTCGCACTCGGGGATGGACTCGTGGCGGCGGATCCGCACGGTGTACCCGGCCCGCTTGACCCGGTTGTAGGCCTGGCGGACCACCCGCATCGCCCGGCCGTCCAGCGAGAACTCGTCCAGCTCGACGATCGCCTCGTCACCGAGCTCCAGCGCGTCCAGCCCGTGCCGGGCGTAGATCACCCCGGCCTCCTCGGAGGCGCCCATCACGGCCGGCGCCCAGGCGTGCTCGCGGGCCTCGGCCAGCCAGGCGTCGATCGCGCCGGGCCAGGCCTCCGGGTCCCCGATCGGGTCGCCCGAGGCCAGCGAGACCCCGCCGACCACCCGGTAGGTCACCGCCGCCTTGCCGCTGGGGGAGAAGACCACCGCCTTGTCCCGGCGCAGCGCGAAGTAGCCCAGCGAGTCCCGGTCGCCCTGCTTCTCCAGCAGGCCGCGCAGCCGCTCCTCGTCCTCCGGGGTCAGCAGCTCCTTGTCCTTGGGGCTGCGGAACGCCACGTAGAGCACCAGCAGGAAGAGCACCCCGCCCATCGCGTTGATGACGGCGTTGACCCAGGTGGGCGCGGAGATCACGGAGCGCAGGTGCTCGGAGGGCGTGATGGTGATCATCCGGCCGACCGAGTAGCGGAAGAGGTCCCAGAATCCGGCGCCCTGGGCGCCGTTGTTCGCCCAGACCAGCAGCGCGCCGACCACCCCGCCGAAGGCCAGGCCGCCGACGAAGGTGGCCGCCGCGGTCTTCGGGTTGGAGCTGTCGCCCTTGGAGGTGAACTCCTTCCGCCCGACCAGCAGCGCCAGCACGAACGCACAGGTCAGCACGGTGGAGATGTAGTTGAGCGGGTGCCGGTTGAAGCGCTCGTCGGGCAGCGCCATGGCGGCCAGGTAGAGGAACGCGAACAGCCCCGCCAGCGCGATGTTGAAGATCCACGCGGCCCGCTTGCGCCGACGCATCGCGATCGCCAGGAAGACCGACAGCACCGCGGTGCTCAGCCCGGCCGTCATCAGGTAGGGGGTGAAGTACTCGCCCTCGTTGTGCGTCTCGACCTGGTCCCGGAACGGCACCAGCAGCACCGTCACGAGGTTCAGCAGGGCGATCAGCCGCAGGTACCAGACGGTGGCCGCGGCGGCCCTCGGGCGCCAGCGCTCCAGCAGGCCGGCGGGCCGGGGCCCGGTGGACGCGGCGGACGGCTCCGGCTTCACAGTGGACGACACAGCTCAATTCCAAACGATCAGATGGTGGGGCGCATCCGCACACAGGCCGGCGCCGGGCATCCGTGCGCCCGACGGACTGACCGGCGACCCTGGCCATGACCGGAAACCGGTGAGGGGCAGCCGACTCCATCGTTCCGCACCCCGGGTGAGGATGACGTGAACCCGGTAGCCGATTCCGCCCCCCGCCGAACGGCGGGGGTGTCCACCCAGCGGCGGCGTTCGGCACCCCGCCCCCGCTGGCCCTAGTCTCGAAATGCTCAAGCACACCGCAGCGAGCGGACCGGCCGGTCCCGGCCGCCCGAACCGAGGAGGGACCATCACCACCACCCGCGTGCTGATCGTGGACGACGAGATCCTGGTCCGCTCCGGCCTCGGCCTCATCGTCGGCTCCGCCCCCGACCTGGAGGTGGTCGGCGACTGCTCCGGCGGCCGGGCCGAGGACTTCGTCCAGCGCCTGCGCCCGCACGTGGTGCTGCTCGACATCCGGATGCCCGACCTCGACGGCATCTCGGTGCTGCGCCGGCTGCGCGCCCTGCCCGACCCGCCGGCGGTGGCGATGCTCACCACCTTCGACACCGACGAGTACATCGGCACCGCGCTGCGCGCCGGCGCGGCCGGCTTCCTGCTCAAGGACACCGCCCCGGACCAGCTGGTCCACGCCGTCCGGGTGATCGCGGCCGGCGGCAGCATCCTCTCCCCGACCGTCACCCGCACCGTGATCGGCGGCTACGTGGACGGCGGCGGCCCGGACGCCGAGGCCACCTCGCTGGCCCGCACCCTCACCAGCCGCGAGCTCGACGTCCTGGCGCTGCTCGGCGAGGGGCTGTCCAACGCCGAGATCGCCGACCGGCTCTTCCTGGGCACCGGCACGGTGAAGGACCACATCAGCGCGATCCTCGGCAAGCTCGGCGCCGCCAACCGGGTGCAGGCGGCGGTCGTCGCCCACCGGGCCGGCCTGGTCCGGCCGAAACCCGGCGACGGGGCATGACCACGAGCGAGCTGCCCCCCGCCAGACGCCTGCCGGCCTGGCTGACCGCGCCCTGGTTGATGCTGCTGCTGCCGGCCCTCTACTCGCTGATGGACGCCGCCCTGGTGGCCCGCGGCTCGGCCTGGTGGCAGGTGCTGCTCTCGCTGCTCGCCGCCGCGGTGCTGCCCTGGCGCCGGCGATTCCCGGTCACCGTGCTGCTGCTCACCATGCCGGGCAGCTACCTCGCCGACATCTGGCTCGCCCCGATCACCGCCGTGTACACGGTGGCCGCCGAGCGGCCGGTGCCCCGGGTGGTGGTCCCCTGCGCGACCCTCTTCGCCCTGGTGGAGTTCTTCCACTGGCCGCTCTCCGAGCAGTCCCTCGAACCGAGCCGGGAGACCGCGCTCTACGCCATCCAGTCGGTGATGCTGGCCGCCGGCCCGGCCGCCACCGGTCTGCTCTCGCGCACCCGCCGGGAGCTGGCGGCCCGGCTGGACGAACTGACCCGGGGCCGGGCCCGGGAGAACCGGCTGCTCGCCGAGCGGGTCCTGGTCAGCGAGCGGGCCCGGCTCGCCCGGGAGATGCACGACGTGGTCTCGCACCAGGTCAGCCTGATCAGCATCCAGGCCGGCGCGCTGCAGGTCAGCACCGCGGACCCGGCCGCCGCGGCCACCGCCCGGACGATCCGCGAACTCTCCGTGCGCACCCTGGAGGAGCTGCGGCAGATGGTCGGCGTGCTGCGGGCGGCCGGCTCCCGCCCGGACACCCCGCTCGCCCCGCAGCCGCGGCTGGCCGACCTCCCCCGGCTGATCGAGGAGAGCGGCCTGGCGGCCGTGGCCGAGCTGTCCCCGGGGGACCACCCCTGGCCGGAGGCGGTGGAGCGGGCCGCCTACCGGACGGTCCAGGAGGCGCTCACCAACATCACCAAGTACGCCCCGCAGGCCACCGTCCACGTCTACGTGCGGGCGGCGGGCCGCCGGCTCCGGGTCGAGGTCCGCAACGACGCCCCGCCGGTCCGCCCGGCCGAGACCCTGCCGGGCGGCGGCCACGGCCTGGTCGGGCTGCGGGAGCGGGCCCAGCTGCTCGGCGGCACGCTCACCGCCGGCACCACCCCCGACGGCGGCTTCGCGGTACGGGCCGACCTGCCCGCCGGCCGGGAGTGAACCCGCCCGCGCCGGCTCCGCGGCCCCGGGCACGCCCCGAACACGAGAAAGCCCCGCAGATCCGAAGATCTGCGGGGCTTCGCTGTGCGCGAGGGGGGAGTTGAACCCCCACGCCCTTTCGGGCACTGGAACCTGAATCCAGCGCGTCTGCCTATTCCGCCACCCGCGCATGGGTGTTTGTCGTGGTTGCCAGCCGACCAGCCGATCCGCTCGGTACCATGTGGTCTTCGCGGCTCTTCGGTCCGGCTCCCTTGCGGGCGCCCCTTCCGACGTGGAAAACAGTAGCACGACCTGCGGGCCGCCTCCGAATCCGTTTCCCGGGACGGCCGAGCGCATCCGAACGGATGCCCGGACGAACAGCCGAGCGAGGGATGAGGGCACGTTTCGACGGGTAGCCCTGGCATGCTGCCGCCGCCATGCGTCACCCTGTGTGTCCGAGCCCACCCCCGGTCACCACGCGGTCCGGGAACCGTATGGATGGCCCCGGCGTGGATACGATCAGTACGGAAGTACCGCAAGTAGGCGCGACCGGCTCCCCGGGATCCGGTCGCGGGCAGGCGAACGAACCCTGGAAGGGGGTGCCCCAATGGGAGTGCTGAAGAAGTTCGAGCAGCGACTTGAGGGTCTCGTCAACGGCACCTTCGCCAAGGTGTTCAAATCCGAGGTCCAGCCCGTCGAGATCGCCGGTGCGCTGCAGCGCGAGTGCGACAACAACGCGAGCATCTGGAACCGCGACCGGACCGTCGTGCCCAACGACTTCATCGTCGAGCTCAGCCCGCACGACTTCGAGCGGCTCAGCCCCTACTCCGGTCAGCTGGGCACCGAGCTGGCCGGGATGGTCCGCGAGTACGCCGAGGCCCAGCGGTACTCCTTCATGGGCCCGCTCCAGGTGAACCTGGAGAAGGCCGACGACCTGGACACCGGGCTCTACCGGGTGCGCAGCCGCACGCTGGCCGCCGAGGAGCAGCCGCAGCAGCAGGCCCCGGCGCACCCCACCCAGGGGGGCGGCTACGGCCGGCCGCCGGCCGCCCCGGCCCCCGGCGCACCGTGGCAGCAGCAGGGCGCCGCTCCCTACAGCGCGCCCCCGCCGCCGGCCGCACCCCCCGCCATGCCCGCCGGCCCGCCCGCGGGCGGGAACGTCCGCCCGTTCCCCGGTGCCGGCCACGGCACCGCCGTCCGGCGCTGGATCGAGGTCAACGGCTCCCGCCACCAGATCACCGGGAACGCCTGCGTGCTCGGCCGCTCCACCGAGGCCGACGTGCGGATCGACGACCCCGGGGTCTCCCGCAAGCACGCCGAGATCCGGCCCGGCACGCCCTCGATGGTGCTCGACCTCGGGTCCACCAACGGCATCGTGGTGGACGGACAGCACACCCAGCGCGCTACGCTCCGCGACGGCTCGCGAATCGTCGTGGGTTCCACCACCATCGTCTACCGACAGGTCGAAGGGTAGTGTCCGATTTGTTCGCTCGCTTCGCTCACTCACGGGCGGGCCGGCCATGTCAGAACTGACCCTGACGGTCATGCGGCTGGGTTTCCTCGCCGTGCTGTGGCTCTTCGTCATCGTCGCGGTCCAAGTGATCCGCAGTGACCTCTTCGGCACGAAGGTGAACCCGCGTTCCTCCCGCCGGGGCGGTGCCGCGACCGCGGCCGCCGCCACGGCGGCCCCCGCCGCGGCCGCGCCCGGGCGGGCCCCGCAGGGCCAGCCCGCCCAGGCCGCCCAGACCCAGGGCGGAGGCGGCGGCCGGCGCCGCGGCGCCCCGACCCAGCTGGTCGTGGTGCAGGGCTCGCTGGCCGGTACGACCGTGGCGCTGCAGGGCCAGACCATCACGCTGGGCCGCGCGCACGACTCCACCATCGTGCTGGACGACGACTACGCGTCCTCCCGGCATGCCAGGATCTATCCGGATCAGACTGGGCAGTGGACGGTCGAGGATCTAGGCTCCACCAACGGCACCTATCTGGACCGGCAGCGCCTGACCGCGCCGACCCCGCTCCAGCCGGGCATGCCGATCCGTATCGGCAGGACCGTCATCGAACTGCGGAAGTAGTAGCGCATGAGGGACAGCATCCCGTCCATGACCCAGAGGGGGGCTCAGGTCGCATGACCCTGGTGCTGCGCTTCGCCGCCGGCTCCCACAAGGGGCTGATCCGGGAGGGGAACGAGGACTCCGGCTATGCCGGGCCGCGGCTGCTCGCCGTGGCCGACGGCATGGGCGGGGCCGCGGCCGGCGAGGTCGCTTCCTCCGAGGTGCTCGGCTCGATCGTCCGGCTGGACGAGGACGTGCCCGGCGCCGACCTGCTGACCCTGCTCGGTGACGCCGTCCAGGGCGCCAACGACCGCCTCCGGCAGATGGTCGAGGAGGACCCGCAGCTGGAAGGCATGGGCTGCACCCTCACCGCGATGCTCTGGACGGGCCAGCGGATGGGTCTGGTGCACGTCGGCGACTCCCGCGCCTACCTGCTGCGTGACGGCGCGCTGGTGCAGATCACCCAGGACCACACCTGGGTGCAGCGCCTGGTCGACGAGGGCCGGATCACGCCCGAGGAGGCCGAGACCCACCCGCAGCGCTCGCTGCTGATGCGGGCGCTGGACGGCCGCGGCCAGGTCGAGCCCGACCTGTCGATCCGCGAGGTCCGGGCCGGCGACCGCTACCTGATCTGCTCCGACGGCCTCTCCGGCCCGGTCAGCCACCAGACCCTCCAGGACACCCTCGGGAGCTTCTACTCCCCCGAGCAGACCGTGCAGGAGCTGATCCAGCTCGCCCTGCGCGGCGGCGGTCCGGACAACATCACCTGCATCGTGGCGGACGTCCTCGACGTCGGTGCCACGGACACCCTGAGCGGTCAGTTCAACGACGTCCCGGTGGTCGTCGGCGCGGTCGCCGAGACCCCGCCGTCCTCGACCGTCGCCGACCAGTCGATCCGGGACACCCCGGCCGGCCGGGCGGCCGGTCTCGGCCGCTCCCCGCAGGGCGCCTTCGGCCCCGCCGAGGGCTACGACGGCGGCTACGGCGCCGCCCCGGCCGGCTTCGGCCCGGCCGAGGGCTACGAGGGCTACGCGGCCGGCGAGCCCCCGGTGTACGGCACCGAGGACTTCGACGACGAGGCGCTGCCGAAGCGCAAGGGCAAGGCGCTCAAGCTCTCGCTGGCGGCCCTGGTCGCCCTGGGCGTGCTGGGCGGCGTCGGCTTCTTCGGCTACCAGTGGACCCAGGACCAGTACTACGTCGGCGTCGACGGCGACCACGTCGCGGTCTACCAGGGCGTCAACCAGAGCCTCGCCGGGCTGAGCCTGTCCTCGGTGCACACCACGTACAAGGACATCGAGCTCAAGTACCTGCCGCAGGACCAGCGCACCCACGTCACCAACACCATCTCGGCCAGCAGCCTCGGCGACGCCGACGACAAGGTGAAGAAGCTGGGCGAGCAGGCGACGTTCTGCCACAAGGTCTCCGACGCCCGGGCGGCCGCCGCGGCCAACCCGGCGCTGCCGGGCACCGCGCCGGCCGGTCAGCCGGGCACCACGCCCGCCGTGGCGCACATCGGGTTCCGGACGGCCACCGCGCCCGTGCCGTCGCCCTCCGTGCCCGGCCGGGCGGCTCCGGCCACCCCCACGGCCTCGGCCACCCCGACCCCCACCCCGACCACGGCCGCCCCGAGCCAGAGCGCCGCCGCCCCGGCCACCGGGTCGCAGGGCGACCTGCCCGGTCTGACGGACGAGGAGCGGCAGAAGGCCGACTCCTGCCCGAAGCCGTGACGGCCGCGACCCGACATAGGCCCGCCCCGAGCGGGCCTGCCGGCCGTCAGGGAGCGGTCACCACGTGAGCACCTTCGACCTCAGCAACGGCGCCGACAACCGCTCCGGCGACCGCCGGACCGGCGGCGTACCGGCCGACCGCGCCTCCTCCCGGCGCCGGGGCAACACCACCATCTCCCCGCAGGGCGCGCCCAACCGACGCAACACCGAGCTGGCCATGCTGGCGTTCGCGGTGCTGCTGCCGGTCCTCGCGTACGCCAACGTGGGCCTCGCGATGGACGACTCGCTACCGGCCGGCATGCTCGGCTACGGCCTCGGCATGGGGGCGCTGGCACTGGTCGCGCACCTGCTGATGCGCCGCTTCGCGCCCTACGCGGACCCACTGATGCTGCCGATCGCCACCCTGCTCAACGGGCTCGGCGTGGTGATGATCTGGCGGCTCGACAAGGCCGGGAAGCTGCTGCACAACAACTACCCCGCGGCGGCCAACCAGCTGATGTGGTCGGGCCTCGGGGTGGCGTTCTTCATCTTCGTGATGATCTTCCTGAAGGACCACCGGGTCCTCCAGCGCTACACCTACATCTCGATGGCGGCGGCCCTGGTGCTGCTCGCGGCGCCGGCCTTCTTCCCGGCCCGCAAGGAGGACTTCGGCGCCAAGATCTGGATCCGGATGGGCGCCTTCTCGATCCAGCCCGGTGAGTTCGCCAAGATCATCCTGACCGTGTTCTTCGCCGGCTACCTGATGGTCAAGCGGGACGCCCTGGCCCTGGCCAGCCGCCGCTTCATGGGCCTCTACCTGCCGCGCGGCCGCGACCTCGGCCCGATCATCGTGATCTGGCTGCTCAGCCTGCTGATCCTGATCTTCGAGAACGACCTGGGCTCGTCCTTCCTGTACTTCGGCCTCTTCGTGGTGATGCTGTACGTCGCCACCGAGCGCACCAGCTGGATCGTCTTCGGCCTGCTGATGTCCGTCGGCGGCGCCGTCGCGGTCGCCTCCACCGCCAGCCACGTGAAGACCCGGATCGACGCCTGGCTCGACCCGATGGCCGCCTTCACGCCCAAACCGCCCCAGGGCTCGACGGAACAGATCGGCCAGTCGCTGATGGCGCTGGGCTCCGGCGGGGTGACCGGCTCGGGCCTCGGCCAGGGCCGCTCCTGGCTGATCGACTTCGCCGCCAAGAGCGACTTCATCCTCGGCTCGTTCGGCGAGGAACTCGGGCTCACCGGCATCATGGCGATCTTCATGCTCTACGCCCTGCTGGTGCAGCGCGGTCTGCGCACCGCCATCGCGGCCCGGGACCCGTTCGGCAAGCTGTTCGCCGTCGGCCTCTCCTCGGCCATGGCGCTCCAGGTCTTCGTGGTCGCCGGCGGCGTCACCGGCCTGATCCCGCTGACCGGTATGACCATGCCGTTCCTCGCCCAGGGCGGGTCCTCGGTGGTCGCCAACTGGGCCCTGATCGCGATCCTGCTGAAGATCAGCGACAGCGCCCGCCGCCCCGGGGTGGAACCGGCCCCGGCCACCGAGCTCCAGGGGGGAGCAGCCTCGTGAACAAGCCGATCCGCCGGGTCTCGATCTTCTGCCTGGTCCTGATCCTGGCCCTGATGGTGCGCACCAACTGGGTGCAGGGCGTCCAGGCCGAGGCCTGGGCCACCAACAAGAACAACAAGCGGCAGGTGTACGACCGGTACGCCCACCCGCGGGGCAACATCATCGTCGACGGCAAGCCGGTCACCCAGTCCGACTTCGTCAACGGCCTGCGCTACAAGTACAAGCGCTCCTGGGTCGACGGCGCGATGTACGCGCCGGTGACCGGGTACTCCTCGCAGTCCTTCGGCGCCAGCCAGCTGGAGCAGCTGGAGGACGGCATCCTCTCCGGCAGCGACGACCGGCTGTTCTTCCGGAACACCCTGGACATGCTGACCGGGGAGCCGAAGAAGGGCGGGGACGTCGTCACGACGATCAACTCCAAGGCCCAGAAGGCCGCCTTCGACGGCCTCGGCAACAAGAAGGGCGCGGTGGTCGCGCTCGACCCGCGCACCGGCGCGATCCTGGCGCTGGTCTCCACCCCGTCCTACGACCCGGGCGCCTTCGCGGGCAGCGAGTCCGGCGACTCCAAGGCCTGGGTGGACCTCAACGCGGACCCGAACAAGCCGATGCTCAACCGCGCGCTGCGCGAGACGTACCCGCCCGGTTCGACGTTCAAGCTGGTCACCGCGGCGGCGGCGTTCGAGAACGGCGTGTTCCAGAGCGTCGACGACCAGACCCAGACGCCGAAGCCGTACATCCTGCCGGGCACCAAGACCGAGCTGAGGAACGAGAGCGACGACGAGCCCTGCGAGAACGCCACGGTCAAGGTCGCCATGGACTGGTCCTGCAACACCGTCTACGGCAAGATCGGCACCGAGCTCGGCAAGGAGAAGATGCGGGCGCAGGCCGAGAAGTTCGGCTTCAACAGCACCGTGGACACCCCGGTCCGGTCCGAGAAGAGCGTCTTCCCGACCAACTCCACCCCGGACGGCGTGGCGCTGGACTCCATCGGCCAGCACGACACCCGGGCCACCCCGCTCCAGATGGCCATGGTCTCGGCCGCGATCGCCAACAACGGCTCGCTGATGCAGCCGTACCTGGTCGACCAGGAGCGCTCGGCCTCGCTGACCACCATCTCCAAGCACACCGAGAAGCAGTACTCCCAGGCGATGAGCCCGGAGACCGCGCAGAAGCTCCAGAACCTGATGGTCTCGGTGGTCGACAACGGCACCGGCAAGAACGCCAGGATCCCGGGCCTGACGGTCGGCGGCAAGACCGGCACCGCGCAGCACGGCGAGGACAACGCCGGGCTGCCGTTCGCCTGGTTCACCTCCTACGCCAAGACCCCCGACGGCCAGTCCGTCGCGGTCGCGGTGGTGGTCGAGGACGGCTCCAACAACCGTGACGGGATCAGCGGCGGCCGGCTCGCCGCACCCATCGCCAAGGCGGTGATGCAGGCCGCCCTCGGCAAGTAGGGAGCGGCCGTCACGGGTGCGTCGAATGTCACGATCGGCCCCGCCGAACGGATACCGGTCTGGTATCGGCCCACGGCCGACTCCGGTCCGGCGCGGTGCGACCGGTAGCGTATCCGCAGCAGCGGGTGTGCCCGTTGCCGCCCGCGAAGCGTCGAAGGGTCCTGATCGCAGAACCACCCGGGCCCGCGCCGGCGTCACTCGGAGCGTGCGGGGACACCTACGTCACAACCTCACCGGCGGGTGAGGGAGAGGGTCGGAACTATGGAAGAGCCTCGTCGCCTAGGCGGCAGGTACGAGCTCGGCGGCGTCCTCGGACGCGGCGGCATGGCCGAGGTGTACCTCGCCCATGACACCCGGCTCGGCCGTTCCGTCGCTGTGAAGACGCTCCGGGCCGACATGGCCCGTGATCCGTCCTTCCAGGCCCGCTTCCGCCGTGAGGCGCAGTCCGCGGCGTCACTGAACCACCCCGCGATCGTCGCCGTGTACGACACCGGCGAGGACTACATCGACGGCATCTCCATCCCGTACATCGTGATGGAGTACGTCGAGGGGTCCACGCTGCGGGAGCTGCTGCACTCCGGCCGCCGGCTGCTGCCGGAGCGCTCGTTGGAGATGACCATCGGCATCCTCCAGGCCCTGGAGTACTCGCACCGGGCCGGCATCGTGCACCGCGACATCAAGCCCGCCAACGTGATGCTGACGCGGCAGGGCAACGTCAAGGTCATGGACTTCGGCATCGCCCGGGCCATGGGCGACGCCGGGATGACCATGACGCAGACCTCCGCCGTCATCGGGACCGCCCAGTACCTCTCCCCCGAGCAGGCCAAGGGCGAGCAGGTCGACGCCCGCTCGGACCTCTACTCCACCGGCTGCCTGCTGTACGAGCTGCTGACCGTGCGGCCGCCGTTCGTCGGCGACTCGCCGGTCGCGGTGGCCTACCAGCACGTCCGGGAGGAGGCGCAGCCGCCGTCGGTGTTCGATCCCGAGGTGCGCCCCGAGATCGACGCGATCGTGCTGAAGGCGCTCGCCAAGGACCGCGACTACCGGTACCAGAGCGCCGACGAGATGCGCGACGACATCGAGCGCTTCCTCGACGGCCTCCCGGTGGCCGCCGCCCAGCAGGCCGCCGCCTACGGGATGGGCGGCGCGGCCGGGTACGGCTACGACCAGAACGGCTACCCGCAGCAGCACGACCCGTACGGCCAGACCAACGTGCTGCCGCAGCAGCCCGGCGGCGGGCCGACCACGATGCTCCCGCAGGCCGGCTACGGCCAGCAGCCCGGCTACCAGGACGACGGCTACGGGCAGACCTACGCCGGTGCCCCGGGCGGCGGCGGGAACGACGGCTACGACGACGGCTACGGCCGCGGCGGGGGCCGACGCGGCGAGCAGCCGCCGAAGAAGAGCAACACCTCCTGGATCGTGCTGGCGGTCGCCGCCGTGCTGGTCCTGGTCGGCACCTTCTTCGTCGCCCAGGCGATGTTCGGCAACAAGGGCGGCGACAAGAAGGAGACCGCGAAGGTCGTCGCGCCGAGCCTGGTGGGCAAGACACTGGCCGAGGCCAAGACCCTCGCCGCGCAGAGCGGCCCCAAGCTGGTGGTGACCGAGGGCGAGAAGGTGGCCTGCCCGGACACCAACGTCAAGAAGGACCAGGTCTGCACCCAGACCCCGGCGGCCGGCGGCCAGGTCGCGGAGGCCGCCACGATCACGGTGCAGCTCTCCTCCGGTCCGGCCAAGGCGACCGTGCCCAAGGTGGTCGGCCTGACGAAGGACCAGGCGGTCAAGGCGCTCAACGACGCCGGCTTCACCAACATCGCGCAGCCCGAGTACAAGGACGACGACACCGCTCCGACGGAGACGGTCATCGCCCAGGACCCGGCGGCCAACGCGGCCGGCGACCCGACCGCGCAGATCAAGCTCACCGTCTCGCAGGGCAAGGCCAAGGTCTCCGTCCCCGGTGTGGTCGGCCAGCAGAAGGAGGCCGCGCAGGCCGCCCTGGAGGGCGCGGGCTTCCAGGTCGACGCCTCGAAGACGACGCCGACCAACGACCCGACCAAGGTCAACACCGTCGCGTCGCAGTCGCTCCAGCCGAACACCAAGGCCGCGGCCAACTCGAAGATCACCCTGACGATCTTCAAGGCGCCGGACAAGGCCACCGTCCCGCCGCTGCAGAACGTCCCGGTCAAGGACGCCATCGCGCAGCTGCAGAAGCAGGGCCTGGGCTACACCCTGCTCGGCTCGCAGGACCCGAACGGCACGGTCACCAACTCGATGCCGGGCGCCGGGACCCAGCTGGACCCGGGTCAGTCGGTCACCCTGATGGTGAAGCCGCCCGAGCCGACCAAAGGGGGCGACCCCGCCAACCCGTCACCCTCCAACACCAAAGGGGGCAACCCCTAACCCCTGGTTCCCCTGGCTCTGACGCCGGGAACGCCCGAGGGCCCGTCGCAGCTGCTGCGACGGGCCCTCGGGCTTTCCGGCCCGGCCCGGTAGCTGGGCCGGGCCCGGGTCAGGACCTCAGCTCGGTCGGCGGGGTGCGCGCGGCGTCCATGTCGTCCACCCGCACCAGGCTGCCCCAGACGGCCATCCGGTAGCGCGAGGTGTAGACCGGCGTACAGGTCGTCAGGGTGATGTACCGTCCGGGCGCCTGGTAGCCCGAGCCCTTGGGGACGGGGGCGACGATGCCGGTGTCGTACTTGGACGTCTCCGCCAGGGTGCTGTCGACCCGGTAGACGTACCACTTGTCCCTGGTCTCGACGACGATCGCGGCGCCCCGGTGGACGGCGTCGAGGTCGTGGAACTTCGCCCCGTGGCCGTCCCGGTGGGCGGCCAGCGCGAAGTTCCCGGTGGCGTCCCAGGGCATCGCGGCCCGGTAGGGCTGCTCGTACACCCCGGCGACGCCCTCGGCCAGGGTGTCGGCGTCGGTGCCCATCCGGATCAGCACCTGGTAGCCCCGGCCCATCGCGGGCACGTGCAGGAAGCCGATCCCGTCGCCCGCCACGGGGGCCGGGCCGGTGCCGGTGCCGGTGCCGGGCGCAGCGGTGGGGCTCGGGGCGCCGGGGGCGGCCGGGGGGGCGTTGGTCGGCCCCGCCGCCCAGGCGCCGCGCAGCCGGTCGCCCGCCTGCGCCGCGGCGGCGTCGGCCTCCACGTTGGTCCACCAGAGCGAGTAGGAGACGAAGAGACCGAGCACCAGCCCCAGGGTGATCAGCAGTTCGCCGAGGACGCCGAGCGCGGCCAGCGCCCGGCCCCGTCGCCGACGGGCGGGCGCGGGCGGCGGGCCTGCCTGCGCCGTCTCGTCCTGGGTCACTCGTACTCCCCCTCGCGTGCTGTCCATCCGGTGCGGCGGCCGTCCGCCGCGGCCCGCCGGGGTTTGTCCGGCAGGCCCTAGCCGACCGTGAGGCCGGGCGGCTTGCCCTGGCTCCGCGGCCGCTCCTCGATCATCTTGCCAAAGAGGATCAGACGGGCCTTGGAACTGAACTCCGGCGTACAGGTGGTCAGGGTGATGTAGCGGCCCGCCTGGGTGTACCCGGAGCCGTTGGGCACCGGCTTGATCACGCTCACGTTGGACGGCGGGGTCTCCGGGATGCCGCCGGTGATCTCGTACGTGTAGTACGCGGTGGCGGTCTCCACCACGATCTTGTCGCCCTTGCCGAGCTGGTTGATGTGCCGGAACGGCTCGCCGTGGGTGTTGCGGTGCGCGGCCAGCGCGAAGTTGCCCGCCTTGTCGGCCGGCATGCCCGTCCCGGCGTAGTGCCCGACCAGGCCCTTGTCGAGCACCGCCGACTTGGACGTGCCCTCGGCGATCGGGAACTTGAGACCCAGCTTCGGCAGGTGGATGATCGCGAAGCCCTTGCCGGGCTCGAAGGTCTCCGGCTTCGCCGGGTCCGGCGCGGGCTGCCCGGCCGCGCCGGGTGCCGGCTGGGCCGCGTCGAACTGCTGCTCCAGCTGGTTGCGGGCACCGTCGGCGGCCGCGTCGGCCTGCACGTTGGTCCACCAGAGCTGGTAGGAGACGAAGAGCAGCATCACCAGGCCGAGCGTGATGCACAGCTCGCCGACGAGGCGGGCGACCACGACGGCGGGCGACTCCTTGGGCCGCGCCCGGCCCGTGGCCGCGCCGTCGGCCGCCCGGCGGCGCCCGCCGCCCGAGCGCACCGAGATCCGGCCCTGCGCGGCACGACGGCGTTCGGCCCGGCCGCCGAGCGGCGGGGGAGTGCCGTCGTCGGCGAGGGCCGGGAGCCGCAGCTGGAGGGTCTGGTCGGCCAGCCAGGGGTACTCGGGCTGCCCCGGGTGGGCCGGGTCGCCCGGAGCGGCCTGTCCGGCCTGCTCGTAGACGCTCCAGCCGTCCTCGGCACCACCGTGCTCCGGGTCGCCCGGTCCGAGCGGCTGCGCACCGTAGGGGTCGTACTGCTGGTACTGGCTCTCCGGCGGGTGCTGGCCCCGGCCGCCGTACTGCGGGGCAGGCTGCCGGTGCCGGCCGCCCGGGCCGGGCGCCCCGGCCCCGTGCGGATCCGCGCCCGCCTGGTATCGCCCCTCCGGACGCACCGCGGTCATGCCGCTCAGCCCCGGCCGATCACCGGGGCGAGCCCGGCCGAACGGCCGACGGCCTGCGGATCGCCGCACTCGGCCAGCCAGTTGGCGAGCATCCGGTGCCCGCCCTCGGTGAGGACCGACTCCGGGTGGAACTGGACGCCCTCGACCAGCAGCTCGCGGTGGCGCAGCCCCATGATCACGCCGCTCTCGGTCCGGGCGGTCACCACCAGCTCGTCCGGCACGGTGGCCGGCTCGACCGCCAGCGAGTGGTAGCGGGTCGCGGTGAGCGGCGAGGGCAGTCCCTCGAAGACGCCGCCGTCCTCGTGCTCCACCAGCGAGGTCTTGCCGTGCAGCAGCTCGGGCGCCCGGCCGACCACCGCGCCGTACGCGACCGCGATCGACTGCAGGCCCAGGCAGACACCGAAGACCGGCAGCCCGGTCCGCGCGCAGTGGTGGACCATCTCGACGCAGACCCCGGCCTCCTCGGGCGCACCGGGGCCGGGGGAGAGCAGCACCCCGTCGAAGCCCTCCGCGCCCGCGCGGCGCACCGCGTGCTCGACCGTCACCTCGTCGTTGCGCACCACCTCGCAGGTGGCGCCGAGCTGGTAGAGGTACTGGACCAGGTTGAAGACGAAGCTGTCGTAGTTGTCGACGACCAGGATGCGGGGCGAGGTCAGCTGGGGGGTCATTCGCGCGCTATCTCCGTGGGCTGCGGGGACTGGGAGGAGGAGCAGGGCCGCCGGGCTCAGCCGGCGGCGCCGCCGTCGCCGTCCACTGTGACGTCGCCGAAGGGGAGCAGCGGTTCCGCCCACGGGAAGACGTAGGTGAACAGGAGGTAGACCACCCCCAGGACGAGGAGCAGCGAGATGAGGGCCCGGACCAGGGGGTGCCCCGGAAGGTGTCGCCAGATCCAGCCGTACATGGTGCTCCCTCGACGCAACAGACTGGGGTCAAGAGTAGACCCGTGATCCGGGCGCGTGAGGCGCCCTTCCCCGGCAGCGCCCGCCCGTTGTGCTCCGGCGGCCCGCCCGGCGGGTCGCGGCGGCGGGCCGGAGCGGCGCCCGGACCGGTGGTCACCGGCCGGCTGTCACTGCCCCCCGGCCGAACCCAGGTCGACCGTGCCGGAGTAGCCGGGCACGCTGAGCTCGCCGCTCTCCTGCACCTTCCAGCCCAGCCCGTACGCCTGCACGTACTGCAGGTAGTTGCGGATCGTCGGGTCGGCGTCCACCGCGGACCGCAGCGCGTCCGTGCGCCCCACCGCCTTGACCACGTACGGCGGGGAGTAGACCCGGCCCTGGAGCAGCAGGGTGTTGCCCACGCAGCGGACCGCGCTGGTGGCGATCAGCCGCTGGTCCATCACCTGGACGCCCTCGGCGCCGCCCCGCCAGAGCGCGTTGACGACCGCCTGGATGTCCTGCTGGTGGATGACGAGGTCGTTGACGCCGGGCTCGGGCACCCCGGGGATGCGCGCGGTGGCGTTCGGCGGCGCGTCGTTGAGGGTGACGGTCAGTCCGGGCCCCTGCAGCGGTTCCAGGGCGGCGGCCTGCTGGAGGGCGGTCAGCCGGGCGGCGTCCGCGGGGCTGCGCCCCTGCTGGCCGGTGAGCGCCTGGGAACGCGCCTGGAGGTCGGCGAGCTGCTCCTGGGACTGCTGGTTCTGCGAGCTGCGCTGGCGTATCACGTCGCCGAGGCTCAGCAGCGAGTTGTCGGTCCGCAGATCGGTCCCGCGGGCGGTCTGCGCGCTGATGTAGAAGAGCAGGCCGGCGAGCGCGAAGACGGCGCAGGTCAGGGCACGGCCGACAATTCGGATGCCGGCGGCGCGAGAGCGGGCAGGCCGAGGAGGAATCGACAAATTAGGCACCGTACCCTTATCTCCTTCAGACCCGCCGAGCCACTACGCTAACGGACGCCGGTGGCATGTGCGGGACCGGTTCCCCTAACGTTCTCCACAGCCGCCACCCACCAGCCGCCCCACCCGCTGAACCCCTGCGCGGTCTCACAGCGCATCGACAGGAGAGCTCCTCGTGCCGAAGTCTCGACTCCGCAAGAAGTCCGATTACACCCCGCCGACGGTGGCAACGGTGAAAATCAGCTCGGGCCGAAGCTGGGTAGCCCCTCTGATGCTGGCACTGTTCCTGGTCGGTCTGGTCTGGATCGTCACCTATTACGTGACCAGTGGCACCTGGCCGGTCGAGAGCTGGGCCAACTGGAACATCCTGGTGGGCTTCGGCTTCATCGCAGCGGGATTCGGCGTCTCCACCCAGTGGAAGTGACGCCGGGGCCCAGGCCCTGAGCGTCTGCTCCGCCGCCCCGGCAGCGTTGTGCGGGGCGGCGCTGCGGTGTGTCCGGACACCGGACGGCGGTTATCCCGCTTATCGCGCTTATCCACATGGTTATCCACACTGGGGAAAAGTCTCCCCGGCCTGTGGATAACTCGCGTCCGGCGCGCTGTCCACACCCGTGCGCGCGCTCCCCCGAATGCCGAATACGCACAGCGGGACACGCGTAGAACAACAGTCCACAGCCCGGCTGGCGCACCGGCTGTGCACAACCCCCCACGCGCTGTGGACAAACGTCCGGGACGGTCACCCGCCGTAGCGGGCCGTCCCGACGAGGACCATCAGCAGCACCAGCCCGGCCACCCCCGCCACCGTCAGTGTCTGGACGACCGTCCGGCGCTCCCGCGGGGCGTACATCAGCCCGATCGCGGTCAGCGTGCCGGCGACCAGCCCGCCGATGTGCGCCCGCCAGTCGATGCCGGACACCGAGAAGGTGACGATCAGGTTGAAGACCAGCAGCGCGATCACCGGTCCCAGCGGCGTCCTGGTCTGCTTGTACATCACCACGGTCGCGCCGAGCAGGCCGAAGATGGCGCCGGACGCCCCCAGCGAGTTCATGAAGCCGCCGGCCAGCAGGAAGGCGAACGCACTGCCGGCCAGGCCGGACAGCAGGTAGACGGCCAGGAAGCGGATCCGGCCGAGCGCCGCCTCCAGCGAGGGACCGATCACCCAGAGCATCACCATGTTGGTGGCGATGTGCCACGGCGCGACGTGCAGGAAGGTCGCGGTCAGCAGCCGGTACCACTGGTCCGGCCCGGCCGCCACGCCGTACGGGAAGCCGGTGATCTGCGGGCCGACGCTGAACAGCGAGAGGTCCTCGGCCAGCCACGGCTCCAGCACGTAGGCGGCCAGCAGGAAGACCGCCAGGTTGAGTCCGAGCAGGACCTTGGTGACCAGCGCGCCGTCGGCGGCCGGCTTGCCGCCGAACCGCGTGGTCGCCTGCCGCACCTGCCGGTTGTCCCCGCTGACACACTCCGGACAGTGGAAGCCCACCGAGGCGTTCACCATGCATTTCGGGCAGATCGGCCGGCCGCACCGGGAGCAGCCGATACCGGTCTCCTGCTCCGGGTGCCGGTAGCAGCGGGACGCCCCGGCCCCGCCGCCCGGCCGCGGGTCCTCGTCCGTCGGCGGCCTGGACTCGTCCGGGAGCATCAGCGGTAACCCCTTCTCGTACGTCGGCGGCGCGGTCCCGCCGGCACCCGCCGTACGGGTGGCACCGGGATCGTCAGCGTACTGCGGCGGTCGGCGCCGAGCGATCTCCACCGGCCGGATCCGGTCCCCGGACGCCGGGCCGGGCGACCCGCCGCACCCCGCGTACGGCCCACTCCGGAGTGCTCTCAGACAAATCAACATGCATGATCAGCATTTAGGTGGATAAGTGCATATAGGACGCCACCAGGAGGAGAGACTCGTGACCCGTTTGGACTCAGCACGTGAGACGGCCGGCAAGACCCGGGAAACTCTCGCGCCCTACGCCGCCACCGCCAAGGAAACCGCGGCGCACCTCGCGGACGGCGCGAAGCAGCGGCTGGGGCCCGCTGTGGACGCCGTCGGGCCGAAGGCCTCCCAGGCGGCGCACAGCGCCCGTGTCCAGTACGCCAAGCACATCGCCCCGCAGTTCGAGCATGCCTTCGCCAGCCTTCCCCCGGAAGCCCAGAAGAACACCCTCAAGGCCCTCCACCGGGCTCAGGAGACCGCCCTGGCGGCCCGGCTCTCCGCTATGCGCGCCGCCGACCAGGCCCGCTCCACCGTGGTCCCCAAGGTCGCCCACGCGGTCGAGGAGGCCCGCGCCACCGTCACGCCCGTCGCGCTGGAGGCGCAGACCCGCGGCGCCGCCGCGCTGACCGCGCTGCAGGGCCACGTCACCTCGGCCGAGATCAGCGACCTGGCCGCCCGCAACGCCAGGAAGGAGCACCGCAACGGCTGGGCCACCGGCCTCGCCGTGGCGGGCGCCGTCGCCATCGGCAGCGGCATCCTGGTCTGGCAGTGGTGGCGGCACCAGGGCGACCCGGAGTGGCTCGTCGAGCCCACGACCGGGGCTCCCACCCCGGCGCCCGGCCCGGCCGAGGCCGCGGCCGCCCCGCGCCCCGGCGGCTCGCACGCCACGGGCGCCGGCACCGCGGACGGCACCGTGGACGCGGCCACCACCAGCCCGGTGAACGGCTCCACGGCCGAGACCGCGGCCGCGCCGGACGTCCCGACCGGGTCCGGCGCCGCCGAACCCGGCTCGTCCACCCCCGACGGGCCCGACCACGACGAGGACCGGCCCAAGCCGCACGACCCGCGCAAGCCGCACTGACCGGCCCGCACCCCCGCAGAACGCCGATCGGCCGCTGACCCGGATTCAGGTCAGCGGCCGATCGGCTGTTCGTCTGTGGAGCTTAGGAGACTCGAACTCCTGACATCTGCCTTGCAAAGGCAGCGCTCTACCAACTGAGCTAAAGCCCCTCGACGGCACCGCGTGTACCGCCGGGCACTAGCGTACCGGGTCCCGGCGCGAATCCCACGCCCCGTCCCCGCACTGGTGCCCGGCCGGTGCCGGAAGAGCCGGTCGGCCCGGTCGTCCGACCGGACCGACCGACCGGGGAGACGCGCTGCGGCGTCTCCGAAGATCGTCGATCGTCAGATCGTCCGGGCCCTCAGCGACCGGCCGGGACCGGGTCGGTGGCCTCGGTCCACAGGTCCTGCTCGGCGCGGTCCGCCTGGACCTGACGGTAGACAAAGAAGCCGCCGAGGGCGACCAGGGCGACCAGGAGAAGCTTCTTCACCGCGGGACCTCGTCCTTCTTGCGTATCGGACTCAACAGCCGTGCGCCGACCGGATTGGCCGGGCCGACGAGTCCATGGGTTCTTACGAGCACGAACGGGCTGCCGGGTGCCAGACTGCCCTTGCGGCCGATGATACACACCGGTGTCCCAATCGTGACCAGCCACCGCTGCCGCCAACCGACCCGTCCGGCCGGAGGATTGACGCCACACCTCCTGTCGTACGGTCGGCCTGCCGGTGAGCGGCCCCAGGACGCCCTCCGGACCGACCCGGACCGGTCACCGGCGGGGCGGCGTGACCACCACGGCGGTACCGGAGGCGAGGTCCACCCTGGTCCGCGGCGGAGCCCCCTCCCCCTCCTCGTCGCGCAGCATCAGCGTGCTGCGCCGCTCGTCCAGCTCGTGCTGCTTGCCCGCCGCGAACTGGGCGTGCAGCTGCTCGAAGCCGGTCGACGAGATCTGCCCCTCACGGCCCGTCCCCCGCCAGGGGATCCAGCGGGCCCGGCGCGCCCGCAGCGCCAGTTGATCGACGAAGGCGAGCACGACCAGCGCGCAGACCAGTCCGGGAATGCTCATCGCCCAGAACAGCGCCATACCGCCACCATCCCTCCACCCGCCCTCCCCCGGACAACCCCCGGGACGGGCCCGTGGTTCCCCGGTCCGGGCACGAAAACGCCGAAGGGCCCGGAGCGAGATCGCTCCGGGCCCTTCGCGGTGGTGGGCCTAACAGGACTTGAACCTGTGGCCTCTTCCTTATCAGGGAAGCGCTCTAACCGTCTGAGCTATAGGCCCTTGCCGCACTGAAAGATTAGCGGACCGACGGCCGATCTCCCAAATCCTGATCGGCACCGGCCCCGGCGGCAGTCCGCTGGTGGGAAGCGGTGGGGCGGCGGAGCAGCCACTCCTCACGGGTGGCCGGGAGGTGGGCCGCCCCCTCGGGACCGGTGCGCACGGCGAGGATCTGGTTGATCCCGATCCGGTTCTCCTCGAAGGCGAGCGCCGAGGCCGCCATGTACAGCCGCCAGACCCGGGCCCGGCCGCGGCCGACCAGGCGGACCGCCTCCGTCCAGTGCGCCTCCAGGTTGGCCACCCACTCGCGCAGCGTCAGCCCGTAGTGCTCGCGCAGCGACTCCACGTCGCGGACCTCGAAGCCGGCCTCCTCCAGCCGGGCCACGGTGGAACCGACCGGGGAGAGCTCGCCGTCCGGGAAGACATAGCGGTCGATGAACGGGCTGGGGCGGTGCGGCTCGCCCGGGTGGTCCGGGCGGCGGGCGATCTGGTGGTTGAGCAGCCGGCCACCGGGCACCAGCAGGCCGTACAGGTTGTCGGCGTAGACCCGGTACTGCTCGGAGCCGACGTGCTCGGCCATGCCGACGCTGGAGATGGCGTCGAACGGGCCGTCCGGGATCTCCCGGTAGTCCTGCAGCCGGATCTCGATCCGGTCGGCCAGGCCGGCCTCCTCGACCCGCCGGCGGGCGAGCGCGACCTGCTCCTCGGAGATGGAGACGCCGACCGCGGTGACGCCGTAGTGCCGCGCGGCGTGCAGCACCAGTGAGCCCCAGCCGCAGCCGACGTCCAGCAGGCGCATCCCCGGCCGCAGGCCGAGCTTGCGGCAGATCAGGTCGAGCTTGGCCTCCTGGGCGGCCTCCAGGCTCTTGGCGGCCGGCTCCCAGTAGGCGCAGGAGTACACCATCGAGGAGCCCAGGACGAGCCCGTAGAAGTCGTTGCCGACGTCGTAGTGGTGGCTGATCGCCGCGCGGTCCCGGCTGCGGCTGTGCACCCGGCCCCGGACGGACCCGGCCTCCTCCGGCGGCGGGGCGGGCTGCGGGCCGAGCGCACCCGCCCGGAGCAGCGCCCCCAGCACCCGGCGGCCCCGGGGGCCGACCACGTCGCCGGGGCCCAGCGCCAGCTGCCGGATCTCGGGGCGCTCGGCGAGGTGCGCGACGACCGTCAGCACCTCGTAGAGGTCGGCGCCCGGGGCGAGCTCCAGGTCCCCCGACACGTAGGCCCGGGCCAGGCCCAGCTCACCCGGCTGCCAGAGCAGCCGGCGCAGCGCCCGCCGGTTGCGCAGCACCACCGTGGGCGCCCCCGGCGGCCCGGCGGCACTGCCGTCCCACACCTGCACCCGCAGCGGTACCGGGACCCCCAGCAGCCCTTCCAGGGCCTCGACCAGTTGCCTTGCGAGCTGAGCCATCGCGCGCCTCCGTCCAGCCGTACCTGCACAGCCGTACCCGCCCCGGCCGGTCGGACCGGGGGGCGGGCCTGCGGCACTCGGTGACTCGGCACGAGCGCGCCCAGCTAATCCCACCGCGGCGGACGCCCGACGGGGCGGCACGCCGCGGGGACCGGCTGTCACCCGAAATGCCGACGGGCCCCGAAGGCTGCAACAGCCGTCGGGGCCCGCACATTCCGTCCGCGGACGACGATGTGACCGGGGGTCAGACCCGGTCCGGCGCGGCCGGGGTCAGTCCTCCTCGGCCAGGGTCAGCTCGATGCCACCGGTGAAGCCGGCGGCCGCGTTGTAGATGAACGCCGAGAGCGTGGAGAGCGCGGTCAGCAGCACGACGTCGACCACCGCGATCAGCGAGGTGAAGGTCATCACCTTGCCGAACCCGACGTAGTCCATCAGGTTGATGCCGCTGTTGGGCGCCTCGCCGGCGGTGACCTCCTTGAGGGTCTTGCCGAGCGAGTCGAACACCCCGAGCGAGTCCAGCGTCATCCACAGGACGGCCGCCGCCACGATGATGATGATCCCGACCGCCAGCGACAGCAGGAAGCTCACCTTCATCACCGACCACGGGTCGGCCTTGGTGATCCGCAGCCGGGCCTTGCGGGTCCGGCCGAGGCCGGCGCCCCCGACGGCCGGCGCCGCGCCGGGCCGGCGCGGGGCGCCGCCCGGGACGGGCGTCCCGCCGGGCGGGGTGTTGCCGCCCACCCGGGTGCCCCGGGGCGGTGTCGGCTGCCCCTTGGCGTACGTGGTCGGCTGCGAGAACCCGCTACCGCCCGGCGCCGGCGCTCCCGGCGGCGGAGGGGTCGGCTGCCCGCCGTACGTCGCCCCGCCCTGACCCGCCGCACCGACCGGTGGCATCAGCGAGGTGGACGCGGCGGGGTGCTCGGCCGGCGGCTGCGGCACCCCGTAGCCCCCGCCGCCCTGTGCTGCGCCCGGACGGCCGCCGGTGGCTCCTCCCGCAGCACCCGTGGCTCCACTCACTGGTCCTCCCGCACTTCCCACCAGGGCGGCGGCGCCGCCCTGCGTCGTCACTCGTCATCCAGCACCCGGCGGGATTGCCCGGAACTGGTCGGCGGCCGGCGCCGCCGCGCCCGTGTTCGGACGCAACGGCACCAGCCTGCGCGGTAGGGGTCAGGCCTGGGCTTCCTCGCCGCCCGCCACCGTCTCCGTACCCTCGGCCACCTCGGTGGACTCGGCGTCGGACGCCTCGTCCTCCAACAGCTCCTCGCCCTCGGCCTCCGCGTTGCGGGCCATGCCCACCACCGCGTCGCGCTTTCCGAGGTTGATCAGTTGGACGCCCATGGTGTCACGTCCGGTTTCACGAACCTCGGAAACCCTCGTGCGGATCACCCCGCCCGACAGGGTGATCGCCATGATCTCGTCGCTGTCGTCCACCACCAGGGCGCCGACCAGCGATCCGCGGCCCTCGACGATCTTCGCCGCCTTGGTGCCGAAACCGCCGCGCCCCTGGACACGGTACTCGTCCACCCCGGTGCGCTTGGCGTAGCCACCGTCGGTGGCGGTGAAGACGTACGTCCCCGGCCGGACCACGTTCATCGACAGCAGTTCGTCGTCCTCGCGGAAGGACATGCCCTTGACGCCGGAGGTGGCGCGGCCGGTGGGCCGCAGCGCGTCGTCGGTCGCGGTGAAGCGGATCGACTGGGCCTTGCGGGAGACCAGCAGCAGGTCGTCCTCGGCGGAGACCAGCTCGGCGCCGATCAGCTCGTCGTCCCGGCCCTCCTCGTCCTGGCGCAGGTTGATCGCGATCAGGCCGCCGGAGCGGGGCGAGTCGTAGTCCTTGAGCGCGGACTTCTTCACCAGACCGGCCCGGGTGGCGAGCACGAGGTACGGCTTGTCCTCGTAGGTGCGCACCGCCATCACCTGGGTGATGTGCTCCTCCGGCTGGAAGGCCAGCAGGTTGGCCACGTGCTGGCCGCGGGCGTCCCGGCCGGCGTCCGGCAGCTCGTAGCCCTTGGCCCGGTAGACCCGGCCCTTGTTGGTGAAGAACAGGATCCAGTTGTGGGTCGTCGTCACGAAGAAGTGGTCGACGATGTCGTCCTGCTTGAGCTGCGCACCGCGCACGCCCTTGCCGCCGCGCTTCTGCGAGCGGTAGAGGTCGGAGCGGGTCCGCTTGACGTAGCCGCCACGGGTGATCGTGACGACGATGTCCTCCTCGGCGATGAGGTCCTCGATGGAGAGGTCGCCGTCGGAGGGGATGAGGGTGGAGCGCCGCTCGTCGCCGTACTTCTCGACGATCGCGGTCAGCTCCTCGGAGATGATCTCGCGCTGACGGCCCGGGGAGGCCAGGATCGCGTTGTACTCGTCGATCTTGCGCTGCAGCTCGTCGTGCTCGTCCATGATCCGCTGGCGCTCCAGGGCGGCCAGGCGGCGCAGCTGCATCTCCAGGATCGCGTTGGCCTGGAGCTCGTCGATGGCGAGCAGCTCCATCAGGCCGCTGCGGGCGGCGTCGGCGCTGGCCGAGGCCCGGATCAGCGCGATGACCTCGTCGATCATGTCCAGGGCGCGCAGCAGGGCGCGCAGGATGTGCGCCCGCTCCTCGGCCTTGCGCAGCCGGAAGGTGGTGCGCCGGACGATGACGTCGACCTGGTGGTTGACCCAGTGCCGGATGAAGGCGTCGAGCGAGAGCGTGCGCGGCACGCCGTCGACCAGCGCCAGCATGTTGGCGCCGAAGTTGGTCTGCAGGTCGGTGTGCTTGTAGAGGTTGTTCAGCACGACCTTGGCGACGGCGTCCCGCTTGAGCACGATGACCAGGCGCTGGCCGGTGCGCGAGGAGGACTCGTCGCGGACGTCGGCGATGCCGGCGACCTTGCCGTCCTTGACCAGGTCGGCGATCTTCAGCGCGAGGTTGTCCGGGTTGACCTGGTAGGGCAGCTCGGTGATCACCAGGCACTGGCGGCCCTGGATCTCCTCCACCTCGACCACCGCGCGCATGGTGATCGAGCCGCGCCCGGTGCGGTACGCCTCCTCGATCCCGCGGCGGCCGACGATCAGCGCGCCGGTCGGGAAGTCCGGGCCCTTGATCCGCTCGATCAGGGCCTCCAGCAGCTCCTCGTTGGAGGCCTCCGGGTGCTCCAGCGCCCAGAGCGCGCCGGAGGCGACCTCGCGCAGGTTGTGCGGCGGGATGTTGGTGGCCATGCCGACCGCGATGCCGGTGGCACCGTTGACCAGCAGGTTGGGGATGCGCGCGGGCAGGACGGTGGGCTCCTGCGAGCGGCCGTCGTAGTTGGCGGCGAAGTCGACGGTCTCCTCGTCGATGTCGCGCATCATCTCCATGGCCAGCGGCATCAGCTTGCACTCGGTGTAGCGCATGGCCGCGGCCGGGTCGTTGCCCGGCGAGCCGAAGTTGCCGTTGCCGTCCACCAGCGGCATCCGCAGCGACCACGGCTGGGCCAGGCGGACCACGGTGTCGTAGATCGAGGTGTCACCGTGCGGGTGGTAGTTGCCCATGACGTCGCCGACGACGCGGGCGCACTTGTAGTAGCCCTTCTCGGGGCGGTACCCGCCGTCGTACATGGCGTAGAGCACGCGCCGGTGCACCGGCTTGAGGCCGTCGCGGACCTCGGGCAGCGCACGGCTGACGATCACGCTCATCGCGTAGTCGAGGTACGAGCGCTGCATCTCGGTCTCGAGCTCGATCGGCTCGACCCGGGACACGAAGGTGTCGGTGGCGGTGCTGGCGTCCGGCTGCTCGCCGTCGGGACGGTTGTCGTCGACCACTGGTGGTCAGTTTCCTTTCACGCGTGACTGGACTGTGCTGGCAGGGGCGGGCCCCGTCACACGTCCAGGAAGCGGACGTCCTTGGCGTTGCGCTGGATGAAGGAGCGGCGGGCCTCGACGTCCTCGCCCATCAGGACGGAGAAGAGGTCGTCGGCGCGGGCCGCGTCCTCCAGGGTGATCTGCTGGAGCAGGCGGTGGGCCTGGTCCATGGTGGTCACCCGCAGTTCCTCGGCGTTCATCTCGCCGAGACCCTTGAAGCGCTGGATCGCGTCGTCCTTGGGCAGCCGGCGACCGGCCGCGACGCCCGCCGCGATGGTGGCGTCGCGCTCGCGGTCGGAGTACACGTAGTCGAAGTCGTCCTTGCTCCACTTGATCTTGTACAGCGGGGGCATGGCGAGGTAGACGTAGCCGGACTCGACCAGCGGCCGCATGAAGCGGAACAGCAGGGTGAGCAGCAGGGTGCGGATGTGCTGCCCGTCGACGTCGGCGTCCGCCATCAGGACGATCTTGTGATAGCGCAGCTTGGACTCGTCGTAGTCCTCCTGGATGCCGCAGCCGAAGGCCGAGATCAGCGCCTGGACCTCGGTGTTCTGCAGCACCTTGTCGATCCGGGCCTTCTCGACGTTCAGGATCTTGCCGCGGATCGGGAGGATCGCCTGGATGCGCGGGTCACGGCCCTGCTTGGCGGAGCCGCCGGCGGAGTCGCCCTCGACGATGAAGATCTCGCACTCGGCCGGGTCCTTGGACTGGCAGTCGCTCAGCTTGCCGGGCAGCGAGGCGGACTCCAGCAGGCCCTTGCGGCGGGTCAGGTCCCGCGCCTTCCGGGCGGCCACGCGCGCGGTGGCGGCCTGGATGGACTTGCGGATGATGTCCGAGGCCTCGTTCGGGTTGCGGTCCAGCCAGTCGTTCAGCTGCTCGTGGACCACCCGCTGGACGAAGGTCTTCGCCTCGGTGTTGCCCAGCTTGTCCTTGGTCTGGCCCTCGAACTGCGGCTCGCCGAGCTTGACCGAGATGATCGCGGTCAGACCCTCGCGGATGTCCTCGCCGGAGAGGTTGTCGTCCTTCTCACGGAGCAGCTTCTTGTCCCGCGCGTAGCGGTTGACCAGGCCGGTCAGCGCCGCGCGGAAGCCCTCTTCGTGGGTACCGCCGCCGTGGGTGTGGATGGTGTTGGCGAACGAGTAGACCCCCTCGGTGTACGAGGAGTTCCACTGCATCGCGACCTCCACGGAGATCGTCTTCTCCTTGTCCTCCGCCTCGAAGTCGATCACCGAGGGGTGGATCACGTCGCCCTTGCGGGAGTTGAGGTGGGCGACGAAGTCGGCGATGCCGCCGTCGTACCGGTACGTGACGGAGAGCGGGTTGCCCTCCTCGTCCGCGTGCTCCGGCCGCTCGTCGGTCAGCGAGATGGTCAGGCCCTTGTTGAGGAACGCCATCTCCTGGAAGCGCCGGGAGAGCGTCTCGAAGGAGTAGACCGTGGTCTCGAAGATGTCCGGGTCGGCCCAGAACGTGACGGTGGTGCCGGTCCGCTCGGTCGGCTCCCCCTTCACCAGGGCGGCGGTCGGCGCGCCCATCTTGTATTCCTGGGTCCAGAGGTGCCCGTCCCGGTGGATCTCCACCGCGAGGCGGGTGGACAGGGCGTTCACCACCGAGACGCCGACGCCGTGCAGGCCGCCGGAGACGGCGTAGCCGCCGCCGCCGAACTTGCCGCCCGCGTGCAGGACGGTGAGCACGACCTCGACGGCCGGCTTCTCCTGGCCGGGGACGATGTCCACCGGGATGCCTCGGCCGTTGTCGACGACGCGGACCGCGCCGTCGGCGAGGAGCGTGACGTCGATGGTGTCGGCGTACCCGGCCATCGCCTCGTCGACGGAGTTGTCCACGACCTCCTGCACCAGGTGATGCAGGCCACGCTCACCGGTCGAGCCGATGTACATGCCGGGGCGCTTGCGGACGGCGTCGAGGCCCTCCAGCACCTGGATGTTGCTTCCGGTGTAGGTGCTCTCGGCCGCCTGCTCGGTCTGGTCTGGGGTCTGGCTGGGGTTGCCGGAATCGGCCACGAAGCGCCCTCTCTGGCACAGCACGGGCCGCATCCCCGCCCCGTGCGGGCGAGCGTGCGACCACGGCGTTTCGACTCGGTTGCCACTAGCAACAGTGTTTGGCTCTCAGTCTACCGGTAGGACTGACAGAGATGGGCTTTTGGCAGCCCCTGAGGGCAGATACGCCGCCCTGATCCCCTCTGCACATGTCCCGATACTCGCCCCGGGGGCACAGAGCGCCTGGAAGGGCCGTCAGGGGTTCCGGAAGATTCCGGTCCGCTCGACCTCGGGCACCCGCGGTCACCCCCAGGTGTCGCCCGGCCCCTTGCTCCCCGGCGCGCGCAGCCGGCCGTAGCCGCGGGCCGGCGCGGCCGGCCCCAGCACCTTGATCGTCTTGACCGTGCCGCGACCCAGCTCGTGATTCAGACGTGCCACCAATTGCCTTGCCAGCCACCGCAGTTGAGTGGCCCACGCGGTGGAGTCGCACTGCACGGTGAGCACCGCGGCCGCGTCGTCGTAGGAGGTGGGCTCGCAGTGCGCCGAGATGTCGGGGCCGACGATCTGCGCCCAACGGCCCATCACCCCGCCGACCGCCGCCGAGGACTCCCACCCGCGCTCGGTCAGCAGCCGGTTCAGCGCCGCCCCCAGCGGCACCGGGTCACGGCCGTCCGAGCGCGCCCCGCTGCGCAGCCCGTACCGCTTCGCCTCGCGCTTCTCCCGGACCTGCTCGCCCCGCTGGCGGGCCTGCGCCCGGGCCGCCCGCAGCGCCGAGCGGGCCAGGTCGGCGCCGGTCGGTGCCGGGCCGCCCGGCTGCCCGGCCTCCGGCTGGTCGGCGGCCGGTGGGAGGGCGGTGAGCGGGAGGGTGGTCAGTGGGAGGGCACCCGGCTGAGGGGTCTTCCCGGTCGGATCGCTCATGGCGATCTCCTTTCCCCAGCCTGTGGACAACGGTCGCGGCTACGCGCCGGTGAGCCGTCCAGCGTACGGGAGCGGACGGGGACGGGGGCACGCCGGACGGCGGGTCGAAGGGGCGGCAGGTGTGGAGGTGCGGTGGAGGAACGGGGCGCGCGGCCGCCGTCCGTCAGGCGTCGACCCGGCGGACCGCGCCGTCGGCCACCGAGTACCGGGCCCCGGCCAGGGCCTTCGGCACGTCCTCCGCGACCGCCGCGGTGACCAGGACCTGCTCGCCGGCCGCGACCAGCTCGGCCAGCCGGTCGCGGCGGGTGGCGTCCAGCTCGGCGAAGACGTCGTCGAGGATCAGCACCGGTTCGCCGCCGTCGGCGCGCAGCAGCTCGTAGGAGGCCAGCCGCAGCGCCAGCGCGAACGACCAGGACTCGCCGTGGCTGGCGTAGCCCTTGGCCGGCAGCGGCCCGAGCCGCAGGCCCAGCTCGTCGCGGTGCGGCCCGACCAGCGTCAGACCGCGCTCGACCTCCTGCTTGCGGGCCGCCCGCAGGGCCTGGAGCAGCTGCTCCTCGGCCTGCTCGCGGCTGGTCGGCAGCTCGCCCTCGAAGGAGCTGCGGTACTCCAGCACGGTCTCGCCGCCGGCGGGCGCGAGCTGCCCGTACGCGGCCGTCACCAGCGGTTGCAGGGAGGCGACCAGCTGGATCCGGAAGGCGGTCAGCTCGGCTCCGGCACGTGCCAGGTGGCCGTCCCAGACCTCCAGGGTGGAGAGGTCCGCGCCCTTGCCGCCGCCGGAGCGGCGGGCCATCGCGGCGGTCTTCAGCAGGGCGTTGCGCTGCTTCAGCACCCGCTCGTAGTCCTGCCGGACGCCGGCCAGCCGGGGCGCCCGGGCGGTCAGCAGCTCGTCCAGGAAGCGCCGGCGCTCGCCCGGGTCGCCCTTGACCAGGCTGAGGTCCTCGGGGGCGAACAGCACGGTGCGCAGCAGGCCCAGGACGTCCCTGGGCCGGACGTTGTCGGAGCGGTTGATCCGGGCGCGGTTGGCCTTGCCCGGGGTGATCTCCAGTTCGACCAGGGTGCTGCGGCTCCCGGCCACCACCGAGGTGCGGATCACCGCCCGCTCGGCGCCGAGCCGGATCAGCGGGGCGTCGGTGGCCACCCGGTGGCTGCCCAGGGTGGCGATGTAGCCGATCGCCTCGACCAAATTGGTCTTGCCCTGGCCGTTGGGCCCGACGAACGCCGTCACGCCCGGGTCGAGGGGAACCTCGGCCCGGGCGTAGGAACGGAAGTCGGCGAGCGACAGATGCGCGACGTGCATGGCTGTGGACTGCGCTCGCCTTCTGTGGACGTCCCGGGTGGGGCGGACTACTTCGACTCGACCGCGTGGCCGCCGAACTGGTTGCGCAGCGCGGCGATCATCTTCATCTGCGGCGAGTCGTCCTGGCGGGAGGCGAACCGGGCGAAGAGCGAGGCGGTGATCGCGGGCAGCGGCACGGCGTGGTCGATCGCGGCCTCGACCGTCCAGCGGCCCTCGCCGGAGTCGGCGGCCCAGCCCTTGAGCTTGGCCAGGTGCTCGTCGTCGTCCAGCGCGCGAACGGCGAGGTCCAGCAGCCAGGAGCGGATGACCGTGCCCTCCTGCCAGCTGCGGAAGACCTCGCGCACGTCGGTGACCTCGGGGGCCGCCTCCAGCAGCTCCCAGCCCTCGGCGAAGGCCTGCATCATCGCGTACTCGATGCCGTTGTGGACCATCTTGGCGAAGTGGCCGGCGCCGACCGCGCCCGCGTGCACCGAGCCGAAGTCGCCCTCGGGCTTGAGGGCGTCGAAGACCGGCTTCGCCTTGGCGACGTGCTCGGCGTCGCCGCCGTACATCAGCGCGTAGCCGTTCTCCAGGCCCCAGACGCCGCCGGAGACGCCGCAGTCGACGAAGCCGATGCCCTTGGCGGCCAGCGACTCGGCGTGCTTGATGTCGTCCGTCCAGCGCGAGTTCCCGCCGTCCACGACCACGTCGCCGGGGGAGAGCAGCTCGGCGAGCTCGTCCACGGTCGCCTGGGTGGCGGCCCCGGCCGGAACCATGACCCAGACCACGCGCGGGCCCTGGAGCTTGGTCACGAGCTCCTGGAGGCTCTCGACATCGGAGATGTCGGGGTTGCGGTCGTAACCGATGACGGTGTGGCCGGCGCGGCGGATCCGCTCGCGCATGTTGCCGCCCATCTTGCCGAGACCGATGAGGCCGAGCTCCATGACCAAGTCCTTACCTGGGGTGACGTGCCTGCCTGCGGCGCCGTTGCCGCGCTGCCCTGAGCCTACGCGCTGAAGCGCGAGGGCCTCCCCGTGGTCGGGCCGACCGGGGGAGGCCTTCCACAGGCTGGACGCCCGGGCTGTGGACAGCCCGGGCGACGCGCGCTCGTGACACCGGCGGGGCGGCCGGAGCCGCCCCGGGCGGTCGGTCAGCCGGAGAGGCGGACCGGCATGATCAGGTACTGGTAGGCCTCGTCGGCCTCGGTGTCCACCGAGGCCTTGCCGCTGAGCAGCGCCGGCTTGGTCGGCGTGGTGAAGCTCAGCTGGGCGTAGGCGGAGTCGATGGCCTTGAGGCCCTCCTCCAGGTAGCCCGGGTTGAAGGCGATCGAGATGTCGTCGCCCTCCAGGTCCGCGTCGATCCGCTCGGTGGCCTGGGCGTCGTCGCCCGAACCGGCCTCCAGCGTCAGCACGCCCTGCTCGAAGTTGAGCCGGACCGGGGTGTTGCGCTCGGCGACCAGCGAGACGCGCTTGAGCGCCTCCAGGAAGGGCTGGGTCTGGATCGCGGCGACGGCGCTGAACTCCGTCGGGAAGAGGCTGCGGAACTTGGGGAACTCGCCCTCCAGCAGCCGGGTGGTGGTCCGGCGGCCGGCGCCCTCGAAGCCGATCAGGCCCTCGCCCGCGCCGCCCGAGGACAGCGCGATCGAGACGGTGTCGCCGCTGCCCAGGGACTTGGCGATGTCCTGCAGCGTCTTGGCGGGGACCAGCGCGACCGCCGAGATGTCCGGCTGCTCGGGCTTCCACAGCAGCTCGCGGACGGCGAAGCGGTAGCGGTCGGTGGCGGCCAGGGTGATCCGGTCGCCCTCGATCTCGACCCGCACACCGGTGAGCACCGGGAGGGTGTCGTCGCGGCCGGCGGCCACCGCGGCCTGGCTGACCGCCGAGGCGAACACGTCACCGGAGACGGTGCCGGTCGCGGTCGGCATCTGGGGCAGGGCCGGGTACTCGTCCACCGGCAGGGTGGGGAGGGTGAACCGGGAGCTGCCGCAGACCACGCTGACCCGCTGGCCGTCGGTGGAGATCTCCACAGGCCTGTTGGGAAGGTTGCGCGAGATGTCGTTCAGCAGCCGGCCGGAGACCAGCACGGTGCCGGCCTCCTCGACGTCCGCCTCCAGCTCGACCCGGGCCGAGACCTCGTAGTCGAAGCCGGACAGCGCCAGGCTGCCCTCCTGCGCCGTCAGCAGCAGGCCGGCCAGCACCGGCACCGGCGGCCGTGCCGGGAGGCTGCGGGCAGCCCAGGCCACCGCCTCCGCGAGGACGTCACGCTCCACCCGGAACTTCACCGGTAACCGCCTCCTGGATCGAGCGCTCCCGCTCGCAAAGTCTGGTTGGTCTGATCTTGGTCGTCGGTGCGGTGGGCCGCCGAGCTCTGCCACTCCGCATCCAGTCGCAGAGGACAGTCTGACGTACTCCACCGACAGACGGGGCAGACGGGCGGAAGCAGGCCGAACAGATGTCGGGGAGCGGTTGTCCACAGATTTCGGCCCCACCTGCTTTCAAGCCCTTCAACTGGTCTATAGGTGTAGTGGTAGTAGTAGGGCCTGTGGAAACCGTGGATAACCCTGTTCGTGCAGGTCAGGCCCGGTTTTTTGTCCACAGGAGGTGTGGACGGCGGCTGTGGACGAACAGGGCCCGCTGTGGACAGCGGAGCGTTACCCACAGGGCACGTTGGGTATCCACAGGTTATCCCCAGCGCTGTCCCCAGATCCGGGCCCGGTTATCCACGGGGGCCGGTCAACATTTCGTGACGCCTTTCACACCAGGGCATGAACGCAGGCCTACGGTTGTCGAACTGTGGACGTGGCTGTGGACAACCTGGGGATAACCGCCGCCACCCTGGGGACAACCGGTGGACAACTCGAATGGCCCACTGACGGCCCGCCAATTGTCCACAGCCTGTGGATAACTGTTGTGCACAAGTCCACAGGCACCTGACCTGCGCGGAAGAGCGTAGCGGCGCGCGGCCTGTGGAGGAATTCTGGATAACTCGCGGGCCGGTGGCCTGTGGACGGTGGAGAACCGGCTCCGCCTGTGGACAACGGCCCTGCGCGCCCGGGGTGTTCGAATCACCGGTCAGATGTTCGGCGCGGGCGGCGGACTGGCGGAGCGTCCGTCGGGGCATTCCTGCCCAGCCGATCGGCGACGCACACCTCCGGATATGCCGAAAGGGCGTCAGGATCGCTCCTGACGCCCTCGCAGGGGTGTGGACGGCCCGTCCGGCCGGTCCGGCTAGCTCTTGATGCGGTTGGTCAGTTCGGTGACCTGGTTGTAGATCGAGCGCCGCTCGGCCATCAGCGACCGGATCTTGCGGTCGGCGTGCATCACCGTGGTGTGGTCGCGGCCGCCGAACTGCGCGCCGATCTTCGGCAACGAGAGGTCGGTCAGCTCCCGGCAGAGGTACATGGCGATCTGGCGCGCCGTCACCAGCACCCGGCTGCGGGAGGATCCGCAGAGGTCGTCCACGCCCAACCCGAAGTAGGCGGCGGTCTGCTGCATGATGACCTGCGCGGTGATCTCCGGTCCGGCGTCCTCGTCCCCGCCGGGGATGAGGTCCTTGAGGACGATGCCGGCCAACTCCAGGTCCACCGGCGCCCGGTTGAGGTTGGCGAAGGCGGTGACCCGGATCAGGGCGCCCTCCAACTCCCGGATGTTGCGGGTGATCCTGGACGCGATGAACTCCAACACGTCCGCCGGGGCGTTGAGTTGCTCCTGGATCGCCTTCTTGCGCAGGATCGCGATCCGGGTCTCCAGCTCCGGCGGGGTGACGTCGGTGATCAGCCCCCACTCGAAGCGGTTGCGCAGCCGGTCCTCCAGCGTGATCAGCTGCTTGGGCGGCCGGTCGGACGAGAGGACGATCTGCTTGTTCGCGTTGTGCAGGGTGTTGAAGGTGTGGAAGAACTCCTCCTGCGTGGACTCCTTGCTCGCCAGGAACTGCACGTCGTCCACGAGCAGGATGTCCATGTCCCGGTACCGCTTGCGGAACGCGTCCGCCTTGCCGTCCCGGATCGAGTTGATGAACTCGTTGGTGAACTCCTCCGACGACACGTAGCGCACCCGGGTGCCCGGGAAGAGGCTGCGCGAGTAGTGCCCGATGGCGTGCAGCAGGTGGGTCTTGCCCAGCCCGGACTCGCCGTAGATGAAGAGCGGGTTGTACGCCTTGGCCGGGGCCTCGGCGACGGCCACCGCCGCCGCGTGCGCGAAGCGGTTGCTCGCGCCGATGACGAAGGTGTCGAAGAGGTACTTGGGGTTCAGCCGGGCCGCGGGCTCGTCCTTGCGGGAGCCGCCGGCCGGGGGAGCGCCGGGCGGGGCCGGCACGCCGGGGACGGCCGGGCGGTCGGTGGCGCGCTCGGGGCCGGGCTTCTCCGCGGGTCGGCCGGGGGCCGGGCGCCCGCCGGGACCGCGCCGGGCACCGCCGGTCCGCGGGTGCTCGCCGGGGCCGGGGCCGTAGGCGCCGCCGAAGAGGTCGCCCTGGGTGGTCGACGAGGGGCCGTGCGTCGGGCGGGGAGCCGGGCGCTGGGCGGGCGGCTCCTGCTCGGGGTAGCCGGAACCGTGCTCGGGATAGCCCTGGTGGCTCTGGTGACCCTGGTGGCTCTGGTGGCTCTCCCAGGGCTGGTTCTGCGGCGGGGCGCCGTAGCCGCCGCCCGGCGGCCGGCCCGAGCCGTACGCCGGGGCCTGGTGCTCCTGGTAGCCGCCGCCGTCGTCGTACCGGTCGTGCTCGTAGCCGGACTCGGAGTCGTAGCGGCGCTCGTAGCCCTGGTGCCCGTAGTCGCCGCCGTCGTCGCGCTGGTACGGCTCGCCGGCCGGCGGCTCGTCCTGCGCGGGCGCGGGGGTGGTGGGGACGGCGTTGGCGTCGACCATCACCGCGATCCGGACCGGGCGGCTGAGTTCGCGGCTGAGCGCCTCGGTCAGCTGGGGCAGCAGTCGCCCCTCCAGCACCTGCTTGGCCCGCTCGTTGGGGGTCGCCAGCAGGGCGGTGTCGTGCATCATCCACATCGGCTGGGTGCGCTGCACCCACTGCTTGTCCATCTCCCCGACGTCCGGGTCGCTGACCAGCCGCTCGACGACTCTCGCCCAGACCGGGACGAGGTCGCTGTTGACATCAGCCACTGGTGCACGCTTTCTCGGTTCCCCGCGGCTCCAGCAGGGGTGGTGGATCAAGAGACTGTGGATCTGTGTCCGTTGACGAAGAACAAAACCAGACAAGTCCTGCAACGGTAGTCAGCGAACAGAGCCGGATCAAGTCGTTGTCCACAGGCTGTGGGCGACGGGGGCCGTGAGCGCGGCCCGGGGCGTCCGTCGTGAAGGGCTGGTTTGACCCTCGCGCCCCGTCCCGCGTACCGTAACCAGGTCGAGTTGTCGATGGCCGCTGCCGCATGTCCGCGGGTCCACCCGCTCCATAAGGCGCGCAGCACGGGCGCCGTGGATTGCCCTGAACCCCAGCCGAACTGGGAGGACGGGTCGGATTTCCGTATCAGGGGAGATCACGCGGACGCACGGTGACGGCCAAGCGACTTCCCGTCATCCTACGATTCACCTCAGGAGCCCCCGAGTGAGCAAGCGCACCTTCCAGCCGAACAACCGTCGCCGCGCGAAGACCCACGGCTTCCGGCTGCGTATGCGTACCCGCGCCGGCCGTGCCATCCTGGCCGCCCGCCGTGGCAAGGGCCGCAGCGCCATCTCCGCCTGATCCGCGCCAGAGTCTGTTGTGCTGCCCTCCGAGAATCGGCTGCGGCGGCGCCAGGACTTCGCGACCGCGGTGAAACGCGGTCGCCGGGCCGGCCGGCCCCTACTGGTCGTCCATCTCAGCAGAGACGGCGACCTCACGGGGCAGGCCGACCGGGCCAGCGACTCCCGCCCGCACGTCGCCGAGGGGACTCCTTCGGCGCGTGCGGGTTTCGTCGTGAGCAAGGCCGTCGGTCCGGCGGTCGTCCGTAACCTGGTCAAGCGCCGACTGCGCCACCTCGTCCGTGATCGTCTCTCCGGGCTGCCCGCCGGTAGCCTGATAGTGGTGCGTGCGCTGCCCCAGGCCGCGTCCGCCTCGTACCAGGACCTGGAACGCGACCTGGACGCGGCGCTCAAGCGGCTGCTGAAGGCGGAGCCCGCCGTGACGGCGCCGACGGGAGCAGGTCGATGAAGTACCTGCTGATGGGTCTGATCAGGGTCTACCAGTGGACCATCAGCCCGCTGCTCGGCCCGGTCTGCCGCTATTACCCCTCCTGCTCGCACTACGGCTTCGAGGCCGTGAAGGTGCACGGGGCGGTCAAGGGCGGCGGCCTGACCGTGTGGCGCATCCTGCGCTGCAATCCGTGGACGCCCGGCGGGGTCGATCATGTTCCGCCGCGCAAGCACCCGGTGTGGCACCGCCGGCTGCGTGACCTGCTGAACCGCGGGTCCGCCGCCGATCAGCCGGTGGCCACGCCCCCCGCCGGTCCGGACCCAGAGGGCCCGGCGACCATTGGTCCCGTGGGGCCGATCCCAATGTCCAAGGAGCCTGACCGGTGACCTTCTCCTTCCTGAACCCCCTGTACACAGCGGTGTCCTGGATCATCGTCCAGTTCCACTCGCTGTACAGCCACGTCTTCGACCCGAACGGTGGCTGGGCCTGGGGTCTTGCCATCGCCTCGATGGTGGTCGTCATCCGGATCTGCCTGATCCCGCTCTTCGTGAAGCAGATCAAGGCGACCCGGGCCATGCAGGCGATCCAGCCGAAGATGAAGGCCATCCAGGAGCGCTACAAGAACGACAAGCAGCGCCAGTCCGAAGAGATGATGAAGCTGTACAAGGAGGCGGGTACCAACCCGTTCTCCAGCTGCCTTCCCATCATCGTGCAGGCGCCGTTCTTCACCGCCCTCTACGGCGTGCTCGCCAAGGTCGCCAAGAGCGAGCCGATCGGCGTCATCCACGGCGACCTGCTGACCAGCGCCGGCCAGGCGCACATCTTCGGCGCCCCGCTGTCGGCGACCTTCCTCGGCAGCAGCGAGGTCAGCGTCAAGATCGTCACCGCAGTGATGATCATCCTGATGTCGCTGTCGCAGTTCATCACGCAGCGCCAGCTGATGACCAAGAACGTCGACCTCACGATCAAGACGCCGTTCATGCAGCAGCAGAAGATGCTGATGTACGTCTTCCCGATCATGTTCGCCGTGATGGGCATCAACTTCCCCGTCGGTGTGCTGGTCTACTGGCTGACCACCAACGTCTGGTCGATGGGCCAGCAGCTGATCGTCATCCGGAACAACCCGACGCCCGGCAGCAAGGCCTGGGACGAGCGCCAGGTCCGGCTGAAGAAGAACGGCCGCCTCAACCCGGACGGCTCGGAGATCAAGGGCGCCCTCTGGGGCATGCTGCCCCCGAAGAAGACGGCCGCGTCCGCCGAGGCCGTCGTCGAGGACGCGGTGCAGGTGCGCCGCCAGCAGCCGCGCAAGCAGACCAAGTCGCAGCGCCAGCACACCGCTGCCGCCCCGACGGCCAGCCTCACCAAGGACGCCCCGGCCCCGGCCGAGGAGTCCGAGGCGGCGGTCCCGGCCGAGTCCGCCGGTGCCAAGCCGACCGCGACCAGGCCCTCCGGGGCCAAGTCCGGCCCGGCCCGGCAGGGCGGCCGGCAGCAGCCGAAGCGCGGTGGGCAGGGCGGCCAGCGGCCGAAGAAGAAGTCCTGACCGACCGGCCCCGGACCGTCCCAGCGGCCCTCTGAACCTCGTTCCCGGCCCACCATCCGGGCCCATCCCCGAAGGAGTCCATCAGTGACGGAAGGCACCACCTCCGCCGTCGAGGTCGAGGCCGCTTCCAGCGCCGACGAGAGCCTCGTCTCCCGCCTGGAGCAGGAGGGCGACATCGCGGCGGACTACCTGGAGGGTCTGCTCGACATCGCCGACCTCGATGGGGACATCGACATGGACGTCGAGGGCGACCGCGCCCTGGTGTCCATCGTCGGCGACGGCAATGACCGCGCCCTGCAGCGCCTGGTCGGCCAGGACGGCGAGGTGCTGGAGGCCCTGCAGGAGCTGACCCGGTTGGCTGTTCACCGGGAGACCGGCGAGCGCAGCCGCCTCATGCTGGACATTGCCGGCTTCCGCGCCCGCAAGCGCACCGAGCTGGCCGAGCTCGGGGCTCAGGCCGCGGAGCAGGTCAAGAGCTCGGGGGAGCAGGTCAAGCTGCGGGCCATGACGCCGTTCGAGCGCAAGGTCGTGCACGACGCCGTCGCCGCGGCCGGTCTGCGCAGTGAGTCGGAGGGCGAAGAGCCCCAGCGGTGTGTGGTCGTGTTGCCGGCCTGACACCGGGGAAGTCGATGACCGGCCGCTTCGGCGACCGGTGACCGTCAGAGGACTCGACCCCGTCCGCCTCGTGCGGGCGGGGTCGTCGTCCCTTCGCGGGGCGTGGCCCGGCGAAAGATGTTTCACGTGAAACAGTGCGGAGAGCGGGTCGGTGGATCCGGGGAGCGGAGAGGTCGAGATGGACACGGAGAGCGCGGCAGCCGGGGATCCGGCGGCGGGTGCCGGTAGTTCGGCCGCTGAGGGCCCGGGCGCCGAAGGCGCGGCGGCCGAGGGGCTGGCCGCCGCCCCGGCCGTGGCTCGGGAGGTCTTCGGTGACCGCTACGAGGCGGCGGTCCGCTACACCGAGCTGCTGGCCACCGCGGGAGTCCAGCGCGGACTGATCGGCCCTCGCGAGGTGCCCCGGCTCTGGGACCGCCACGTGCTGAACTGCGCGGTGCTCGCCGAGCTGCTGCCGCCCGGGTCGACCCTGTGCGATGTCGGCTCCGGTGCCGGGCTGCCCGGCATCCCCGTCGCGCTGGCGCGCCCGGACGTCTCGGTGACGCTGCTGGAGCCGCTGCTGCGCCGCACCACCTTCCTGGAGGAGGTGGTCCGTGAGCTCGGCCTGGAGAACGTCACCGTGCTGCGCGGGCGGGCCGAGGAGATGGTCGGCAAGCTCGCGGTGGACGTGGTGACCGCCCGGGCGGTGGCACCGCTGGACCGGCTCGCCGGCTGGGGCATGCCGCTGCTGCGCCCGCACGGCCAGATGCTGGCGCTCAAGGGGGACAGCGCCGAGCAGGAGCTGGCCGACTCGCGGGCCGGGCTGGCCAAGCTGGGCGCGGTCGAGTGGACGGTCATCTCGGTGGGCGAGGGCACGCTGGAGACCTCGACCCGGGTGATCCAGGTGAAGGCGGGGGAGAGCCCCGGCGGGGTCAAGGCGGCGACCCGGCGGGCCCGGGCGGCCCGGGCCGGGCGCAACGCCGGGGCCCCGCGCACCGGTGAGCGGAGCCGGGGCGGACGGCGCCGCAGCCGCTGAGCGGGCGGGAGCGGGAACGGGCGGGTGGTCTTCGGACCACCCGCCCGTTCGGCATTCCGGCCGCGCGCGGTCGTCATCTCCGGCACCCGGGCCCGCGCTGAAGGAGCCGGCGGCGGGCCCGGTGACGCCGGAGCGACCGGCGGGCGGCCGACCGGGTGACTCCCGGCCACCGGAGTGTCGCACCGTCAGAATTCCGACATTGCGGGCATGGTGTTTCACGTGAAACGTCGCTCCCTGCTTTCCGGAATCCTCAGTCGCAGCCGGGCGGCGACTGTTGCCGCTCCGGTTTCACGTGAAACACTGACCCCCATGCAGGACTCGGAGACCATCGACCAGATCGATGACACGCCCATCGCACGGGCTGCCCAGGCTGCGGTACAGGCGATCGGCCGAGCGGGCGAGGGTCTTCCCCGACCTGTCGCGACCCGGGTGATCGTGGTGGCCAACCAGAAGGGCGGGGTGGGCAAGACCACCAGTACCGTCAACATGGCGGCCTCGCTCGCGATGCACGGACTGCGCGTGCTGGTGGTGGACCTCGATCCGCAGGGCAACGCCTCCACGGCGCTCGGCATCGACCACCACGCCGAGGTGCCGTCGATCTACGACGTGCTGGTGGAGGGCAAGCCGCTGGCCGACGTGGTGCAGCCGGTGGTGGACGTCGAGGGGCTCTTCTGCGTCCCCGCCACCATCGACCTGGCCGGCGCGGAGATCGAACTGGTCTCACTGGTCGCCCGGGAGAGCCGGCTGCAGCGCGCCATCGCCGCCTACGAGCAGCCGCTGGACTACATCCTGATCGACTGCCCGCCCTCGCTCGGCCTGCTGACGGTCAACGCGCTGGTGGCCGGTCAGGAGGTGCTGATCCCGATCCAGTGCGAGTACTACGCGCTGGAGGGTCTCGGCCAGCTGCTGCGCAACGTCGAGCTGGTCCGCGCGCACCTCAACCCCACGCTGCACGTCTCCACCATCCTGCTCACCATGTACGACGCCCGGACCAGGTTGGCCGCCCAGGTGGCCGAGGAGGTCCGGACGCACTTCCAGCAGGAGGTGCTGCAGACCGCGATCCCGCGCTCGGTCCGGATCTCCGAGGCGCCCAGTTACGGTCAGACGGTGATCACCTACGACCCGGGTTCGACCGGCGCGCTCTCCTACCTGGAGGCCGCCCGCGAGCTGGCGATGCGGGCGCCGGGCATCGGTACCGGCGGCACGCTGGTCGGTCAGCAGCGGGCGGGTCAGCAGCAGGGCAGCGAGCCGGGGCAGCACGCCCCGATGGCACAGCACGGCACGACGGAGGGCAATCGGTGAGTGGTCGCAGGGGTCTGGGACGAGGGCTCGGAGCGCTGATCGGACCCGCCGCACCGGCGGCCGACGGCGCGGCGACGCAGGCCTCGGCGGCCACGGTGGTGTCCCCCGGGACGGTCTCGCCGGGCGCGGTGCCGCTGCTGCCGACCGGGCGGGGAACGCTGGCGGCCAAGGCGGCCGCCGAGAGCCTGCGGGAGCAGGCCGAGCGGGAGCAGACGGCCGCCGCACCGGAGCTGGCACAGGTGCCCGGCGCCCGGTTCGCCGAGCTGCCGCTGGACTCGATCACGCCGAACCCGCGTCAGCCGCGCGAGGTCTTCGACGAGGACAAGCTGGCCGAGCTGGTCGCCTCCATCAAGGAGGTGGGCCTGCTCCAGCCGGTGGTGGTGCGCCAGGTCGCGCCCGAGCGCTTCGAGCTCATCATGGGCGAGCGGCGCTGGCGGGCCTCCCGGGAGGCGGGCCTGGAGCAGATCCCGGCGATCGTCCGGGCCACCGAGGACGACAAGCTGCTGCTGGACGCCCTGCTGGAGAACCTCCACCGGGCGGAGCTCAACGCGCTGGAGGAGGCGGCCGCCTACGACCAGCTGCTGCGGGACTTCTCCTGCACGCACGACGAGCTGGCGGACCGGATCGGCCGCTCGCGCTCGCACGTCTCCAACACCCTGCGGCTGCTGAAGCTCTCGCCGGGTGTGCAGCGGCGGGTGGCGGCCGGGACGCTGACCGCCGGGCACGCCCGGGCGGTGCTCGGGGTGCCGGACGCCGAGGGCCAGGAGGAGCTGGCCAAGCGGATCATCGCGGAGGGGCTCTCGGTGCGGACCACCGAGGAGCTCGTCATGCTGATGAGCGGCCAGGAGCCGAAGCCCAAGCGCTCGGTCGGACCGCAGGCGGGCAAGCTGCTCTCGCCGGCCTTCAACGACCTGGCGAGCCGGCTCTCGGACCGCTTCGACACCCGGGTCAAGGTGGAGGTCTCGCAGCGCGGCGGCAAGCTGGGCAAGGGCAAGGTCGTCCTGGAGTTCGGCTCGGTGGAGGACCTCAACCGGATCCTGGACAGCCTCGCGCCGGGTGAGGACGGGCTGCGGCTGTCGCAGGGCTGAGCCGGGGCCGACCACGGATCTCGACGGGTGCATGTTCCACGTGAGCGGCTGTTTCACGTGAAACATGCACCCATCGGCGTTCAGGGGGAATGCTCGACTGTGGAGTGGACGAGGAGGTGCGGGGCATGGGACGCCGGATCGTTCCGCTGACGCTGGACAACCTCAAGGACCTGCCGACGACCTGCCGCTCCTGCGTGTTCTGGGAGCTGGATCCGGTCACCGGCCGGGCGGCCGTCGAATCCGGGAAGTCGGAGGCGGAGAAGGAGGGCTGGATCTCCGCGGTGCTGCTGGAGTGGGGTTCCTGCGGCCGGGTCGTCTACGTGGACGACGACCCCGCCGGTTTCGTGCTCTACGCCCCGCCGGCGTACGTGCCGCGGTCGCAGTCCTTCCCGACCAGTCCCGTCTCGCCGGACGCCGTTCAGCTGATGATCAGCCGCGTGCTCCCGGGCTACCAGCGGCAGGGGATCGGCCGGGTGCTGGTGCAGACGGTGGCCAAGGACCTGATGGGGCGCGGGGTCCGGGCGATCGAGGCCTTCGGTGCGGTCGGCCGGCAGTCGCCGAGCTGTGTCCTGCCGGCGGATCATCTGCTGGCGGTCGGCTTCAAGACGGTCCGGCCGCACCACCGCTACCCGCGGCTGCGGCTGGAGGCACGCACCACGCTGTCCTGGCGCGGTGATGTCGAGGGCGCGCTGGAGCGGCTGCTGGGCGGAGGCCGGAAGGAGCCCGCGCTGCGACCGTTCTGAGCCGCGCTGTCCGGGGGAACCGGGAAGCCGGGAAGCCGGGAACGACGATGGCGGCGCCCCCGGGGTGGGGGCGCCGCCATCGCGGTGTGTCGGCCGGACCGGGCTCGGGGGCCCTGGGCCGACGGCCTAGAGGAAGTCGGCCAGCTCGCGCAGCAGCGCGGCCTTCGGACGGGCACCGGTGATGGACTTCACCGGCTCGCCGCCCTTGTAGACGATCAGCGTCGGGATCGAGATGACGTTGTACTGGGCAGCCGTCTGCTGGTTGGCATCGACGTCGAGCTTGGCGATGGTCAGCTTGTCGGAGTGCTCAGCCGCGATCTCGTCCAGGATCGGGGCGACCTGGCGGCACGGGCCGCACCAGGTGGCCCAGAAGTCGACCAGGACGGGCTTGTCGCTGTCCAGGACGTCGGCCTTGAACGTCGCATCGGTGACGGTAGTGGTGGCGCCGGCCACGGGAACTCCTCGGGGTGGTGCGGAGGGGGTGCTGCCAGGAGAACAACGGGCGGGCCCGTTCTGTTTCTGCCCGGCGGGGGTGGGGGTGTGTCACGTGGAACACCCCCACCCGGGGTGGGTCGGTGGGGGGTGCTCAGACCGCCACGGTGGCGGCCGCGGCCTCCAGGTCGGCGAGCGAGGCCAGGTAGCGCTCGGCGTCCAGCGCGGCGGAGCAGCCGGTGCCGGAGGCGGTGATGGCCTGGCGGTAGGTGTGGTCGACGACGTCGCCGGCACCGAAGACGCCCGGGATGTTGGTCCGGGTCGAGGGGGCCTCGACCTTCAGGTAGCCCTCGGCGTCCAGCTCCAGCTGACCCTTGAAGAGGTCGGTGCGCGGGTCGTGGCCGATGGCGATGAACAGACCGGTGACGGCCAGCTCGCGGGTCTCGCCGGTGGTGGTGTCCCGCAGGGTCACGCCGCTCAGCTTCGGGTCGCCGTGGATCGCCTCGACCGCGCTGTCCCACTCGAAGCGGATCTTCTCGTCGGCGAAGGCGCGCTCCTGCATCGCCTTGGAGGCGCGCAGGGTGTCCCGGCGGTGGATGATCGTGACGCTGCGGGCGAAGCGGGAGAGGAAGGTGGCCTCCTCCAGAGCGGTGTCACCGCCACCGACCACGGCGATGTCCTGGTCGCGGAAGAAGAAGCCGTCGCAGGTGGCGCACCACGAGACGCCGCGACCGGAGAGCTTGTCCTCGTTCGGCAGGTCGAGCTTGCGGTGCTGCGAGCCGGTGGTGACGATCACGGCGCGGGCCCGGTGGACGTTGCCCTCGGAGTCCGTCACGGTCTTGATGTCGCCCGTGAGGTCGACGGCCACGATGTCGTCCGGGATCAGCTCGGCGCCGAAGCGCTCGGCCTGGGCGCGCATGTTGTCCATCAGCTCGGGGCCCATGATGCCGCCCCGGAAGCCGGGGAAGTTCTCGACCTCGGTGGTGTTCATCAGCGCGCCACCGGCGGTGACGGCGCCCTCGAAGACGAGGGGCTTGAGGGCGGCACGGGCGGTGTAGAGCGCAGCCGTGTAGCCGGCCGGGCCGGAACCGATGATGATCACGTTACGGACGTCGCTCACTGCATCTCCTGGTTCGCATCGCGACCCGCGCTAGGGCGGGGAGGGCGGTCCTGCTCCGCCGCCCGGGACAACGACTGACCAGTCTCTCGCATTCCCAGGCCGATCGGCACCAGGCGCCCGCAGTGTGGGAGTGCCGGGCCGCACCCGGCGTGGATCGCACGGGAACGGTGCGGGCGCGGCGGGCGGCCGGAGCCGGTCTCCCGGCGCGCCCGCGGCCCATGGGTGCGCCTTTTCGGCGGTCCTGCCGCGGGGCGCCGGTCGGCGCGCCGGTCAGGGGGCCGGGACGGTGCGGTGCAGCAGCACCGGGCCGCAGTCCGGCGCGCGGAGGTAGACGTCGACCCGGTCGGCCCTGCCCGCCACCCCGTACACCAGCAGCTCGGCCGGGTCACCGGCGTAGCTGCCGCGCTCGGAGGCCAGCAGCGGTCCGTCGGCGGGGGCCGGGCAGGCCGGGGCGCTGCCGCCCTGGCCGAGGCCCGGTCCGCCGTCGGTGGGTGCCGGCGCGGACGAGGCGGAGGGCTCGCGGGTCGCGCCCGGGCCCAGCCCCGGTCCGCCGTCGGCCGGTGGCGCGGCGGACCCGGACGTCTCGGCCCGGCCGTCGGGGGTCGCGCCGCTACGGGCGAGCAGCTGCTGCACCTGGGCCGCGAGCCGGTCGTCCTGGTACGCGGTGCCGCCGGTCGAGAGCTGCGCCTTGGGGCCGGCCGAGGGAGCCGTCGCGGCGGCCCGGGCGGAGGCGGTGTCCGCCGTCTGCCGCTCGGCCGGCCGCAGCAGCAGCGAGCTGCCGAGGCCGACCGCGAGCAGCGCGGCCGCGGCGCCGAGCAGGATCGCGCCCCGTCGGCGGCGCGGGCGGTGGCGGCCCGGACCGGTGGCGGAGGTCGCCGTGGCCGGCCGTCGGGGCGGCCCGAGGAGGGCTGTGGCAGGGCGCGGGGCGGCGGCCGGGTCCATGGACCGGGAGGGGGCCCCGGCGCCCGTGTGGGGGCCTTCGGGAGCCGTGGCGGGGGGCGTGCCGGGGTCGGCCGCGTCGGCGTCGGCCGCCGCGGCCGCGAGGGCCGCGTCCAGCCGCGCCGCGATGTCGGCGGGCATCACCGGGGCCGGTGCCCCGGCCAGCAGGGTGGCGAGCCCGGCGAGCGCCTCGGCGGTCTCGCGGCAGTCGGCGCAGCCGGCCAGGTGCGCCCGCAGCGCCTCGGCGGCCGCGGGCTCGACCAGTTCCTCGGCGAGGTCGGCGAGCTCGTCGACGGAGGGGTGCGCTCCGACGGGGTCGGGGGAGGAGAGGGGGGCCGTCATCGCGTGCTCGCGTCTCCTTCCAGAAGGGGCCGACCGGTGTCGGGGCCTGTTCCTCTGACGGTCCTGGCCCCGGGCGGGTTCCCCGGGGGCGCGGCGCGGCCGCCCGGGGCGGTTCCCGACGGTCCGGCACCGTCCGGAGAGGCTGCTCCCGAGGGCCCCGTTTCACGTGAAACATCGGCTGCACGTGAAACATCGGCTGCTCGTGAAACGCCGGCTGCACGTGAAACATCGGCGCCGCGGCCCTCGCGCAGGTGCCGCACCAGGGGCAGCAGGCGGGCCCGGCCGCGGGCGCAGCGGCTCTTCACCGTGCCGACCGGCACGCCCAGCAGCTCGGCCGCCTCGGCGACCGGGTAGCCCTGCATGTCGACCAGGACCAGCGCGGCCCGCTGCTCGGGCGCCAGCTCGCCGAGCGCCGCCGCCACCTCCCGGTACAGCTCGGCGCGGACCACCGGGGAGTCGGCCGGTTCGGCGGAGCCGACCATGGCGTCGAGGCGTTGCGGGTCGTCGTCGAGCGGCTTGGTGCGCCGCGCGGCGGTGCGCCGGGCGCGGTCCAGGCAGGCGTTGACGACGATCCGGTGCAGCCAGGTGGTGACGGCCGAGCGGCCCTGGAAGGTGTGGGCGGCGCGGAAGGCGGAGACCAGCGCGTCCTGGAGGGCGTCGGCGGCCTCCTCGCGGTCGCCCAGGGTGCGCAGGGCGACCGCCCAGAGCCGGTCGCGGTGGCGGTCGACCAGCAGGCCGAAGGCGGCCCGGTCGCCGGCGACGTGCCGGGCGAGCAGCGCCGCGTCGTCGTCCGTCCGGTCGGCCCCGTCCGCCACTGCCACCCCTCGCCCGTTCCGTGTCGTGCCGCCCCGCCCCGTCGGCCGGGGCGCGGCGTCCTGCCGTGCCCGTCCGGTCGGGCTCCGGTCAGCCGGAGACCTTGACCTCGGAGACGTAGGCCTTGTACTTGCCGTCCGTATCCTTCGGCAGGCTGGTCATCCAGAGCAAGAGGTAGCGGGTGGTGACCGGTTTCTCCAGGGCGTAGTCGAGCGTGGTGCCGCTCTGCTTGCCGACCGCCGTGAAGTCGCCCGGCTGTGCCTTGGCCGGGTCGCCGGCCGCCTGCGGGCCGGGGATCCGCAACTCCGCCGTGGTGCTGCCGACGAACTGCGCGCTGACCGAGCTGACGGCCTGCGGGGAACCGAGGTCGAGCAGCAGGCCGATGCCGTCCCGGAGGGCGGGCTTGGGGCCCAGCTGGTCGTTGTACCAGGAGCTGACCCAGGACGTGCCGGGGTCGCCGTCGAAGGCCTTGGCCGGGGAGTACTTGTTCTCGCCCGACGGGCTGAACGCCTGGGCGTCCTTGATCTGGATCGGCACCGGCGGGTGCGGGGCGGTGTGCGCGGTCGGCGACGTCCCGGAGGGCGAGGGGTCGACGGCGGCCACGGAGGTCCCGGGGTTGCGCAGGTGGTCCACCAGCTGCCATGAGGCGACGCCGATCGCGCCGAGGGCCACCGTCCAGGCCGTCACCTTGAGCGCCCGGCGCAGCCGGCGGCGGGTGCGCCGGACCGGGGCCTGACGGGCCGGGGCGGGCGCCGGTCCGGCGCCGGGGGCGGCCACCACCCGGGTCGGGTTGGGCGCGGTGGGCAGTGCGTGGGTGGTGTGCCGGGGCGGCGGGGTGAAGGCGGGCAGCTCCGGCTCGGGCGGGCGGATCCGCGGCATCAGCGCGATCGCCCTGGCCAGCTCCTCCGGGGTGGAGATCGGCTCCGCGTGGTGCGGCGGCTGGTCGAATAGGGCGCGCGCGGCCAGCTCGGACAGGCCCTTGTGGACGCCGGCCCGGACCTGGTCCGGCGGGACGTCGCGGAGGTCCTTCGGCAGGCCCTGGAGGTCGTAGCGGTCCTCCGGGAACGGCCAGCGGTGGGTGAGCGCGGCGAACAGCAGGGCGCCGATGGCACGGGTGTCGGTGCGCTCGGCGTCCTCGTCGGCGCCCTCGGCGGGCAGACCGCGCAGGGCGGCGTCGACGGCGATGCCGTTGATCCGGTACTGGCCGCTGTCGGTGCGCAGCACGCAGCGCGGGGTGAGCCGCAGATGCGCCTGGCCGCGCCGGTGGGCGGCGGCCACCGCGTCGGTGACCTGGCGGACCATCTGGTAGGCCTCGTGCGGCTCCATCGGGCCGGTGACGAGCAGCTTGGCGAGGTCGGAGGCGTGCGGCAACCACTCCCGCACGACGTAGACCAGCTCGCCCTCCTGGACGGCGTCCAGGACCTGGACGAAGCGCGGGTCGCCGAGCAGCGCGGCCGACTTGGCGGCCGCCAGCACCGCCCGGGCGCGCTGGTGACCGGAGGCCATCAGGTGGACGCCGACGGCCCGGCGCAGCTTCTCGTCGACCGCTCGCCAGCTGCTGAAGGTCTCGGTGTGGGAGATGCACTCCTCCAGCCGGTACCGGTGGCCGACCTTGTCGCCGCTGTGCCGCAGCGGGGCGGGCAGGGTCCGCGGGAGGGTGGCGGTGTCACGGGGGTCGTGGGTCGGCTGCGGGTCCTGCGGGGGGCGCCCGGAGGGCCGGCCGGCGGGCGCCGCGGCCGGCTTGGGCCCGGCCTCGCGGGCGGCGAGCTCGGCCCGGATCTCGTCGGCGGAGAGCGGCGCGGTGATCTCCGAGGTCTCCTCGCCGGCGGGGCGCGCGGGCTTCGCCCGGTCCTCGTCGGCGTCCTCGGCGTCCTCGCCGGACGTGGTGGACGGGGCCGTCTCGGCGAGCTCGTCGATCGCCGCGGCCAGTGCGGCTTCGTCCGCCGCCCCGTCAGCTGCTGACGTGTCGACGACCGCCTTGGTGCCATCAGCCACCGTGGTCCTGCCTCCCCTTGTGTCGCCCCGGCCTGAGAGAGTCGCTGGAGCGCTCGGGCCGAGGCCCTGTGCTCCAGGACAATTGTGCCCACTCTTCTCCACCGAGTACGACCGCTGAAAGGTACCCGCGGTTGCGTGCCGGTGGAGAGATGTGGTGCAGATCCGACACTGGGCCGCCGGCTCGGTCCCGGGCGATCCCGGACACCGACGGCGGCCCAGCACCCGCCCGTGGGGGCGGAGAGTCCGGTCCGTCCGGTTGGCGCCCGGTCAGGGCGCCGTCCGGACGGACCGGTTGGTACGAAGGGTCAGCGACCCAGTCGGCCGCGCACCATGCCCAGCATGGCGTTCAGCTCCTCGATCCGCAGCTTCTTCGCGATCAGCACGAAGACGGCCAGCTGGACGCCGCCGGCCAGGACGATGGTCAGCACACTGCCGGTCCAGCCGTCGATGACCTGCTGGACCGCCAGGCTGACGCCCAGCCCGACCAGGGTGGCCGGCACACAGGCGGTGATCAGCCGGGTGTAGGTCTTGCCGATCCGCTTGGTGTCCAGGCCGCCGATCTTCTTCTTCAGCTTGGGCACCGCCACCGTCACTCCGACGGCGTACGCGAGACCGTACCCGAACGCCATGCCCGTCACGACCCACTCGGACGGCAGGACGATCCAGCAGAGCAGGGAGAACACGGCCTGGCAGGCCGCCACCCAGACGGTGTTGGAGAACGGCGTCCGGGTGTCCTCGTACGCGTAGAAGCCGCGCAGCATCACGTACTGCGCCGAGTACGGGATCAGGCCCAGGGCGAAGGCGGAGAGCATCAGACCGACGTTGGTGGCGTTGTCCAGGGCCACCTCGTTGCCGCCCACGGCGTAGATCGCGCGGCCGATCGCCGGGCCGAGCGAGAGGAACAGGAACGCGGCCGGGACGACCGCCACCGCGGTGCTGCGCAGCCCGTGCGAGAGGTCGTCGCGCACCGCGCCGGCGTCCTCGTCGGCAGCGGCCCGGGAGAGCCGGGGGAGTACCGCGCTCATGATCGAGACGACGATGACGGCCTGCGGCAGCTGCCAGATCAGCAGGGCGTTGGAGAAGGCGACGAGACCCACACCGCCGTGGCCGCCCTTCGCGGCGGAGTCCCCGGCCGAGGTGGCGAGCTGGGTGATGACCAGGTAGCCGGCCTGGTTGGCCAGCACGAAGAAGAAGGTCCACTTGGCCAGCCGGGCGGCCTTGCCCAGGCCGTGGCCGCGCCAGTCGAAGCGCGGCCGGTAGTGGAAGCCGGCCGCCCGCAGGTACGGGACCATCGACAGCGCCTGGACGGCGAGGCCGACCAGGGTGCCGATCCCGAGCAGCCGGACGCCCTCGGGGGAGATCGTCTCCGGGCTGACCTGGGTGGTGCCGGCGCCGCCGTAGACCCAGAGGTAGGCGGAGAAGGTGAAGATCACCACGATGTTGTTCAGGACCGGGGTCCACATCATCGCGCCGAAGCGGCCGCGGGCGTTGAGGATCTGCCCCATCACCACGTGGACGCCCATGAAGAAGATGGTCGGCAGGCAGTACCGGGCCAGGGCCACCGTGGTGTCGGCGCTGGCGGCGTTGCCCATGAGCGGGTGCGCGATCAGCTGCACCAGCAGCGGAGCGCCCAGCACGGCCACGAAGGTCACCCCGGCCAGGCCCACCATCACCAGGGTGAGCAGCCGGTTCGCGTAGGCCGTGCCGCCGTCCGCGTCGTTCTTCATGCTGCGGACCAGCTGCGGCACGAAGACGGCGTTCAGGGCGCCGCCGCCGATCAGGATGTAGAGCAGGGTGGGCAGGGTGTTCGCCGCGTTGTAGGAGTCACCCATCACGCCCAGGCCGATCGCGGCGGCGATCACCATGGTGCGCAGGAAGCCGGTGCCGCGGGAGACGAGCGTGCCGGCCGCCATGATGGCGCTGGAGTTCAGCAGGCTCGACACCTTGCCGCCGGTGGCGGGGGCGGGGGCCGGTGCGGCGGGCGCCTCGGCGGCCAGCTCCTCCAGCGGCTCCACCGCGGGCGGCAGCTGGACCGCCGCCACCTGCATGGTGGCCTCCTCCTCGGAGAGCGGCGGGTCGAACTCGATCGGCGGCACGAACGGGCGCTGCCCCTCCGGACCGTCGCGGTAGCCCTGCGGACCGGGGTGGCCCGGGTTCCCGTGGTACGCGCCGGCCGGGGGGAACGGCGCGGAGGACGGGAACGGCGCCGGTCCGACCGGCGGCTGGGCCGTCATCGGGGGAGCCGGCGGCTGCGGAGTCGGGGGCTGCTGGGCCGCGGCCTCGGCGGACCGGCCGCCGAACAGGCCGTCCACGCCCACGTACTCGGTGCTCTCGGAGTCCCAGGCCGAATGGGCCGGACCGGGCTGCCACTGCTGCTGGTGCGGCTGCTCCTGGCCGCCCCACTGGCCGCCGACCGGGGCCGGCTGCTCCCAGTGGGGCGCGCTCTGCTGCCAGGCCGCCACCGGCTGCTCGGCCGCGCCCTGGTGGGCCGCGCCCTGCTGCACCGGGGTGTCCCAGCCGGGCTGCACCGGCGGGACGGGCGGGGCGAACGTCGCCGGGGGGACCGGCGTCGGGTAGCCGCCGTTCTGCGGCGGCAGCTGCGGCGGCACGTCGTACGCGGCGACCGGCGGCTGCGGCTCGGCCGGCCGGGCGGCCCGCAGACCGTACGGGTCCTGGCCGTCCTGGGGACCCTGGTACGCGTCGGCCGCGTACGGGTCCTGGGCGTAGGTGTCGGCCACGTACCAGTCGCCGGACGGCGACTCGGCACCCGGCCGGCCCTCACCGCGGCCCGGCGGCCGCTCCTCGCTGCGCCCGGTCATGTCACCTCTTCGATGTCGTGGGGGAGGCCGCCCCGGAGAAAACGGGCGGGTATCGGCGGTGTCAAGGACCAACCTTCTCATCACTGGTGGTCCGATCCCGGCCATCTGCGGTGCTGCCGCGCGGTGTCTGCGCGGCTCCTCCACGCTCCGGCCCCTGGCCGTCCCCGTCCGCCGCCGCGGGCTCCGCCCGGTCCGCCTCCTCCTCGGGCCGGGCCGGCCGGTCGGCTGCCCCGTCGCCGGCCGCCGGGGCGTCGTCGAGCGGGTGGTCGTCCAGCGGCGCGTCACCGTACGGCTCGTCGCCGTCGTCCTCCGCACGGCGCTTGCGCTGGCGGAAGAACCGCAGGGCCGCCAGCAGGAGCAGCACCAGACCGCCGCCGAAGACGTACAGCACCCCGTTGGTCACCGAGGTGACCTCCACGGTGAAGACCTGCGCGTCGCCGTACTTCTGCGGGTTCGGCCCGGTCGTCCAGAGCTGGGCGGTCACGGACACCGGCCCGTTGTTCTGGGCCTCGGCCGGGAACCGCAGGGTGACGCTCTGCGAAGCGGGCAGCACCAGCTCCTCGGCGGGCCGGATCTTGAGCCGGTTGGCCTGGCCCGGGAGCAGCACCAGCTTGAGGTTGGTGACCGGCTGGGTGAGGTCGTTGCGCACGCTGACCTGGAGCACCCCGGTGTCACCGGCGAAGGTGATGACGTTCTTCTTGGGGACGTACACCGCCTTGGTCAGCTCGCTGAGGTAGCCCGCCACGCCGTCCCGGTAGACGGAGCCCTCCGGCGCCTGCGCCCGCCACTCGGTCGACATCGAGCGGACCATCGCGGCGCTGAACGGGCCGCGCACCCGCTGGGGCAGGGTGAGCACGCGCATCAGGGTGTCCAGATCGCTCTGGATCCTGATGGTGTCGGTCAGCGCCGAGGACGGCAGCTCCGAGGCCCGGGCCTGCGACGGGTAGTCGGTGGCCGCCGGGACGGCGGTGTTGGCCTTCGGATCGGCCGCGGCCTGGGCGAGCGTGTCCAGCTTGACCGGGTCCACCCACCTGCCGGCCTGCGCCGCCAGCACGGCGGTGGCGAGCGCCTTGGCGGTGCCGGCGGTCAGGTCGCGCGGCGGCATCACCAGCAGACCGCGCGGGTTCTGCGGCTCCTGCCGGGAGATCACGAAGGTCTCGGCGAGGAAGCGCTGGACCGCCAGGGTCTGCTCCTGCGGCGTGTTCAGGTCCCGGTCGAACAGCGCGGAGACGGTCTCGTCGGCCACCACCGCGTTCTGTCCGCTGCCGATCGGGCGCACGGCGGTCGGGGTGTACTTCAACGCGTCCGGCTCCGGCAGGCTCGCGCCGTTGACCAGCACCAGGGAACTGCCGGTGCGCTGGGCCATCGCCGCGATCTGCTGGTCCAGGTAGCCCTGGTAGGGCCAGGCCACGTCCGAGCGGGTGTCCACCGCCAGCCGGCCCTCGACGGTCAGCCGGCCCGCCGTGGCGGCCTTGCCGAGCGCGGCGTCCACCCCCGGGAGCTCGGCGGCGTTGTGCGCGATCGAGGCGAGGTCCGGATCGGCGTACGGCAGCGACACCACCTGGCTGCCCGCCTTCGCCACGGCGGCCCGCAGCTTCTCCAGCCAGGCCGTGGCGGCCGCCGAGCCGCTGCCCGCGACGGTGTTGTCCTCCTTCGCCGCCTTCTTCTCCGTGCCGGGCTTCTGCACCCGGTACTGCTTGGTCATCGCGAACGCGGTGTCCAGCAGGTCCGGGTCGACCACCCAGGTCAGGTTCGGCAGCGTGGCGCCGGTCTCCACCAGCTCGTAGAGCCGGCCGCCCGGCGCGAACTCCGCCGCCAGGCTGTCGTCGCGCAGCACCGGGATGCTCTGGTCGTTGTCGGACATCGTCTGCGCGGCCAGCACCGGGGCGTGGACCAGCGGCCAGACGGTGGTGAGCTTGGAGGGCTGCGCCTCGGCCGTGGACGGGGTGTAGGGCAGGAAGGTGCGGGCGATGCCCAGCGGGCGGTCGTGCTGGTTGTCGCCGGTCGAGCCCCAGACGTCCACGGCGAGCTCGTAGACGCCCTCACCGCCGGACAGCTGGAGGTCGGCCACCGCGACGCTCAGCGTGAACGGCTGGCTCTGGCCCGGGCCCAGCTCGTTCAGCGCGTACTGGGGGCTGTCCAGGTCGACGCCGTCCGCGCCGACCGGATTGGTCCGGCCCGCGGTCACGGTCAGATCGCTGCGGGTGGTCAGCGGCCGGCCCTGCCAGGGCTTGCGCACCGCGGCGTGGGCCGACTTCAGCACCGACTGACCGGCGTTGGTGACCTGCCCGGTGATCGTCACGGTGCCGTTCTGGACGGCCACCGGCTTGTTCACGCCGTCGATGGTCATCACCACCGGGTACTCGGCGGAGACCGCCGTCCCGGCCGCCGGACGGCCGCCCCCGGCGGGCGACGCCCCGGTCGCTCCGGCCGGCACGGCCGGGAGCAGCGCCAGCGCGGCGCCGAGGACGGCCGCCAGCCGCCGGACGGCACGCGCCGGGCGGCGCCCCGGGCCCCGCCCGTCGGCGCCGCCTCCGGTGCGTTCGCAGGCCCGCCCAGGGTGTCCGTCCGCCTCCAGGCCCGAGTGCCGTGCCGGCTCGCCCACGCGCTTCGCCCTCGCCGTTCTCGATTGCTCGCTGCTTGATGCTGTACTGCTGCGGATGTCCCGCCGGCCGGAGAGGACCGGCCGTGGATCGGTGGATCGGTGGATCGGTGGTGAGGAACGCGTCCGCCCGACGGTCCGGTCGGCCGTGCCGGCGCGCGGCACCGCGGCTCCTCGCCGGTGCCCGAGACTCGCTCCACCCGGCATGGTAACGATGCGGCGGGTGGTGCAGTGTTGCGGGCCTTGGAGTGAGCACCGGAAAACGCGCGGGCAGCGGGGCCGCCGGGCCACGTACCCTTGTGAGCCGTGTCCACTGCCAATGAGCCCACCGCCCACGAGTCCGGCGCCCATCATTCCAGCATCGCCACCCAGGCCGTCCCAGGGCTGAGCGAGGCGCAGACCCGGGGGCTGCAGGAACTGCTCCGGGTGTCCCCGGTCGCCGACGAGATCGCCCGCCGCTTCCAGGCCGCCGGGCACCGGCTCGCGCTGGTCGGCGGCTCGGTCCGGGACGCGCTGCTCGGCCGCCTCGGCAACGACCTGGACTTCACCACCGACGCCCGTCCGCACGAGGTCCTGAAGCTGGTGAAGGGCTGGGCGGACGCCGTCTGGGACGTCGGCATCGCCTTCGGCACCGTCGGCGCCCGCAAGGACACCCCGCAGGGCTCCTTCCTGATCGAGATCACCACGTACCGCTCCGAGGCGTACGACCGCACCTCGCGCAAGCCCGAGGTCACCTACGGCGACACCATCGAGCAGGACCTCGTCCGCCGTGACTTCACCGTCAACGCGATGGCCGTCGACCTGCCCGACCGCGGCTTCGTCGACCCGCACCGCGGTCTGGACGACCTGGAGGCCCGGGTGCTGCGCACCCCCGCCACCCCGGAGGAGTCCTTCTCCGACGACCCGCTGCGGATGATGCGGGCCGCCCGCTTCGCCGCCCAGCTGGACTTCGAGCCGGCCCCCGAGGTGGTCGCCGCGATGACCGCGATGGCCGAGCGGATCACCATCGTCTCCGCCGAGCGGGTCCAGGCCGAGCTCAACAAGCTGCTGGTCGCCGCCCACCCGGTGAAGGGCCTGCGGCTGCTCGTCGACACCGGCCTGGCCGACCACGTGCTGCCCGAGCTGCCGGCGCTGAAGCTGGAGCGGGACGAGCACCACCGGCACAAGGACGTCTACGAGCACTCGCTGACCGTCCTGGAGCAGGCCATCGACCTGGAGCAGGACGGCCCCGACCTCACGCTGCGCCTCGCCGCGCTGCTGCACGACATCGGCAAGCCGCGGACCCGGCGCTTCGAGTCCGACGGCCGGGTCTCCTTCCACCACCACGAGGTGGTCGGCGCCAAGATGACCCGCAAGCGGATGCGTGAGCTCAAGTACTCCAAGGAGCTCACCGAGGACGTCTCGCGCCTGGTCGAGCTGCACCTGCGCTTCCACGGCTACGGCGGCGGCGAGTGGACCGACTCGGCGGTGCGCCGCTACGTCACCGACGCAGGGCCGCTGCTGGAGCGCCTGCACAAGCTGACCCGCTCCGACTGCACCACCCGCAACCGGAAGAAGGCGGCGGCGCTCTCCCGGACGTACGACGGGCTGGAGGAGCGGATCACCGAACTGAAGGCCCAGGAGGAGCTGGACGCCGTCCGCCCCGCGCTGGACGGCAACCAGATCATGGAGCTGCTCGACCTCAAGCCGGGTCCGCAGGTCGGCAAGGCGTACAAGCACATGCTCGAACTGCGTCTGGAGCACGGCCCGCTGGAGCACGAGGAGGCGGTCGCCGCCCTCCGTGCCTGGTGGGCGGCCCAGCAGGGCTGAGCAGGGCGCGGCACGCCGGAGGGGTGGCCCGGGGACTCCCCGGACCACCCCTCCCGCGTCGTGGCGGTGGGCCGTCAGCCGTTGATCCCCTGGAGGCAGAGGACGTAGCTCAGCGCCGCGGTGGACGCCTCGCGGGTGTAGCTGCTGTCCGAGTTCGGCACGTTGTCGCACGCCTTGTCGTCGCTGGAGGCGAGGATCTTGCGCAGCACCTTGTACTGGGCCCGCGAGTCGGAGCAGGCGAGCATCGTGATCCGCGGGTTGGGGTCGTGGGTGGCGCCCGTTCCGTTCTCGTTGCGCAGGCAGTCGCCGGCCTTGGCCCGGTCGATGTCGCTGGGCACCGAGGAGGCCCCGGCCGGGGAGGACGGCTTCGCCGCACCCGGCGTGGTGATCTCCGGGATCGGCGGCAGCGAGAAGGACGGCATCGGGGGCATGGACACCGTGGCCGGCGGCGGCAGCACGATCGGGTGGTACGGCGTGGCGCTGCGGTGGTTCGCCCCGAGCAGCGCGCCGGTGGTGATCAGGATGACGAACGACGTGATCGAGAGGATCGGCAGCAGCAGCATCAGCATGTGCGGCCGCTTGGTCAGCGGGACGCCCGGGTCGAGCTGCGGGCCGTGGGTGCCGGGGGCGGGCGGCGGCAGGTCCTTGATCTTGTTGTGCGCGGCCAGGTTCCGCAGCAGGGTGATCGGCGTGATGATCGAGGACAGGTAGCCCCACCAGCCCTGGACCAGGGTGCGGGCGGACATGTCGCGGACCACCGCGGTGCCGCAGGTGCGGCAGAACGGCCCCGGCTGCTTCAGGAACCGCATGACGATGATGATGCCCTGGTGCCCGCGGACGGTGGTCTCCACCGCGGGGAAGCCGCCGCAGAACCGGCAGACCGGTCCCCCCTGGGGCGGCTGCTGCGCGTACCCGGCCTGCTGCTGCGGGTAGCCGTAACCGGGCGGTGCGGGCTGTGCGGGCACGCCGTACCCGGGTGCGGCCGGCGGCGGCGCGGCGGGGTAGCCGTAGCCGGGCGGGGCCGCGGGCGGCGGCTGGGCGCCGTACGGATTGCCGGCCGCGTAGGGGTTGGCGTCGGCCGGCGGCGGGGCGCCGTACGGCATCTGGGGAGGTGGAACGGACAAAGGGGGTCCCCCGTGGAAGGTGAGCGGTGAGGAGAAGGGGTCAGGACTTCTTGACCGGCGGCACACCGGTGGTCAGCGGACCGAGGCAGAGCACGTAGCGCTTCTTGTTCCAGCGCCGCCCGCTCTTGCCCGAGACGGTGCTGGTCGTTCCGACGGTCTGCCTGCAGCGGCTGGTGTCGGTGCTGTCGAACGTGGCCAGCACCTTGTAATTGGCCTTGCTGTCGGTGCACTTGACGATGTCGACACTGCGCGAGCCGCTGGCCTTGACGCAGTCGCCCGCCTTGGCGCTGCTGACGCTCGGGCCGCTGACGAAGTAGCCGACGACCAGCGCGGCGCCGCCGACCACGGCGACGCCGGCCTTCAGTTTGGCCTTGGTCCCGGTCTTGCGCGCCGGCTCGGCGGGCGGTTGCCCGTACGGGGGCTGCTGCCCGTACGGCGGCTGCTGGCCGTACGGGGCCTGGCCGCCGGGCGGCGGACCGTACGGGGGTTGCCCGTACCCGGGGGCGGCCGGGGCGGGCGGCGGCGCGGCCGGGTAGCCGTAGGCCGGCGGCTGTCCGTAGCCGGCGGGCGCCGGCTGGGGCGGGCCGTACTGCGGAGGCGGAGCACCGTACGGCGGTCCGCCCTGGGGCGGAACGCCCGGCCCGGGGGCCTGCGGATAGCCGTACTGGGGCGGCGGTCCGTACGGACCGGGCGGTGTGCTCATCAGGTTCTCCCCCGAGACAGAGTGCTGTCGCTCCGACAGATCTGACGTACCTTAGCGACTCACCCGGACGGGGCAGGTTCCGAGGGTGCGCGGTCTCAGGACACCCGGTCGCCGGGGAGCGGTCCGGTCCGCCGGGCCGCCCGCAGATAGCACACGGCGGCGAGCGCGTAGACCAGGGAGACTCCCACGACCACCCCGACCGAGCGGCCGGAGAGCGGCAGCACCAGCGCGGTCACCGTGGCGGCGGCCACGAAGGCGACGTTGAACAGCACGTCGTAGATGGCGAAGACGCGGCCGCGGTAGTCGTCCTCGACCGACTCCTGGACGACGGTGTCGGCGCAGATCTTGGTGCCCTGGGTGACCACGCCGAGCAGCAGCGCCGCGATCAGGCACGGCACCAGGGAGAAGCCCAGGCCGAGCGCGGGCACGAAGACCACCGGAGCCGCCAGGCAGAGCGTCATCCAGCCGCCCAGCCCGAGCCGGCGGGTGCACCACGGGCTGATCACCGCGGCGAGGAAGAAGCCGGCGGCGGAGAGACCGACCGCCTGGCCCAGGGTGACCAGTCCGGCGGCGCTGTCACCCGGGTCGTTGAAGGTGTAGCGCGCGAGCATCACCAGGACGACGATCAGCACGCCGTAGCAGAACCGGGCCGCGGTGACGGCGGCGAGGGCGTGCACCGCGGGCCGGCAGTCCCGGACCAGATGGGTGACGGCCGCGCCCAGGTCGCGGGCGGCCAGCACCAGCGCCCGGCCCAGCGGCGGGCGGTCGGTGCGGTGCTCGGGCCCCAGCAGGTCCCGGTCCATCCGGCGGGCCGCCAGCGCGGCCGACAGGTAGAGCAGCGCGGCGACGGTGACCAGCGCCGCGTCGGCCCTCGGCCCGGGGGTCAGCACCTGGTGCAGCAGGAAGCCCAGGCCTCCGCCGGAGGCCGCGGCGACCGTGCCCAGGGTGGGGGAGAGCGCGTTGGCGGTCACCAGCTGGTCCTGCGGGACGACCCGGGGCAGCGCCGCGGACAGGCCCGCCAGGATGAACCGGTTGAGCGCGGTGACCAGCAGCGCGGAGGCGAAGAACAGCGCGGTCGGGGCCTCGGCCAGGAGCAGGCCGCCGGTGACCAGGCCGAGCCCGAACCGGGCCAGGTTGCCGTAGAACAGCACCTGACGGCGGCGCCAGCGGTCCAGCAGCACGCCGGCGAACGGGCCGATCACGGAGAACGGCAGCAGCATCACGGCCAGCACCGAGGCGATGTCGGCGGGGGAGGACTGCTTCTCCGGGGAGAACACCACGTAGGCGGCGAGCGAGACCTGGAAGACGCCGTCGGAGAGCTGGGAGAGCACCCGGGCGGTCAGTAGTCGGCGGAAATCTCGCCCGCGGAGCAGGCCGAGGAGCGTGGCGCGGTGCGCGGTCTGGTCGGTGCTGCCGTTGTCCGTGATCGCCACCCGCCCAGACTGCCATGGAACCGGTCCGTGTTTCACGTGAAACATTCGCCGGAAAACGGTGAACGGGCCCACGGCGGACCGTGGACCCGTTCAGCGCGTGTCCTGTGCTCAGCGCCCGGAACCCGGGCGCCCGACGATCGGGATCGTCATCGAGCTCAGCGCTCGACCTCGCCCTTGATGAACTTCTCGACGTTCTCGCGGGCCTCGTCGTCGAAGTACTGGACCGGCGGGGACTTCATGAAGTACGAGGACGCGGAGAGGATCGGGCCGCCGATGCCGCGGTCCTTGGCGATCTTCGCGGCGCGCACGGCGTCGATGATGACACCGGCGGAGTTCGGGGAGTCCCAGACCTCGAGCTTGTACTCGAGGTTCAGCGGGACGTCGCCGAACGCGCGACCCTCAAGGCGGACGTAGGCCCACTTGCGGTCGTCGAGCCACGCCACGTAGTCGGACGGGCCGATGTGGACGTTGTTGGCGCCCAGCTCACGGTCCCGGATCTGCGAGGTGACGGCCTGCGTCTTCGAGATCTTCTTGGACTCCAGGCGCTCACGCTCGAGCATGTTCTTGAAGTCCATGTTGCCGCCGACGTTCAGCTGCATGGTGCGCTCGAGCACGACACCGCGGTCCTCGAACAGCTTGGCCATCACGCGGTGCGTGATGGTGGCGCCGACCTGGGACTTGATGTCGTCACCGACGATCGGCACGCCGGCCTCGGTGAACTTGTCCGCCCACTCCTTGGTGCCCGCGATGAACACCGGGAGGGCGTTCACGAAGGCGACCTTGGCGTCGATGGCGCACTGGGCGTAGAACTTCGCCGCGTGCTCCGAACCGACGGGCAGGTAGCAGACGAGAACGTCGACCTGCTGGTCCTTGAGGACCTGGACGACGTCGACCGGGGCCTCGTCGGACTCCTCGATGGTCTCCCGGTAGTACTTACCGAGGCCGTCGAGGGTGTGGCCGCGCTGGACGGTGACACCGGTCGGCGGCACGTCGCAGATCTTGATGGTGTTGTTCTCGCTGCTGCCGATGGCGTCGGCCAGGTCGAAGCCGACCTTCTTGGCGTCGACGTCGAAGGCGGCGACGAACTCCACGTCACGGACGTGGTACTCACCGAACTGGACGTGCATCAGGCCGGGGACCTTGCCGGCCGGGTCGGCGTCCTTGTAGTACTCGACACCCTGCACCAGCGACGCGGCGCAGTTGCCCACGCCCACGATGGCTACGCGAACCGAACCCATTCCGGTTGCTCCCTGTGATCTCATGAGGGCCGCCGGTGCTCGGCGGCGCTCGTCCTGCGTTTTCGATGAATGCCTGACGGGCGCGAGGCGCCCACTCCTACCGCGCGGCACAGGGCGGACGCGGTGTCAGCGCTCCTGGTCGGAGCGCCCCGGGCGGTCGTACGGTGGCCCGGGCGGATCCGGGGATCCGGCCTCCTGGCCACGGCCGTCCGAAGTCTTGTCGGATCCTGCGGTACTCGACCCGCCGGTGAGCGGTCCGGTCCGGCCACTGCGGTTGGCCCGCTCGGTCTCGATCAGCTCGTTGAGCCACCGGACCTCGCGCTCCACCGACTCCAGGCCGTGCCGCTGCAGCTCGACGGTGTAGTCGTCGAACCGCTCGCGGGCCCGGGCGAGCGAGTTGCGCATCCGTTCGAGGCGCTCCTCCAGCCGGCTGCGGCGACCCTCCAGGACGCGCATCCGCACGGCCCGGTCGGTCTGGCCGAAGAACGCGAAGTGGACGCCGAAGTGCTCGTCCTCCCACGCGTCGGGGCCGGAGTCGGCCAGCAGCTCCTCGAAGCGCTCCTTGCCCTCGGGGGAGAGCCGGTAGACGATCTTGGACCGCTTGCCGTTGAGCGCGGTGGCCGGGACGTACTCGTCGTCCGGGTTGTCCTCGACGAGGAAGCCCTGGGCCACCAGGCTCTTCAGACACGGATAGAGCGTTCCGTAGGAGAACGCGCGCAACGTTCCGAGCAGGACGTTGAGCCGCTTGCGCAGCTCGTACCCGTGCATCGGGGCGTCGTGGAGCAGGCCGAGAACGGCGAACTCCAGCACTCCTGAGCGCCTGCCCAATGCCGTCGTCCTCCTTCCTCCAGGCCGGGTCCTGGCCCGCCGTCTCCGGCGGTATGCCGTGCCGATGTATCGGCTCGATATATCGAGAACAGTAAACCTGGGTCCCCGGTCGAGCAAGGGGGGCACGCGTGAATGTGATCACAAGGCGACGCGCAGGTGTGCTTGGCAACGGGCATGTAATGATCTGCCGCCGTTTTGCGGGCATTGATACCTGATGCCCGATTAGGTGCGGTTCTCGGCTGCGTACGCTGTCGCGTGTGCACGAGGACCACCTCCGGGGTTAGGGCGGTTGCGGGCATCGGACGTGAACCCTGCCTTCAGGCTCGACCGCCTGGCGAGGAGTAGCTGGAACATGAGCGAACGACGGCGGAGGTCTGCCGACGGTGGCGGGCAGCCCCCGGGTGACAACGGCCGCCCGGGCGGCGCGGGACAGGACGGGCCCGGCCCGGACGGTCCCGGCCGCCGGCGTCCGGCGGGTGTCCGGGAGACCGCGCAGCAGCCCCGGATGACCCGGGCCGAGATGCGCAAGGCGGCCCAGAGGGGCGGCAAGCGCGCCGGCGGCGCGGCGGCGGCCGGTGCGGATGACCGCGGTGGCAAGCCCGGCAAGCCCGGCAAGAAACGGTTCATCGACTACCCGCGCTTCGGCAAGCAGGGCGTCCGCCGCTGGCTGCCGTCGTGGAAGCAGTGGCTCACCGGCTTCCTGGTCTTCTTCGCGACCTGCGTGGGCGGGGTCTGGTACGCCTACGCGTCCACCACCGTCCCGCAGATCCACGACCTGGTGAACGACCAGAACAACATCTACTACTGGGCCGACGGCTCGGAGATGGCCCGCAAGGGCGAGACCAACCGGCAGATCGTCGAGCTCGCCGACATCAGTCCCAACGTGCAGAACGCCGTCATCGCCGCGGAGAACGCCACCTTCCGCACCGACAGCGGCATCGACCCCGTGGGCATGATGCGCGCCGTGTACAACATGGCGACCGGCGGCGAGACCCAGGGCGCCTCGACGATCACCCAGCAGTACGTCAAGAACGCCTACCTGAGCCAGGACCAGACGCTCAGCCGCAAGGTGCGCGAGTTCTTCATCACCCTGAAGGTCAATCAGGAGACGGAGAAGAACGACATCCTGCGGGACTACCTGAACGTCAGCTGGTTCGGCCGCGGGGCCACCGGCATCCAGGCGGCCTCCCAGGCGTACTACGGCATCGACGCCAAGGACCTCGACATCTGCCAGAGCGCCATGCTGGCCGGTCTGCTCAAGGGCGCCGCACTGTACGACCCCACCATTGCGGCGAACAAGGACCGCGCCGTGGAGCGCTGGACCTGGATCCTGAACCGGATGGTCACCACCAAGAACGCCACGGCGGAGGAGCGGGCCAAGTGCACCGCGTTCCCCGAGCCGATCCCGCGCAAGCCGCCGACCAACATGAACGGCGAGATCAGCTACCTGGTCGACACCGCGAACAAGTTCATGATGTCCAAGGACCCGACGATCACCCAGCAGTCGATCGACAAGGGCGGCTACAAGATCTACACGACCTTCGAGAAGGACAAGGTCGACGCCCTCAAGAAGGCCGTGGACGACGTCAAGGGCGAGACGCTCAACGTCCAGAAGCGGCCCGAGAAGGACAACTTCGTCCAGTTCGGCGCGGCCAGCGTCCGCCCCGGCGACGGTGCGATCGTCGCCATATACGGCGGCGACGGCGTGGAGAACCAGCACTTCGACAACAACGCGGACGCCAAGGGCGTCCAGGTCGGCTCGACCTTCAAGCCCTTCGTGCTGGCCGCCGCGATGCAGGTCGGGGTGCAGACCGCGAAGGACGACAAGGGCCAGCCGAAGCGGATCAACGCCGACAGCCGCTACCTCTCGGACGACCTGTCCGAGATCCGCAAGCCGGACGGCTCGCTGGTGATCGGTGACGACGGCAAGCCGTACCGGCAGAAGAACGAGGACGCCGGCAAGCGCGGCTACGTCTCGCTGCGGGCGGCCATGCAGAACTCCTTCAACGTCCCGTTCGTCCAGCTCAACCAGGACGTCGGCGGCCAGAACGTGGCCAACATCGCCGAGGCGATGGGCGTGCGCAAGGAGAGCTTCGCCGACCCCAAGACCCCGACCTTCGCGCTCGGCACCTCCACCGTGAGCCCGATCCGGATGGCCGACGCGTACGCGACCCTGGCGGCCAGCGGCAAGCAGGCCGACCCCTACTCGGTGACCAAGGTCGAGGTGAAGGGCACGGCGCGGCCGGGCTTCAGCAAGCCCGAGCTCAAGCAGGCGCTGGAGCCGGCCGTCGCGGACAACGTCACCGACGTGCTGGTGAACGTGGCGAAGAACGGTACCGGCTCCAAGAGCAACGCGCTGGGCCGCCCGGTGGCCGGCAAGACCGGTACCACCGACGAGAACAAGTCGGCCTGGTGGGTCGGCTACACCCCGCAGCTGGCCACCAGCGTCGCGATGTGGCGCGAGGACCCGACCAAGCACGAGCGCCTGTCGCTCAACGGCACCGGCGGCAAGGACTCGGTGCACGGTGGTGACACCCCGACCGACATCTTCACCCGGTACATGAAGGCCGCCCTGGCCAACGAGAAGAAGATGGACTTCCCGACGCCGCAGCCGGTCGGCACCCAGGTGGACTCCTCCGGGGCGCCGAGCACGGCCTCGCCCTCTTCCTCGCCGACGATGACCGAGACCACGGCGCCCACCGCGCCGGACCCGGGCGCGCAGCAGCCGACGCAGCCCACCAACACCCAGCCGGCCTGTGTGCCCGGCGTGGACTGCCCGGGCACGGTGCCGACCCAGGCGCCGACCAAGACCCAGCCGCCGACCGGCGGTGGCGGCAACGGCGGTGGCGGATCCTCGCCCACCTGCCTCATCCCGGGGCTCTGCACCACCCCGCAGCCGACGTCGTCGACCGCGTCGACCGGGCCCGCGCCCAGCAGCACCAAGCCGACCAAGCCGACCATGTCGCCCAGTCCGACGGGTGGTGCCCAGCAGGGCGCGGCGGCGCCCTGACGCCCGGCGCCGAGCGGCGCGAGACGTGCGAACGGCGGTGGCGGACCTCCTCGGAGGTCCGCCACCGCCGTTCCGTCGTTCCCGGCCGGGGGGCGCGGCGCCGCCCTGCCCCGCCCTGCCCCGCCCTGCCTCGTCCCGCCGGTCCCCGCCCCGCCGGCACCGGCATTCTCGTCATTTGGCCATGAATCGCCGGATCGGCCCCGGGCCGCTCAGGGGGCCTCCTCGTCCAGCCGGGGGAGGTGCGGCAGGATGTCCGGCATGACGTCGAGCGATCGTGACGAACCCGTCGGCCACATCGGGCCCATCGAGGATTCCGGGCCGGCTCCGGCGGTGCCCGCGAAGGTCGCGCCGCCCGCCACGGTCGCCCCGCCCGCCAACACCGTGGTCGTCCCGGCGGACGAGGACCCGGTGGCCGCGGCCGGCAGCGAGGTGTTCGGCGGCCCGCCCGGCCGCCGCGCGCTGCTGGGCGTCTCCTGGTGGATCCCGGCGCGCTTCCTGGCGCTGGTGGTGATCGTGGTCTCGGTGCTGGGCATGGCGCAGAAGCTGCCCTGCTACGACGCCGCCTGGTTCCAGCCGGGGTCGCCGCAGTACATCCACGCCTGTTACAGCGACATCCCGCACCTGTTCTCCGGGCGCGGCTTCGCGGCCGGCCTGCACCCCTACGTGGACCGGATCCCGGGCACCTCGGGCGATCTGCAGTACCTGGAGTACCCGGTGCTGACCGGGTTCTTCATGCAGATCGCGGCCTGGCTGACGCCCGGCGGCGGCTCGAGCCAGCAGCAGGAGCAGTGGTTCTGGGCGATCAACGCGGGCCTGCTGATGGCCTGCGCGGTGGTCGCCGTGGTCGCGCTCTCCCGCACCCACCGGCGCCGTCCGTGGGACGCGCTGATGTTCGCGCTGGCGCCCTGCCTGCTGCTGAACGCCACCGTCAACTGGGACCTGCTGGCGGTCGCGCTGGCCGCCGTCGCGATGGCCTGGTGGTCCGGTTCGCGGCCGGTCTGGGCCGGTGTCTTCATCGGCCTGGCCACCGCCGCCAAGCTCTACCCGCTGCTGCTGATCGGTCCGCTGCTGCTGCTCTGCTGGCGGGCCGGGCGCTGGCGCGAGTTCCGGGCGATGCTCGGCGGCGCGGTCGGTGCCTGGCTGCTGGTCAACCTGCCGATCATGCTCGCCAACTGGCGGGGCTGGTCGACCTTCTACGTCTTCAGCGAGCACCGCACCGAGGACTACGGCTCGTTCTGGCTGATCCTGATGCAGAGCCGCGGCGTCGGCCTGGCCAACCTCGACCTCTTCATCGGCATCCTGATGGTGCTCGCCTGCCTGGGGATCGCCTGGCTGGCCCTCTCGGCGCCCCGCCGCCCGCGCTTCGCCCAGCTGGCCTTCCTGGTGGTGGCCGCGTTCATCCTGGTCAACAAGGTCTACTCGCCGCAGTACGCGCTCTGGCTGCTGCCGCTGGCGGTGCTGGCCCGGCCGCGCTGGCGGGACTTCCTGATCTGGCAGGCCTGCGAGGTGCTCTACACCCTGGGCATCTGGTCCCACCTGGGCTTCGTCACCGGGCCCAAGCAGCACGGGATCGGCGAGTCCTGGTACCACTTCGCCATCGTGCTGCACCTGCTCGGCACGCTGTACCTGTGCGGCATGGTCATCCGCGACATCCTGCTGCCCGACCGCGACCCGGTGCGCTGGGACGGCACCGACGACCCGTCCGGCGGGGTGCTCGACCACGCCCCGGACGTCTTCGTGGTCGGCACCGCCCGACAGCTGCGGGAGGCGGCGAGCTACGCCGGCTACGCGCCGGCCGGCCCCGAGCTGTGGCTCGACGACGAGCCGCACGCGCCGGAGACCGCCGGCAGCGCCAAGCCGTAGGGCGGGCCGGGAGCCCGTCCGCCCGGACGGGCTCCCGGCCGCGTGCTCTAGCGGTCCACCACACGGTCGAAGTGCGTGGTGGTGTGCCGGACCTGAAGGACGAGTTCGTCGCCGACCACCGGCGGCTTGGTCTCGTTGTCCAGCAGGAGCAGCGAGACCTGCATGTGCGGCGGCTCGGCGAACCAGAGCTGCTTGCCGGCCCAGTTGAACGGCGACTTGGTCTTGTTGACCGTCGCCAGACCGGCCCGGGCGATGCCCTTGGCCCGCGAGGACATGCCCTGGACGTACTTGGGCGCCTCCAGGCCGATGCCGTGCGCGGTGCCGCCGGCGACCACCAGCAGGTGGCCGTCGGTGGGCGCCGGGTGCTGGCGGTAGCCGTAGCGGTCGCCCTTCGCGACCGGGGTGACGTCCAGCACCGTGGCCCGGACCTCCAGCGCACCGTGGTCGCCCAGCCAGAGCCGGGTGCCGATCCGGGCGCGGAAGACGGTGCCGGGGTAGCGCTGGGCCAGCTTCTCCATGCCGGCCGCGCCGAGGTGGCTGACGAACACGGTGTGCACGGGGATGCCGGCCGCCCGGGCGGTGTCCACCCAGTGGGCGACCTCGTCCACCGGGTCGGAGCCGTCCGGCCGGTCCATCGGCAGGTGCAGCGCCAGGCCCTCGAAGGAGACGCCGTCCAGCTCGGCGGCGACCGCCGGCAGGTCGGCCGCGCTCACCCCGTGCCGGCGCATGGTGGTCATGCACTCCACCACCACCCGGGCGCCGTGCAGCGCGCGCAGCCCGTCCAGGCTCGCCACCGTCCGGATCACCCGGGCGTGCGGCAGCGGCAGCACCTCCTCGCCGACCCGGTACGGGGTGAGCACCAGCAGCTCGCCGCCGTACCAGTCGGCCGCGTCGGCCGCCTCGTAGGCGGTGCCGACGGCCATCACGCCGGTGCCGAGCAGGGTCGCCTCCTCGGCGAGCCGGTGGTTGCCCAGGCCGTAGCCGTTGCCCTTCGCCACCGGCACCAGGCCGGGGAACTCGGCCAGGACGGAGCGCTGGTGGGTGCGCCAGCGTTCGGTGTCGAGGTAGAGCGACAGCGTCATCGGGTCATCTCCCAGGGGGTGTTGGGCACGGCGGGCAAGCGGCTCAGCGGCGCGACATGTAGAGGTCGAGCGCCTTGTGCAGCAGCTTGTTGAGCGGGAAGTCCCACTCGCCGAGGTACTCGGCGGCCTGGCCGCCGGTGCCGACCTTGAACTGGATCAGGCCGAACAGGTGGTCGTTCTCGTCCAGCGTGTCGCTGATGCCGCGCAGGTCGTACACCCCGCCGCCGAGCGCGTACGAGTCGCGCATCATCCGCCACTGGATCGCGTTGGACGGCTTGACCTCGCGCTTGTGGTTGGCCGAGGCACCGTAGGAGTACCAGACGTGCTCACCGACCACGAGCATCGTGGTCGCGGCCAGCGGCTCGCCCTCGTGGTAGGCGATGTAGAGCCGCATGCGGTTCGGGTCCTCGGAGGTGAGGGCCTTCCACATGCGCTGGAAGTAGGCCAGCGGGCGTGGGGTGAAGCGGTCGCGCTCGGCGGTCACCAGGTACAGCTGGTGGAAGATCGGCAGCTCGTCGTAGCCGCCCTGGACCACCTCGACGCCGCTCTTCTCGGCCTTCTTGATGTTCCGGCGCCAGAGCTGGTTGAAGCCCTTCTGGATGTCGTCCAGCGAGCGGTTGGCCAGCGGCACCTGGAAGACGTAGCGCGGCTGGACGTCGCCGAAGCCGGCGCCGCCGTCCTCGCCCTGCAGCCAGCCGGCCTTGCGGAGCCGGTCGGCCACCTCGAAGGCGCGCGGCTCGTACCAGTCGGCCTCGATGTCGCGCAGGCGCTTGGCCTGCTTGGCGGCGATGGCCTCCTTGATGGTCGGCGCGTTCCACCGGCGGATCACCACCGGCGGGCCCATCTTCACCGAGAAGGCGCCCTGCGACTTGAGGTGCGCCAGCATCGGGGAGAGCCAGCGCTCGATGTCGCGGTCGAACCAGTCGATCACCGGGCCCTCGGGCAGGTACGCCAGGTAGCGCTTGACCTTCGGCAGCTGGCGGTAGAGCACCAGCCCGGCGCCGACGATCTGGTTGGACTCGTCGATCCAGCCGATGGACTCCGAACGCCACTCCGCCTTCACGTCGCCCCAGGACGGCACCTGCATGTGGCTGGCAGAGGCGCGGCTCCTGATGAAGGCGAGGTGCTCCTCGCGGGTGATCGTCCTCAGGCGCAGGCTCATGCTCGGTGCTCCTCGTCGGTCGGGCTGCGGGCGGCCCCAGGTTCTCGGGCTGACCCTATCGTCCGGGGCACCGGCGCCCACGGCTGCGGGCGTGGCGGCGCCCCCGTCACCTACCTGTCTCACTGATGAGGTACGTGACGGGGGCGCCGAGAGTTCCGGCGGCGCCGGAGGGGTCGGGGTGGTCTGGGCCGGTCTGGGCCGGTCGGGGCAGGTCGGGACGATCGGTGCGGTTCGCGGGGCTAGCCCCAGAGGCCGCCGTGGGCCACGCCCAGGTAGAAGCCGAAGGCCGAGGCGGTGAGGCTGATGACCAGGACGAAGCGCTCGGCCGTGGTGACGGAGACGAACTGCCCCCAGAGGCCGGTGACGATGCCGAGGAGTCCGGTCCACGAGCTCAGCAGATGGAGGTTGTGGAAGAACGACGTCGTGAAGGCCAGCACGCCCAACAGCAGGGTGATGCCGACCAGGGTGTTCTCGCGGGGGTGCCGGTTGCCGTCGGTGTTCAGGGTGAGGGCGGGGAACCGGTGGAAGGTCTGGGCCATGTGTCCCACCTCCTGGCGGAGAGACGAACGAGCAGGAAACCCGTTCCGTCCAGATTGCGGTGGTTGGGGCGCGGATCACAACCCCTATGCATTTTGTTCGGCCGTCCGGGTGCGGGTAGGCTGTGCCGTCTGCACTGGTGTAGTTGTGCCCCCTTGCGCCCTCTTCCGGGTGGACGGGGGTCGAGTGTCGGACCGGACCACTACGGTGGGCCGGTGTCGTCACTGACTCCGGTGCCGACGCTGCACAACCCTCCTGCCACGGAGAGACCGTGGCCGCTGAGTCCAAAGGAGGTGGGTTACACATGCGTCACTACGAGCTGATGGTCATCCTCGACCCCTCGGTCGAGGAGCGCGCTGTCTCCCCCCTGATCGAGAACTTCCTCACTGTCGTCCGCAACGGCGGCGGCAAGGTGGAGAAGGTCGACACCTGGGGTCGTCGCCGTCTGGCTTACGAGATCAACAAGCAGTCCGAGGGCATCTACTCGGTCATCGACCTCAAGGCCACGCCTGAGGTCGTCAAGGAGCTCGACCGCCAGCTTGGCCTGAGCGAGTCGGTTCTGCGGACCAAGGTCCTGCGCCCGGACACCCACTGAGCCACCTCTGAGGCCCTCGGGCCTCGGGTAGCTCGCGTCCGCTGTTTCACGTGAAACAGCGGTGAACGGAACTCTTCCGGAGAGGTCATCACCACCATGGCAGGCGAGACCGTCATCACCCTCGTCGGCAATCTCGTCGACGACCCCGAGCTGCGCTTCACCCCGTCGGGTGCGGCGGTCGCGAAGTTCCGCATCGCGTCCACTCCCCGCACCTTCGACCGTCAGACGAACGAGTGGAAGGACGGCGAGAGCCTCTTCCTCACGTGCAACGTCTGGCGGCAGCCGGCGGAGAACGTCGCCGAGTCGCTGCAGCGCGGCATGCGCGTCATCGTGCAGGGCCGACTGCGCCAGCGGTCTTACGAGACCAAGGAAGGCGAGAAGCGGACGGTCTTCGAGGTCGAGGTCGACGAGGTGGGCCCGAGCCTGCGTTCGGCGACCGCGAAGGTCACCCGGGCCAACCGGTCCGGCGCTCCCGGCGGCGGCGGCTTCGGCGGCGGCCAGCAGGGCGGCGGCGGCCAGGGCGGCGGTAACTGGGGCGGCGGTGGCGGCCAGCAGGGCGGCAACTGGGGTGGAAACTCCGGTGGCCAGTCCGGCCCGTCCGACGACCCGTGGGCGTCCAGCGCTCCCTCTGGTGGCAACAGCAACCAGAGTGGCGGCAGCTGGGGCGCTCCGTCCGGTGGCGGCTTCTCGGAAGAGCCCCCGTTCTAAGAGCTGACAGATTTCGTGCGGCCCGGCGCCGGCGTCGTGAGACGCCTGCCGGGCCGTGAACCCCAAATGGAGCACACAATGGCGAAGCCGCCTGCTCGCAAGCCGAAGAAGAAGGTTTGCGTCTTCTGCAAGGACAAGGTCAACTACGTTGACTACAAGGACACGAACCTGCTGCGGAAGTTCATCTCCGACCGCGGCAAGATCCGTGCCCGCCGGGTGACCGGCAACTGCACCCAGCACCAGCGTGACGTCGCCACGGCCGTGAAGAACAGCCGTGAGATGGCGCTGCTGCCCTACACCAGCACCGCGCGCTAAGAGAGGGTGACCAAGTAATGAAGATCATCCTCACGCACGAGGTGCCGGGTCTCGGCTCCGCCGGCGAGGTCGTCGAGGTCAAGGACGGCTACGCCCGCAACTACCTGGTCCCGCGTGGCTTCGCCATCCGCTGGACCAAGGGCGGCCAGAAGGACGTCGACGCCATCCGTCGCGCCCGCAAGATCCACGAGATCCAGACCCTTGAGGCCGCCAACGAGGTCAAGGGCAAGCTCGAAGGCGTCCAGGTCAAGCTGGCCGTTCGCTCGGGCGAGGCCGGCCGTCTGTTCGGTTCGGTGACCCAGGCCGACGTCGTGGAGGCCATCAAGGCCGCCGGCGGCCCGGCCGTGGACAAGCGCGCCGTCGCGATCGCCTCGCCGATCAAGACCGTGGGCACCCACAAGGTCTCGGTCAAGCTGCACTCCGACGTCCAGGCCAACCTCGACGTCGCCGTCGTCGCTGCCTGAGCTCCGTAGCTGTGGCCCGAGGGCCGGTCACCCCTTCGGGGGGTGGCCGGCCCTCGGTCGTTCCCGGGGCCCGGCGCCGCACCGGGGCCCGGGCTCAGGCCCGCACCGGGGCCCGGGCTCAGGCCCGCACCGGGGCCCTGGCTCAGGCCCGCACCGCGCCGGTGACCAGCCACTTGCCGCTCAGGGCTCGCCGGGCCAGGAACGCCGCGCGGACCAGCATGAACAGGTTCATCGCCCACCAGAGCCCGGCCAGTCCGGCGCCGAGGGCCGGCACCGCGAGGGCCACCGGGGCGAAGACCGCCAGCGTGGCCAGCATGGCCCAGGCCAGGTACGGGCCGTCGCCGGCGCCCATCAGCACCCCGTCCAGGACGTAGACCAGGCCGGAGACCGGCTGGCAGAGGGCGAGCAGCAGCAGCACGGTGTTCAGCTGGGCCTGCACCGCCGGGTCGGGCGTGAACAGCGGGACGTACAGCGGCCGGGCCGCCACCACCAGCAGGCCGAGCAGCAGTCCGGAGCCGATGCCCCACTCGATCATCCGCCGGGTGGCCGCCCGCGCCCCGGCGACGTCCGCGGCGCCCAGGTGGCGGCCGATGATCGCCTGCCCGGCGATGGCGATGGCGTCCAGGGCGAAGGCGATGAAGAGGAAGACCGTCATGGCGACCTGGTGCGCGGCTATCGCGTCGTCGCCGAGCCCGGCGGCGACCGCGGTGGCGATCATCAGGATGGCGCGCAGGCTCAGCGTGCGGACCATCAGCGGTCCGCCGGCCCGGGCGCAGGCCCGGATGCCCGCCGCGTCCGGCCGCAGCGAGGCGCGCTCCCGGCGGGCCCCGCGGACCACCACGACCAGGTAGGCGGCGGCCATCCCGGTCTGGGCCAGCACGGTGCCCCAGGCGGAGCCGGCCACCCCCAGCCCGGCGCCGTACACCAGGCCGACGTTCAGGCCGATGTTGGCGGCGAAGCCCGCGACCGCCACCAGCAGCGGGGTGCGGGTGTCCTGGAGGCCGCGCAGCACGCCCGTGGCGGCCATCACCATCAGCATCGCGGGGATGCCGAGCGCGCTGATCCGCAGATACGTCACGGCGTAGGGCGCGGCGGTGGCCGAGGCGCCCAGCAGGTCGGCCGCCCAGGGCGCCAGCAGCACGGCCAGGGCGACCACGCCGAGCGACAGCGCGAGGGCGAGCCAGATGCCGTCGATGCCCTGCTGGATGGCGGCCCGGCGGTCGCCGGCGCCGATCCGGCGGGCGACCGCGGCGGTGGTGGCGTAGGCGAGGAAGACGAAGACCCCGGTGGCGGTGGTGAGCGCGGCCGAGGCGACACCCACACCGGCCAGCTGGGGGGTGCCGAGGTGGCCCACGATGGCCGAGTCGGCCAGCAGGAACAGCGGCTCGGCGACCAGGGCGCCGAAGGCCGGGACGGCCAGGGCGAGGATCTCCCTGTCGTGCCGGCGGCGGTCGGTGGTGGGGGCGGTCATGGGGTCAAGGCTACTCATCCACAGGTAATGACCGCCAGCCGGTTTGGAGTGTTACTCGAAATCCTGGGCGACGAGTCCGCGGTGCTGTGTGTCCACGGCCACTCGGCTGCGTGTGAAGAATTTCTCATGCACAGCCCTCGAACGAGGTAATCCCAGGTCATCAGGTTGACAGCGGATCGATGGTCCGGTTATCCACAGGGCTTTCCACAGGGGCGTCCACAGGTTTGCGGTACTTCTCCACAGCCTCCGGCCGCTCGTCCACACCCCCTGTGGATAACCGCCTTGGCTGAAGGGCTTCCGGCGCCTTAGCGTGGGCTCTCCGCCCGACACTCCCACCCGCCCCGGCGTCCGATTTGTCGGTGCGGTGGAGGTAGAAAGAGGGGCGCGGCTCCGCTCCACCCAGCCACCGGCAAGGCCCGCTCCAACTCGCACCACTCGCTGATCGGGGAACACGCGTGACCGGCCCCCAGTACGACGACCACGACGCCCCGCCGCCGGAGGAGGACTGGCAGACCGCGGACGACCCGTTCCCGGTCGGTGCCTTCGCCGACGCTCCCTTCCCGGACGGTCCCGGCGACCGGCTGCCGGTCGCGCGCGGGCGCGGTTCGGGCTCCGGCTCCGGTTCCGGCGGCTTCCAGAAGGGCGGCAAGGGCTCGGGCGGCTTCCAGCGCGACGGCGGCAAGCGGCGCCAGGACGACGAGGACGAGCGCTCCGCGGCCGACGGCTTCGAGCGGGTGCCCCCGCAGGACCTCGCCGCCGAGCAGTCCGTCCTCGGCGGCATGCTGCTGTCCAAGGACGCCATCGCCGACGTGGTCGAGGTGCTGAAGCCGGCCGACTACTACCGGCCCGCGCACGAGCTGATCCACGGCGCCATCCTCGACCTCTACGCCCGCGGGGAGCCGGCCGACCCGATCACCGTGGCCGGCGAGCTGACCAAGCGCGGCGAGCTCGTCCGGGTCGGCGGCCCCGGCTACCTGCACACCCTGGTCAACTCCGTCCCGACCGCCGCCAACGCCGAGTACTACGCCGAGATCGTCCACGAGCGGGCGGTGCTGCGCCGGCTGGTCGAGGCCGGCACCCGGATCGCGGGCATGGGCTACGCCGCCGAGGGCGACGTCGACGAGATCGTCAACGCGGCCCAGGCGGAGATCTACGCCGTCACCGAGCAGCGGACCAACGAGGACTACGCGCCGCTCTCCGACATCATGGAGGGCGCCCTCGACGAGATCGAGGCGATCGGCTCCCGCAACGGCCAGATGTCCGGCGTCCCGACCGGCTTCGCCGACTTCGACCAGCTCACCAACGGCCTGCACCCCGGCCAGATGATCGTCATCGCGGCCCGTCCGGCCATGGGTAAGGCCCTGGCGCTGGACACGCCGCTGCCGACCCCGGACGGCTGGACCACCATGGGAGAGGTCCGGACGGGTGACCTCCTCCTCGATGCCGCGGGGCTGCCGACGCGGGTGGTCGCCGCCACCGAGGTCATGACGGGCCGCCCGTGCTTCGAGGTGGTGTTCGACGACGGTACCTCCGTGATCGCCGACGCCGACCACCAGTGGCTGACCGAGACCCGGGCCTCCCGCAGGTCGGCACGGGCCGCGCGGGCGGAGGTCAGGACGACCAAGGAGATCGCCGCGACGGTTCGCTGCCTTACGGCGGACCGCCGTGCCAACCACTCCGTCCGCAACACCGCGGCACTGGACCTTCCGGAGCGTGACCTGCCCGTACCGCCGTACACGCTGGGGGCCTGGCTGGGTGACGGCCACAGCGACGCCGCGAGGATCACCTCGGCCGACCCGGAGATCATCCGCCGCATCGAGGAGGAGGGCTTCGAGGCACGGCAGGTGGGCGGCACGTCGCTGACCTACGCGCTGAGGTTCGCGGTGGCGCGGCCGGTGGCCGCCGAGCGGGTCTGCGTCGTCTGCGGCGCCGCCTTCATGCCCAAGCTCGCCCAGGTGCGGACCTGCGGAAGGTCGTGCGGCGGGCGGGCGCGGCTGGTCTCGGCGCCCGTTCCGGCACCCACCTGCGTGGACTGTGGCCGGGCGTGCGTCTCGGGCGCCGCCGAACCGCGGTGCTCGGGCTGCACCCGGAGCCACGGCAGCCTGCTCGTGGCGCTACGGGGCCTCGGGGTCCTGGGCGACAAGCACATCCCCGCGGAGTACCTGCGTGGTTCCATCGCCCAGCGCCGGGCGCTGCTGGCCGGGCTCCTCGACACGGACGGAACGGTCAACCGAACGGGCTCGGTGCAGTTCGCCGTCACCAACCGGGTACTGGCCGAGAGCTTCCGGGAACTCGTGGTCGGCCTCGGCTACCGCTGCGGGGTGGCCACCAAGCGGGTCAAGGGGCGCTCCGAGGACTCGTCCACGGCCTACATCGTCACCTTCACGCCGGAGGACGAGGTCTTCGGGCTGGAGCGGAAGCGGATCACGCACTCCGACCGCAGGCGCCCCGGTACGGCGCGGCTGAGGCAGCGCTTCATCGTCGAGGTGCGCGAGACGGACAGCGTCCCCGTCCGGTGCGTCGAGGTCGACAACCCGGACCACCTGTACCTGGCGACCCGGGCCATGGTGCCGACGCACAACTCCACCCTGGCGCTGGACTTCGCGCGGGCCTGCTCGATCCAGCACAAGTTGCCGAGCGTGATCTTCTCGCTCGAAATGGGGCGCAACGAGATCGCCATGCGTCTGCTCTCGGCGGAGGCCCGGGTGGCGCTGCACCACATGCGCTCGGGGAACATGACGGACGACGACTGGACGCGGGTCGCCCGGCGGATGCCGGACGTCAGTGAGGCGCCGCTGTTCATCGACGACTCGCCGAACCTGTCGATGATGGAGATCCGCGCCAAGTGCCGCCGGCTCAAGCAGCGCAACGACATCAAGCTGGTCGTCATCGACTACCTCCAGCTGATGCAGTCCGGCGGCTCCCGCCGGGCCGAGAACCGCCAGCAGGAGGTCTCGGACATGTCGCGAAACCTCAAGCTGCTGGCCAAGGAGCTGGAGGTGCCGGTGATCGCGCTCTCCCAGCTGAACCGTGGTCCCGAACAGCGCACCGACAAGCGGCCGATGGTCTCGGACCTGCGTGAGTCCGGCTCGATCGAGCAGGACGCCGACATGGTCATCCTGCTCCACCGCGAGGACGCCTACGAGAAGGAGTCCCCGCGCGCCGGCGAGGCCGACCTGATCGTCGCCAAGCACCGTAACGGTCCGACCGCCACCATCACGGTGGCCTTCCAGGGCCACTACTCGCGCTTCGTCGACATGACGCGGGACTGACCGCGCCGTGTAGGGTCTCAAATTTCGTGTCGGAATCTCATGGTCGGTGTCGGATCGAAGTCGGATCCGACACCAGGCTGAGATTCGCAGGTCGCTGCCGTACCTCGTTCGAGTGAGTGTTGCCGGTGTGCTCCCGTCAGCGTGTTGGGCGGGAGCATCGTGCTGCCGAGGGGCAACTCCAACTCGGGAGTGGGGATGGAAGCGACTGTCAGCTTTCGTGGGCGCGGTAGCGGGATTGAGGAGTGTTCCTGGGCGTCCGTCGCACCGGCGTCGCTGCAGACGGCTCATCCGTGGCGGACGTTCCGCTGGTACAGGAACCAGAAGCACTACTCGGGCACCTACTGGTCGGCGACGATGGGCGATCACGTGATCTACGAGTCACGGCTTGAGTTGTCGCGTCTGCTCTTCGCCGATTTTGATCCGTCCGTACGCGCCATCGTGGCCCAGCCCTTTCTGCTGCAGACGGTGCTAGGACATGTCGTCAAAGTGATCTTGGATAGTGGATCATGGTGTGGTGATACGTCGCCATGAGCTGTCCGATGCCGAGTGGGAGTTGGTCGAGC